>NZ_JBQCLK010000016.1:0-126531 GCF_051966115.1 Paenibacillus sp. SAFN-117
GTGTGAACTTTCTCCTCATCGTTGCCATACAACTAAGAAACTCCTTTTTTGCTGTCTAATTTTCTTAGTCCATTATAGACAGAGGAGATCCGATTTACGGGTGGCGAACCGACGCTTTATCAAGAATTGCCTGAGGCGATCCGCTATATTCGTTCATTAGATATGCAAGCAAGTGTTATTACGAACGGAGCATTCTTGCAGGAAAAAATTCGTGAGTTAATTGACGCGGGTATAAGTGGTATCACATGTTCTCTCGACTCGCCAAGAGCCGAGGTTCATGACAACCTTAGAGGAACACCTGGCTTACTTGAGAAAGCGCTTGCTGGATTGGCGATTGCTAACCAAATGCGTGTCGAGAGAAACTATTCCTTGCGATTAACCGTAAATACAATTATTTCGAATCGGACATTTGACCATATTGATGAATTTATACCTATATTGGAATCGGTTGGGGTAGATTCTTGGTGCTTTAATCCAATTAAGGATGCTCGGGGTTTATTTTTGAATTTAGAACAAATTAAACAATTTAATGCAATCGCAAGAAGAATTGATGAACGTCTTCAGACATCTTCTGTGGGACTTAATGCTTTGCGGCCAGAAATATTTGGAACTGAGCAAGCTGATATGGAGCGAAGTTCATCTGGACGCGCACTAACTCACTCTTGCTGTGTAGTTCCTTACTATATTGCTTATATTGATGCAAAGAATGGCGTTATGACAGCATGTAACTGTTTATCTCATCGAAGAGGGAAACCACTTAGCGTTGAAGGAGTCTGGACGAGAAGTTTTTCCGATATATGGAACGACCCTGATTATGCGAAAAACCGTCAAGAGTTCGCTAAAGTGGCGCCGAAAGTATGCACTGGGTGTGATCCAGCAAATGTGAAATTCAATTTTAATATGAGTCAGTTATTATCTCAAGAACAATATGATACCTTTGAATGGGACTATGTCAAACATTGAGGGTCTTCTTAAGAAGGAGTTTGAATACTTTACCGGAATATCACATTGCATCTTTGTTAATAGCGGATCCTCGGCACTTGAATTGGCTCTACATGCCCTGCAATTACCGAAAAATTCCGAGATTTTAGTGCCATCGATTGGTTGTGACGCTATAACGATGAGCGTAATACTCTCAGGGTTGAAGCCATTGTACTACGAAGTTGGCGATGTTCTTGAAACTAAGGTTGATGAAGATTTATGCAAGCGTGCGAGCGCAATTATTTTAGTTTACCCATTTGGTATGGTAGTACCTGGTGTAACACCATCGGATATCATGACTTATAAAAAATTCGGATTAAAGGTGATCGCTGACTGTGCGCAAGCGTTCGAAACATTTATCGATGGACGTCATGTTGGACAATACGCGGATGCTACAGTTTTCAGTTTCGCTGATGGAAAGATGCTAGAGTGCGGTGAAGGTGGCGCCCTTCTCTCAAATTGTTATGAGTACATTCAACGTGCTGAATGCTTTTCTAACAGTGGCAGGATTCAAGGCACCTATGATCGAAGATTAGTCGGCCGTAATCTTAGGATGGCAAGGCCAGTATTGTCGGAATTAAAGAAATCGTTTGATGGTTGGCCGATCAACCGAAGGGAAAGGCTGCATCGCGCGACTATCTGGAAAACACTCCTTCAGGATACACAGGGGGAAATAATTACCCCTTTACCTTTTACACATATGGTTCCACATAAGCTTGTAGTAAGGTTTAACGAGCAGGATTTCACAAAAATAGAAACGTTTCAGAATTGGGTGAGGACGTCTCAAACAATTCAAACATGGTGGCCGCTATTGCCGCTTGAAAAATTATACGCGGTGTCCTATTCCCGTACTTGGGGTAGTGTGAACAATTGGAAAAAACATGGTTTGATGTTACGAGTAAGTTCAGATTTGCCAGTATCGGTTATTGAACAAGAAGCGCGTGATTTCATTAAACTTTTTATACGTTAAGGATGATGATTAATAATGAAATCGAAATGGTTGCCTTTGCAAGAATCTTGGAAAATGACGCAAGGTGGGGATTTAAAATTTGATGGCTTAAGTGTTGCTGCGACCTTGCGTATCCAAATTCCGAACGGCGTGCTAGCATTTTTTGAAAATGGGCTGGATGAAGGTACAGTAAGAACTACCATTTCCGAAATGGCCCATTGGCTTGTCCATCAAGAAGGGCGGCCTATAGGAACCGTAGATTCAAGAGAGGTCCCACTTATGTTAACTGTCCGCTTTGGGGACAAACATAGTGATAGCAGCAAGCCCTTATCGGTTTCCTATATAGTGCATCCACACCCATTTTACTTAGAGAACTTACCCTACAACTTAGGGACTTCTCTAGGGGACTAGGCCGTGAAAATGAACATGAAATTTGGTTAAAACAAAGCCCTATTCAACTAGCAGAATCTATCGCATGGCTTGGCTATCAAAGGATGTGTGAACTGGGAATATCCAAGCCATATGTATTGTTACAAAGAACGGCCTGTGCTGTTGGATTACCCAACAGTGGACACGGTACTGCATATACGCGGAACCCTAATTCAGGGGAGGAAATGGATTACGGTCGCTACATTTTAGGCTACTCAGGTCGGGCGTTTGATACTGAAATGCAGAATAGACCCGAGAAGAATGATTTGTCCCTGTTGCTGCAAGAACTTCCGAATGCTTATTGGCATTTGCGAACAATCATGGCAACATTGGAACAATATTATCAGGAAATACGGTTTGTCGAGTTTACAATTGAGGCTGGGGAGTTATTTCTAGTTCAAAATACACCGCGAAAACGAGAAATGATTCCTGATTTAAAAGTTACTCGTCCTTTAAAGGTTGACTGGCGGAATGCGAATGGATTAGAAGATATTATTAGCTGTTCCAATCGGATCCAAGACGGAACGAAAATAAGCAATAACGGATTGTCTTTACGATTTAATAGTACAGATCCAGGTGCGTTGGAAGATATTTTAGAGACATTTCGTCCCATAAATACTAGGGAAACACATTGTGAAGAAGAGTGGTGCATTACTTGGATGATTAAGGACTTGCCACAATTGCCTAAGGATGCAGGTGTACCCGTTGATCTTATTCGCAGTGCCAATGGTATTCACATGGTTGGCCATATATTTTGTTATAACGATTGGGAGATTATATCTGTTCTTCGTGAAGATACAATCATCCTGATCTCAACGGTAAAAAGGAGATTGATTGTGATTGGAAGACCGAAGCAGCGTAATGGCGCGGGTTACCTTGTAGAAGAAGCGGTTAGGACTTTATGGCGTGGATGGATGGAGGGCAAAGGATGGACTCTATTGCACGCTGCATCGGTTGTTCATCACGATACATCTTGGGTGATTATTGGTGAAAAAGGAGCAGGTAAAACTACTCTACAATGTGCTTTGTTGGAAAAAGGGTATAAATTAGTTAGTACCGATCGTACATTTATATGTTTCGGAGAAGGTAAGGGTGTTATAAACGGATGGCCCGGTGGAATGAAGGTAGAACCTCATACACTAACGTTGGTCCCTAATTTTCGAGAAAGGGTTGCCAATTCACTTGATTATAAAACTTTGGGTAACAGTAAGTTGCGAATCCCGTTGCGGGCTCTATCTAGAATTTTAGGTCGGATTCAGATGGGGCCCTACCCCTTAGGAGGATATATCTTTCTTAGAAGAAATACGGAGGAATCCTCTTTTAGTTACCGATCCATAGAGAAGTCTGAAATGATGGAACGCCTTCATAGCAACATCCTCAATAATCAAAGTGATTTACGCAAAAACTGGTTAAGAACCGAGAGATGGTGGAAACACAAACCAATCCATTTTCCGACAGCACCTTCCCTGGAATTATCCGGTAATGGGCATCCCGATGAAATGATACAGGCAATCGAAGATTTCTTTTTGAAGCAAACACCGGTGGATAGGATGTGATTAGTTCATCAGACTATGGAAAACCAGGGATTTAATAAGAACGCAATCATCCGCCGAATGTATGATCGTACGATTGCATGGTTTATGAAAACATATGGTTATCAACCGGTTAACTCCATTGATTCACCATTAATAGCAACTAGCACATTCATGGATTTAGAATCAAGTATTCGAGAAGAAGGTATGTTATTAGTTAGTGGTCCATGTATGGATCATGCAGTAGGGGAGGGAGCAGGAGGTTTAAGTTTCCAAATTGCACTAGAAACGCTATTACTTATAAAGCAGGCGAGAGTAATGGAAGTTCCCATCCTGCTATTAATCATGTCACCATGTTTGCTTGAAGAAGACACAATAGATACATGGAATCAGCTTGGAGAGGGGTATCGTAGTCTGGTACATAAAATTTGTCGGCTAGTGAAATACCCGGAGGATTATACTCATATCGTCCGGATTTGGGAAAAAGATTATGTATTTGAGCATATGCGCATGCTTCATCCTTTTGACGAGAAATCCCCATTACTTAGATCATTGTATCAATCTAGTCGCCCGCTGGACTACGTTTACGAAGGGGAGATGAACCGTTCATTAATTCGCAGTTATCACGATAATTTACTTGCGTATCATCCTGAAGTGCTGCGAAAGCTGTCCCATCGCTCCTTTCACTCATTACTTCACGTTGAAAATATTCAGCAAATTCGGGCGTTTTACTCTGCTTCTAAATGGTTTGGTTTTAATCCTTCAAGCAATCGTCAACTCGTATTTGTTACGACTCCTTCCCCAAATGGAGGAATTCGAATGTCGAGAGCGGAGGGAAATGATAGACTTCCGGCACATTTGGGTAAAACCAATATATCTAACGTTGTTGAGAGTTCCAGTTTGCTGAAGAGTTTCATATCTTCTTTTGCAACGAAAGTTGAACTGGACATTCTTGTGGATATCTTTGTTGAAAGTTTTACGGAGAAAGGGTTAGATGAGAATGATTAATGAGGTGCAAAAGGTATTACAAGCCGGATGGAAGATAGATTTGGATGTAAGAATGGAGAGGATAGGGGTAAATAATACTACATGGCAAGTGGGGGAGGTGGCTTGGCTTGCTAGGTACGATAAAGATGAAACGAATCGAGTCATTCGCGAATTGGACTTATATGAATACCTTTCTACAAAGCAACTCAGTGACTCTGACATGATGTTTTTTTACCCGGAGGTTATACGAACTACAAAAGGCCACCGTCTATACGATGATGGCACATACCTATGGAAATTGAGCAAAAACATGATAGGGGTGATGCCTTCACAAGAAAATGCCGAGTTGTACCCCATACTTGCAAACGGTTTAGGTCATTTCCATAGAAAACTTCGTGAAGTCCCCTTAGACTTTGCAGTAACAAGTACAAAATTGGTACAGACCGTGGGAGCGTACGTTTCTATGATCGGGGACATATCTTGGGATATATGCGGGGACTCGGCGATAAAGGCAATTGAGGAGGAAAATATCCTTTTCATTAAAAATGCAGCGCTTCAATTGTCCACGAATTTCAACAAAGTTCGGGAGTTGCCTATTCAGTTAATCCATGGAGATTTTACACACCCTAATCTTAGAATTAAGGAGGATCATACCAAACTAATCGGTGTACTCGATTTAGAATTTTGTAGTGCAGACCCAGCGTTATTGGATCTTGCAACTGTAGTACTTACGTTACTTACACGCTCAAGACTGAGTGAACCGGCTAAACTGTTGTCGGAAATAATTAAAGCATATGAAGGTGGGGGAGGGTACGTTGACCCTGCTACCTTGGAAGTCGCGGTACTTGCAAGAAAGTTTGATAGTTACTGGTATCACCGTAACCGCTTTTTAGAAGGAAAAGGGACCTTGGAAACTTACCAAAGACAGTTAGAGCAGTTGAAGCTTGTGATGGAAACCTTTGGGTGATAATTGTTAAGGAGTATGTAAATGATAATAGGTTATCGGGTTAGAAGACGCGAGTTAACGGAACCCCTTCTAGAACAACTAGTACGTAGTGGCTTCCGACATCTTGAGTGGGATTGGAAGTGGGATGGTAATAGTAAATCGCCGGTGCCTTCGACAAAAGAATTGATGTACGCGAAGGATATTTGCTCCCAATATGGTTTGACCATTAGTATAGCTGGGCCCAACGGGTTAAGCATCGCTGAGAAGGTCATGCCGCTTCGCCAAGTATCTCTACAACTATGGAAAGAACTGTATCAAGCAAGTGAATACTTGAAGGCAAAATGGTTAGTTATGGAACTTGGTTCGGCTGGCTTTAAGTCCGGAAACTCATCAAAGAAGAGAGATAGAGTTGGTATTGCAAAAGGCGTTATTGGAGAGATCGTGCAAGCAGTTGATGATGGCCCTTTGTTACTACTCGAAAATCAAAGAAGATTACCCGAAGCGAGTCAGAAGTGTTACCTTGGGGATGATGCGAACGATTTACTATATTGCTTAGAAGCATTACCCGAAGATCGCTCGGGGGTTATTTTCGATACGGGTCATGCATTAATTGAACAAGTCCCGGAACATACATTACGTGTATTGTGTTCTTCGATTAAAGCATTTCACTTGCATTGTAATGACGGAGTTACCGATAATCATCATTCACTAAGGCAAGTGGATATTGATGCAAATAAAAGCTACTGGGAATCAGTTATCGACATGATCCATACCGGTGTTCCTGCAGTACTTGAAATAGAGCCTTTAAGCGAAGCCTTACTAACCAAACGACTAATAGATGAATACAGGAGTGAGTAAATCATGGTGGAACTAGCAATCCATGGTGGAGTGCCCGTTCGTGAAAAAAAGAAAAGTACATATCCGCATATATCGAATGAGGCAAAAGTAGAAGTAATGAAGGCGCTAGATATGGGCTATTTAGCTAGGTTTTATGGAGGTGTTTATGTTCACCAGTTTGAGAAAGAATATGCTCGGCATTTTAATCGAGAATATGGGATTGCTGTAAACTCTGGAACGGCGGCTCTTCATATCGCTTACCTAGGGGCAGAACTTCCCCTATTTTCCGAAGTATTAGTTCCGGCCAACTGTTATATATCTGCTATTTCTGCGCTCATACAGTGCCATCTAATTCCAGTGGTAGTAGATATAGATCCAACGAGTTGGGTTATGGATCCTGAAGATATTCGTCGAAAGATTACGCCACGTACAAGTGCGATCGTACCAGTCCATATGTACGGACAACCTTGCCCGATGGATGAAATTATGGAGATTGCCAATGAACATAATTTGAAGGTTATTGAGG
This sequence comes from Paenibacillus sp. SAFN-117, assembly GCF_051966115.1. Classification (NCBI taxonomy): domain Bacteria; kingdom Bacillati; phylum Bacillota; class Bacilli; order Caryophanales; family Paenibacillaceae; genus Paenibacillus; species Paenibacillus sp. SAFN-117. The sequence continues at coordinate 7,188 of NZ_JBQCLK010000016.1, forward strand.
ATTGCGGACAGTCACATGGTGCGCTGTGGAATGGGAAAGTGACTGGCACATTTGGGATTGCTGCATGCTATAGCATTTGCTGCCGTAAACATGTATCTGCGGGTGAAGGGGGTGTGGTTATTTCCGATTCCAAGCGATTATCGGAACTGGGACATGCTTATACTCACAAGGGAAAAGGCGAAGGCTGGTTTGACTATTTTTATATGGGATACAGCTACAATATGACAGAATTACAAGCGATATTAGGAATTCATAGTTTACGCGGTTTACCTGAGGAATTAGCGAGGAGACAAAATTTCGCAGTCTTTGTGCAGCAGCAATTAGGAGGATTGGAGTTGGAGTTCCCAGTTGTACCCGAGAACTCCACGCACGCTTACTTTAAGTTTAATTTTCTGGTTCCGAAGCGTTTGGCTAAATATCGAAATGAAATAACGGATGCCATTCGGAAAGAAAATCTAGGTGCTGACCCAGCCCATCCATATGTTTTAGAGATCCCTTGGCTACAAAAGCAGGAGCCGGTCTTGTATCATCTTCAAGAAGTCAAGGTTAGGCCAAAATATGATCTAAATTCTTGCCCGGTTGCTAGGGATGTAATGGCGCGTCAAATCGGTCTAGAATTAGGGCCTGGGCTGAACATAGACGACATGGAGGACACGGTAAAAGCTGTCCGTAAAGTTATGACATGGTATTTAAAAAACAAATAATGGATCTAGGGAGAGATAATCATGAGAATATTTTTAGCATATCCATTTACACAATTATTACGAGAGGATGGGTTATTGGAAGGTAAGGCAACATCCTTCCTTAACCAAGCTATCGATGCATTAACTGCAAATGGTTATAGTGTGTTTTCTGCCCAAAAAAGGGAAGCATTTGGCTTAGAGTTGATGACACCGGAAGTAGCAACAAAGCTTGATTTTATTGAAATGCAAAAAGCTGACCTTGTAGTGGCATTTCCGGGATGGTTTCCGATTTCCGGAGGTGTTCATGTTGAATTGGGATGGGCTTCTGCACTATCTCGCCCATTAATCCTATTCCTACACAAGGAACAAGAGTATTCGCCATTGGTTATGGGACTCGGCACGGTTACACAAGTAAAAGAGGTTAGGTTTGGCAATGAGGATCTAGATAGGCTGGTTTCCATGATTACGAATGAAGTGGAAGCATATAGAAAAAAACTACTTACAAATGCGTAGAAATAACTTGTGACGTATGTTCCGATGGATCATTGGTAGTCTATTGAAAGTAGGTCGAGACAATGACAGAATACAGACTTGACTGGGGGGTATATCATTGAACAACCATCGTGTTCTTTTAAATGCGGTTCCATTCGGATATGGACCAGTTTCAAAAATAGCTAGTGTCGCGAGAAAATTGGTTCAACAAAAAATTGAGTGCGTTTTTGTTGGCTGCGGAGTTGCCTATGAATATTTCAAGCGCGAGCAAATAAGTGAGGCTATTGAATTAAATTTCTATAATTCCGATGGAGCCGAACGGCTCTCTGAGCTATGCCAAAACTTTAGTTATGGACTCACATCAATGGACTTCGATTTTGTAAATATTTGTTCGGATAAGATTCAAATTGGTTATGTGGATTCTTTGTTTTGGATGTGGGATACAACCGTTTTTGACCAAAACCCTCGCTTACGAGAGGTAAGCCATTACTTTATTCAAAACACTTTTGCGGCACAAGAGAAGGTGGATCAGTTTCAAATATATAACCCAGTTTTAATCGGAAGTGTCATTGATGTACCGATAACAACCTTGATTCGAAAAAACAGGGCTGTAATTCATCTTGGCGGTGTAGAAAATATTTATGTGCCGATAAGAGAAATTCAGTACCCATTTGTAGTTATAAAAGTACTTAATGATCTGCGCGATTTATGGCAGAAATATGATGAGGTAATTGTAGTATGTAGTGAAACAATAGCAGACGAACTTAGAATTGCTTTCCCAGATTTTCCAGGGGAGTTTACCTCTTTATCACACAAAAGTTTTATTAGTCTGTTGGCCGAATCAGATCTTTTACTAACGGCACCGGGGCTTACGACAATATTGGAAGCGTTCCAATTAAGGATAAGGACGGTATTCCTACCACCCCAAAATTATAGTCAGTACTTAATATTACGTGGATTAACCAGCGAAAATTATCCAGGACAATTGCCAAACTGGGATTATTTCGAACGCTCGTTCCATATTCCCGATAATACTCCTGAAGATCTCGCTGTTAAGATAGTGAAAGAACGCATTGATCAATTTAGTAATTCTGGAAGTGAACAGTTGAAATTGAGGAATCTACTTCATAGCAGACTCAACGACATTGGGAAGACACAGAGTGAGTTAGATTTCCAGGATTCCTTTATCGAGAGAGTAGGGACAGATGGCCTTGATTCCATTATCAATGCGATCTGCGGCATGGGTATACAAAACAAAAGCAAGTCTCTTGTATAGACGCTGAAGACGAAAACAACGGAAAAGACTCAAACCATTTCGGTATCAATTAGTTACCAATAGGCGAAGGAGAATTACGGATGAGTAATATTACGATCGAGTCAGTTATGCTATTAACTACCTATCGATGTAATTTAACGTGTGATTTTTGTTTCTATGAAAAAGAGGGCATGTATAATCATTTTAGAACAAAAGATAAACGGAAAGAGATGACTGTGGATGAATTTATTGACTTAGTCGTTAATCCTTTACTGACGATGGGACTAAAGAAAGTAACTTTATCGGGTGGAGAACCGTTAATAAAGAAAGATATCGTTAAACTTATAAAACATATCATTGGGTTAGATTTAGACTGTCGGATACAGTCGAATTTGACGGTAAATGTTGATACTATATTGAACGATGAAGAAATATTGAGAAATATAAGTCTTCAGACATCGATTGATGGCGTACGTGAAGACCATGATTTATATCGCGGGGCAGGTAGTTATGACAAAACCGTAAACAATCTTAGACGAGCTATTGATTTTTATAATGCATTGAATATGATTCCATCTGTGCACGTCAATACTGTCTTGACAAAACAAAATATATTCAAATTGATTCAACATGTAGAAGATATGATTGAATGTGGTGTTCGGTCGCTTTCTTTCCAACACCTTACCTGGGATGGTCCACAATCACCTAATCCGCTGACAAGGGAGCAAATAGGTGAATTATTGAAAGTTGCTCACGAAGCAAAAAAAATAGCGCTCGCGAATGGAATGAAGTTAAAGTTCTTCCCATTTGATGTATCATCCGATCGAATGGATGATCTAGACACTTGGTACAACACGAGTAAGTTCCTGCAATGGAAAGGATGTGATTATATAAAAACAAAACTCAGAGTAAATTCATTTGGTGATGTTTTCTCATGTATTGAAGAAGCGGTGGGAAATCTTAAGGACAATTCGATGGGCGAAATTCTCAGTGGAACAAATTATAACGATTTTAAAAATTATATTTTAAATTGTGGACCTAGAAAAGAATGCAAACGTTGCTGCAATCTAAAAACTAGTGTCTAATCTACTTATTATTTTAGCGATTTTAATGTCTTCGACAGATACTAATGTTCTAGTTTAGCTCTAACCCGTTGCCTGAAAGAGCAATCTACAATTGTCATAGGAGCACAATGGCTTAGGGTTCTGTTTATATAAATAATGGAGCCCTAGAGTGTTTCTGCTTAATTTTCATCCCTTTAATAGAGAAATCCTTTCGGTTATAGCTATAAAATATTGTAAAACCGGAATTTACTTGACCCCATCGCCGGGAATGGAATCACTTGATCGCTCAATGTCCAAATGATTGGTTTTTAACGTTTTCTTGAGGGCATGTGGCTATTTATAGTTGACTTTTCAAGAAGCCCTTTAGGCGACGGCAATACCACCTGCAAGTCCCCATATTTGTATACCACGTATGTAGATGGATACCATTCATGACTCCTTGTCACGTATTATTATCGGGAACGAATCTGCATCATGGAAATTCTGATTATGATGACGATGCGGGTAGAAAGCTACTTGCCTATTATCTCACCGTCGTTAGCCAATAAAATCTACTGTAATCAAAACAAACTAAACTAACCTAACCTAACCTTTTTGCAGAACGCTTAGTGGCCGAAGCGAGCAGACCTCGAATTTGAGTAAGGTGAAGACATCATTCGTGGCAAAAGTGACAGGACGCTGTGCAGAGAAAAGGCTATCGAAAGGTAAGCTTGGGGCAGAAACTAACTCCTTTTGGTTATTTTGTTTGGACTTACGTGGACGTAGCATTGGAAACTAGCTCCTACTTACATATGTTTAAAGACGAAAGGTTATGTAAGAGGCTAATCAAAACTGGCATATTGTAAGAAGCGGCCAAAATTGCTCATTATTTTCATTGCAATGACTCTTATATTGTGTATATCACGATAATAATTGTATGAGGAAATAGTTTAATAAGGCTGTCCCAATACAAAGGGGTGTCCGTTCTACAGGCTGTCCATTCAAGTTTCTTACTGGAGGAATTATGTTTAAAATAGCAATTGCAGGAACAGGGTACGTTGGATTAGTCACGGGTGTTTGCTTAGCAGAAGTCGGATATCAAGTGATTTGTGTCGACATTGATGAGAATAAAATTAATCTCTTACGTGCAGGAAGATCCCCGATTTATGAGCCAGATGTGGAGAAATTAATGCAAAAAAATTATGCGGCTGGAAAGCTCGACTATACTACAGACTATAAATCTGCATATAAGACAGTTGACGCAATCTTTATTGGGGTAGGCACACCTGAAAAACCGGATGGATCTGCGGACCTTTCGTATATTGCGAAAGTAGCAAGGCAGATAGCGGAAACTGTAGAGAAAGATTGCTTAGTAGTCGTAAAATCTACAGTCCCGGTAGGAACAGCCGAAAAAATTGAACAGTTTATACAGGATTTCTTGCTACATGATGTTCGGATAGAATTAGCATCGAACCCAGAATTCTTGTCGCAAGGCTCAGCTGTTCAGAATACCCTTAATGCGGAAAGGATCATTATTGGTACTGAGAGCAAGTGGGCTGAGGAAATGCTGAGGGAGATCTATAAACCTTTTCAGTTGCCGATAGTATCTGTTAAAAGAAGATCAGCCGAAATGATAAAATACGCAGCAAATAGTTTTCTTGCGCTAAAGATTTCTTACATAAACGATATCGCAAACTTGTGTGAGTGTGTTGGTGCGGATATCCAGGATGTGGCAATTGGTATGAGTTACGATACTCGAATTGGAAATAGGTTTTTGAATGCGGGAATAGGATTTGGCGGCTCGTGCTTTCCTAAGGATACAAAAGCCCTAGAGTATTTTTCAAGACAACATGGTTATGAGCTACGGACTATTCAAGCAGCTATTGAAGTTAATAAAGACCAGAAAAGAATGCTCTACCAGAAGGCAAGAAAAAGACTCATTACTTTCAGTGGTCTTAAAGTAGCGGTATTGGGACTGACCTATAAGCCTGGAACGGACGATATAAGAGAATCCGCCTCGGTTGAAAACATTCAGTTGCTACTTGAAGAAGGGGCGGAAATATACGCATTTGACCCAACCGGCGCAGCAAAAATTGGTACTATATATCCTGAAGGAAAGATTGGTAAAGGTTGTATAAAATATGTTCACGATGTCGAAGAGGCAGTAAAAGGTGCCGATATCTGTTTTATCTTTACAGAATGGGATGAAATCGTATCAATTATCCCCTCTACCTTCAAAAGGTTAATGAGAACCCCACTGGTGTATGATGGGCGAAATATCTATAACGTGAAGGAGATGGAAAAGGCTGCAGTCGAATATTACTCTATTGGAAGAACAAGCGGGAAGCCCCAAATAACCTCGCAAATACAAAAACAATTTTCTTATTAACGCTTTCTCGGCGGTCTGTTTGTTCGCTACGTCGTGCTTCGTAAAACCTAGTTATCTTCCCTTTAGATATCACCTCATTCTCGGTCGTTGCGGCTGGGAGGAATGTTCGATTGGCGCGGCAATGACCGATATCAACGAAGGGGTTCCGCCTGTACAACGGCATTATCGCAAGAATGGGCCGCGTCCTTACGGTGATGTGTCAAAATATGTCGCTTGAAAACATGGTGAAGGATTTACCGTGAAAGTTAATGCCTTTCGTCAAAATGTGACTTAACCCATAATCCTGTCAGACTTTATAGGTACCAATCAGCCATTTTAATATTGTCTAAAACAATAAATTGCTATAAGTATAATTAGGAATGATAAGCTTGCCAGAAAGTTCTGGGAATAAACTTCGATAGTACGCCCAGCATGGGCGTTATCTCTAGGGTGAGAGTCCCGAACGGGGGCTGGCGAGCGCTCACCGTAGCCAAGGGCGAGGGTGTCTGCCGCGAGGGGGAATCTGAAGGTATCCGGAGGCGAATTCACGGGCCAAGGTACACAAATTGGATTAAAGGCAGTATCAGACGGATGGAAATCCTAAACCCGGAGGCGGCGTGCGGCTGCTTGGAATTCCGACCGTGATGGACCGGTTTCTCCAACAGACACTTCTACAAGTGATGAACCCGGTCTTCGCTGCACACTTCTCATGGTACAGCAACAGCTTCAGGGCTGGGGAAACGAGCGCATAACGCGGTGAAGCAAGCCCAAATCTACATACAGAAAGGATACCGATGGACGATAGATATGGACTTGGAGGAATTCTTTAACCGGGTCAACCACGACATGCTCATGGCAAGGAAAACAAGGAGAGGAACGGACAAGCGAGTCCTAGAGCTGAGGAGCCTACCTGAACGCAGGAGTTATGGAGGAAGAAGCCACTGGAACGGACAGAAGTGGGCAGCCGTAAGGCGGCCCTTTAAGGCCGCTTCTGGCAAACATTCTCCTGGACGATCTAGACAAAGCATTAACTAGACGAGGCTTGGGAGTCGTCCGCTATGTGGACGACTGCAACATATTCGTTGCCAGCAAGCGCACGGGTGAACGCGTAATAGAATCGGTGATTCGCTTTGTGGAAGGGAAGTGAAAACTGATAGTGATATTGGGACAAGAGTGCAGTAGACAGTCCTTGGAATCGGAATTCCTTGGATTTAGTTTCCTGCGAATAAGCAGGCGACCATTCGGCTAGCCCCGAAAACGATCGCTCGCTTTAAGGAAAAGGTTCGGGAACTGATAACCCGAACTCGCTCGATGCCCATGGAGACCCGGATTGCCCAACAACCGTTATTTAATGGGGTGGATGGATTATTTCCGACTTGCATCGGCCAAATATCACTGCGAGAAATTCGACCAATGGATTCGCAGGAAGTTACGCATGTGCCTTTGGAAACAATAGAAACGTGTGCGTACCCGAATTCTACGTGCACTCGGTGTTCCAGAATGGGAATACTTTGTCATGGCCATTTCCAGGCGAGGAGCATGGGAAATGCCTCGAAACACAAACAACGCCCTTCCGACTTCCTATTGGGAAGCGAAAGGGCTGAAAAGTTTACTTTCTCGATATTTGGAGCTTTGTTAACCTTTTGGAACCGCCGTAGCCGCTCCTCCTACTCGATACTGGCAGATGCAGCTTCAAAAATGCTATACAATTACGATCACTTTTTTTCCGTAGCTTGAATATGGATATTCCTTAAACTTGGAAAGCAGTTAACGAAGCAATCTTTCAAGGCCCCAACCAGCCTTAATTACCGCTACGACTTCTATAAGAGTTGGGTAGATAATAATCCCGGATACGAACCTACAACTATACTTATACGATTATCGCTGTAGCTCCTTTTGGAATATCTGAAGGTACTCTATCGCAACCTTACTGCCATGATTATCAATACAAGTGATAACTTGAATGAAAACCATTAGGATTCGAAAACCGAGGCGCTATACAATTTTTTTAGACCTACCTCATTTGGTCTTCCGTTGTGGGGGCCATTTTTATGGAAAGACAATCAGGTACTGCTTCACAGGGCTAGAGGAGCTTAATAAGTCTGCTCCAGACAACAAACGCAAGTCCATGCAGGACAAGACCATAAGACAAAGTGTTCAAAGAGTGTGTGAGGTTGGCTGTCAATTGTTGCGTAATTTTTTGAAGTTATAGGTTAGACGGTCAAAGTTAATAAGCACACGCCCGCCTTTAATAAATACTTCGTGGCAAAACCCCGTTTTTACAAACCTATCCCCCCCTTGACACCACCAAATAATATGTTACCATTTAACCGACAGGCAGTCGGTCTACAAACTGGGGGTCTAAATATGAGAGTGGTAAAAGAAGCTGATGAGCGCAGGAACGAAATCCTTGATGCGGCGGATGAGCTATTTGGTCAGAAGGGCTTTGACGGCACGAGTACCAACGATATTCTTGAGAAGGTCGGCATTGCGCGGGGAACGCTGTATTATCACTTCAAGTCGAAGGAAGATATTATGGACGCGCTGATTGAGCGGTATAGTGTTCGTCTATTGGGTGCGGCTCGGGAAATTGCCGAAGACCAGAGCATTCCCATCCTCGAGCGTATTATTCGTGTGGTTAGGGCAATGAACCTTAACGGCGGAAGCAGCCGGGAAATTATGGAGCATATTCACAAGCCGCAGAACGCGCTTATGCATCAGAAAATTCAGAAGGTCATCATTCATGGCGTTCCGCCGATCCTGACGGGCATCATCCGCGAGGGCATTGAGCAGGGAATGTTCAACACGCCGTACCCGTATGAGTGCATGGAAATGGTTGTGATCTATGCGAATACAGTCTTTGACGATGATCTAGTTACCCTGACGGACGAGGAGCGTTTGTCACGCATGCTGGCCTTTATTTGCAATGTAGAAAGGCTGCTCGGTGCCGAAAGCGGAAGCTTGATGGGCGTTATGAAGATGTTTGGTGCAGGCGATGGAGCAGCGAATGAGTAACTCCGGCGAATCGTTCCGAAAGTTTCTTCTATTGTGGTCGGGTCAGTTTGTTTCTGCCATAGGCAACGGGCTTACGTCGTTTAGGCTAAAAAGCTTGAATCCAGAGGTGACTTATGTATTACAGAATAATCCGTAATGATCTATCCAAGAGCAAGCTGATCACCTTGACCACTACAATATTTGTTGCTGCTGCAGCTATGCTAGTTTCGCTTGCGGCCATCCTGTTCGTAAATCTTTCAGGAGCGCTAAATGAACTCATGATAACGGCGAAAACGCCGCATTTTCTGCAGATGCACTCGGGGGAAATCGATACTGATCGGCTTCATGCTTTCGCGGAGCAACATCCCGATGTGGATGAATTTCAGGTGCTTGAATTTCTTAATATAGACGGTTCGCAAATTCGATTTGGCGACCGTACGCTTGCGAATAGCGTTCAGGACAACGGATTCAGCATCCAGAGCGAGAAGTTCGATTATCTCCTTGATCTTGACGGTAATGTTATCGACGTATCCGACGGGGAGCTTTATGTTCCTATTAGCTACTTTAAGGACAACATCACCAAGGTCGGCGACAAGGCCGTAATAAGCGGGAAGGAATTTACGGTTGCCGGTTTTCTTCGGGATTCGCAGATGAATTCCGCGCTCGCCTCTTCCAAAAGGTTTCTGATCAGCACCAATGACTTCGAGGAGCTAAAAAATGCCGGAAATATAGAGTATCTGATCGAATTCAGATTAAAGGATTTGTCGAAGCTCAAAGACTTCGAAACGGCTTATGCTGCCGCAGGACTTGACGCGAACGGCCCCACGGTGACCTATCCGCTGTTCAAAATGATCAATGCCATTTCCGACGGGATGATGATAGGGGTCATTCTTTTGGTCAGCGTGCTTGTCGTTGCCATTGCCTTGATGTGCATACGCTTTACGCTCCTGGCGAAAATCGAAGACGATTACCGCGAAATTGGCGTTATGAAGGCTATAGGGATGCGCATCTCCGAAATTAAGAAGATTTATGTGGCGAAGTACGCGGCGATGGCGGCGATAGGCTGCATGCTAGGTTTTGCCCTTTCTTTTGTGTTCCAGGGCACGCTTCTTGAAAATATCCGGCTTTATATGGGGGAGAGCGAAAATTCATCTTTTGCCATGTTTTTCGGAATCATCGGCATTTTGCTTGTATTCCTTGCCATCATTGCCTATGTAAATGGAGTGCTGAGACGCTTTCGGAAAATATCGGCCGCCGAAGCTATCCGGTTTGGCACTTCACAGGAAAAAGCCGCGGGCACAAAGCGTTTTAGCCTGAGTGGAAACCGGCTGCTTCCCCTTAATATTTTTCTCGGGGTCAAGGATGTTCTCGCCCGGAAGAAGCTTTACGCCACCATGCTTGCGGTGCTTGTGATTTCAACATTTCTCATTATAGTTCCGCAGAACTTGCACAACACGATTTCCTCCAAAAGCTTCATCAAATATATGGGGATCGGCAGCAGCGATATACGCATTGACCTTCAGCAGACCGACCAAATTTCGGAAAAAGCGGCTGAAATCATCGAGACTATGAAAAGCGACAGCGCCATTTCGAAGTATGCTGTGCTGACAACCAAAACATTCAAAGTCAAGACGGCGGATGGCTCGGAGGAAAGGTTGAAAATTGAGCTCGGCGACCATTCCATTTTCCCTGTAGAATATTCCGAGGGCAGGGCGCCTGCCAATGAAGATGAAATTGCTCTGTCCACCTTGAACGCTGATGAGCTGAACATAAAGGTCGGCGATGGGATTACACTGCTGATGGAGGGGAAGGAAAAAGATCTCACGGTAAGCGGAATTTATTCCGACATTACCAACGGAGGGAAGACGGCCAAGGCTGTTCTCACCGCTCCTTCGGCGGACATTATGTGGTACGTGATCAGTGCGGAGCTTTCAGATCCGTCTCTAATCGCGAGTAAGGTTTCGGAATATGCGGGTCGATTTGGTTATGCGAAGGTTTCGGACATTGATGAATATATTGCGCAGACCTTCGGCTCTACAATAAGCTCTGTCGCAAAGGCCTCCAATTCAGCCATGGTTGTTGCTTTGGTTATAGCGGTGTTGGTAACCCTGTTGTTTATGAAAATGCTTGTCGCCAAAGACAGATATTCCATTGCCGTCATGAAAGCGTTCGGTTTGACCAGCTCGGATATTCAGGCGCAGTACATTTCGCGATCGGTATTCGTTCTGGTTGTCGGAATTTTCCTCGGGACCCTTCTGGCCAACACTCTCGGAGAGAAGCTTGCGGGCGCGGTGATCTCCTCCTTTGGAGCATCGACGTTTCATTTTACGATCAATCCGCTTGCTTCCTATCTGTTTAGTCCGGTGATGATGATAGGCTCGGTACTGATCGCAACAATCATCGGCACGTTCGGTGCGGGACAAATTAAAATTTCCGAAAATATAAAGGAGTAGGCCTATGAAGAAGATCATTATCGGAGATCGTATCGTCAAAACTTTCGGCGAGGGTGATGAGAAGCGCAATGTTCTCGACGGGGTGTCCGCCTATATAAACGAGGGCGAGTTCGTGGCGGTGATGGGACCCTCGGGTTCGGGAAAATCGACGCTGATGTTTGCGCTGAGCGGGACGGACGGGATTGATGGCGGGAAAGTCGTTGTTGACGGCAGGGATTTATCGGAGATGGGGGAGAATGAGCTTGCGGATTTGCGCCGAACCGAAATGGGATTTGTTTTCCAACAGCCGACGATGCTGAAAACTCTGAATATCCTCGACAACATCATTCTCCCATCCATGCGGGGCAGCAGAAAAAACGCTGCAGCAATTACGAAAAAAGCTAGAGCGCTTATGAGAAGGGTAGGTATTGCGGAGCTGGAAAATCGCGACATTACACAGGTATCCGGAGGCCAGCTTCAGCGTGCGGGCATATGCCGTGCGCTTATGAACAGCCCGAAAATTATATTCGGCGACGAGCCTACGGGTGCGCTCAACTCCAGCTCCGCGCAGGGGATTATGGACCTCTTTACCGAAATCAATGCGGAGGGTACGGCGGTAATGCTTGTAACCCACGACGCCAAGGTTGCGGCCAGGACGGAACGTATTATGTTCATGCGTGACGGAGCCATCGTCAGCGAATTGCAGCTTCCGAAGTTTGATGGGACGGGCATGGATGGCCGGGTCGAGAAAGTCACGATGAAAATGAGGGAAATCGGAATCTAATCTCGCCTCCACCAATACAAACAGAAAAGCGACCGTGCCAGGTCGCTTTTTACGTTCGGATCTGTCTCCAGAGGAGGTGTGTTTACCTTAATTTATCAAGTAAATTATAATAATAGTATGTTTTATAACGTTGTTTTCCATCGGAAAAAATAATTCTGTTCGACTCTAAGATGGATAAATATCTCCTGCATGTTTGCTTCTGAGACTTCCGCTGCAGAGGAGATAGTGTGGACAGTAAAGATAGGCCTTTGGTAAATAGCATCGATGAGTTTGCCAATAAAATTTTGAATCTTTCTGTACTCCCCAGGTGAACGATTACTTCTACGCACTTCATTTGACATAAGGGTTAGATGAATGGATTTAAATAGCCTTGTTGATATTGGAAGTAGGGAAAGTTTAACCCAAAAATGATTATAAATACAGAATTATAGATAACAGCGATCAAAAATAATGAAAAATGCACATTAGATAATGGGTTAGTGGGGTAACTCCCTCTATTCTGGAAGAGTTATGATGAAGAAAGTGGATTAATAAAGGCGGTTAAATGGTAGTGACCGCAATTTTGTGGGAGGGGATTCGTTGGGGAAGAAGAGAAAGAAAAGCGCAAGTACACCGCGAGTCAAAAGAATGAACAGAAACAGCCGGCTGCAGTCAGCTGCAGCAAGTTGGCTCAAGTCTTATAACGGGACTTGCCACATCCGTGCTTATCGCAAATATTTTGGCGTTGACGCAGGAACGGCCATTGCAGAGCTCCGTATACTGGGAGTGCCGCTAACCGATGATGCCGTTCGGAAGGCTAAAGAAAGTGAGAAGGCTTCTACAAGAGCAAAACAAGCCCGCAAGGAAAAGAGGCTGCAACGCCGGCAAGAGCGACAAGGAGGCGAAGATCCGTGGTCTGACGAGACATTTGCATATATTGCCGGGTATACGGGATGGGGATTTCCGTATGGTATTACATGGGAAGAAATGGAGAGGTTTGCCGATCAGGACAGCCTTGATGCTACTCTCCCTCCCCGAACATGGAAGTCACCGCACCCCCAAACGGATGAGATCTGGTTTATCGCAAGGCCGGAAGGCGAGGAGGTGCCTTTTGACCTTGAAGAGTTTTTGCGGTATCACGCCGAGGCAGACAAATCAGTAACGAAGTTTTGACAAATTAAACGGGAAGGAAAGGAAGAACCTGAAAACCAATGAAAAAACAAATGAAAAATCAAATGAAACCATTGCCGGATCCTGAACTGCGGGCTATTCTGCGAGCGGCCGATGACATCATTGGCGAAGGCGGAAGGACGCTTCTCTCAAAAATTTTGAAAGGTTCAAAGGAACGAAAGCTGCTGGAACTTGGATTAGATCGAAATCCTTCGTATGGTTACTATAAGGACCTTACATTAGAACAGATCATGGATAAAGTGGATCATATGATTCGGACAGGCTTTCTGGCAACGGAGGTCTATGGCAAGTATTCTACAATTGTATTTACTTCGCGTGGATGGGCGATCGAAAGGGAAAGAAGGGCTGAGGAGTTCCTGCAGGAGTGGGATTACTGGCTGGAGAATAGCGTAGCTCCACTCAACATGGAGTACTTGAAAGAACGAAATCGGGGCATGATGTTCTTGTTTTTGTACAAAATTTTATGCTCCAGAAATAAGAAGTATATTCCGTTTTTAACTTTGTGGGAACGCATCGATTTTAAAAAAGTTCAGGCTGAAATTCGTAATGTGATCCAAGCACTGAAACAGAGCGATGATATGGATGATGTGGAATGGAACCAGTTATTGAAGGAACGGGCCCAATCACTAATTATTCGCTCACGCGACCCGATAATATTGGCGTGTCAGTCATGCGGCGGGCCATTTGTATTTGATGAGACGAATCCTGAATATTACACGAGTGAAGGTTTACGGTTTCCAGACGAGTGTCCAAGCTGCGTGGAAGATCGTCTTTAAAACGCCGAAATGATTACATTTTATCTGTCAGTGCTTCTATTTAACAGAAATTCAAGGACCGAATGATTGAATTCATGGGGCTCCTCGATAAATGGGAGGTGTCCGCAGTCCTCCATCATAATTTTAGACGATTGCTTTATGTTCTGGTGTAAGGTTTCAGCCGTCTTTATGTTAAATGGATGGTCTTGATCGGCAATGATGATAAGGGTCGGGATGTTAATCTCATGTAATCGGCTGATGGCGTAAGGTTTAGCAGGAACTGAGAGATTTGGGGAGAATCGACAGAAGTTGTTAGTGTTCCTGACATTGGTGAGGACTCTTCGTAGAGCCTCTTCTTTTTTCTCAGAAGGAAAGAAATATTGCCAGTAATCATTAGTGATGAAGGATTCGATAGCCTTCTCGCGTCCTTTCAGACGAACAAGGATATAATTTTTAATTCCTTGCCACATCATATTCCTGGGATAAGGATGACCGTTTATGGAGGGTGAGACCAGAATAAGGGCTTGAACTAGGTCAGGGTACGTGAGAGTAAAGTCTATAGCAACGCCTCCACCCAAGGAAGAGCCGATTAGAGTAACTTTATGCAGCTTTAAGGAATCAATAAGTGCTTTCAAGTCATCGACATTGGAGAATGAAGATTTTGGCGTGCTGGAAAGACCGTATCCCCGTAAATCATAACGAATGATTTTATAATATGTGGACAAAGCAGCAGCCTGCTCGTTCCAGATTTGAGAATCGTTGAAATTTCCGTGTATCAGAACAACAGAATCGCCCTTTCCCGAAACGGTATAATAAAGCTGCCCATCGTTTAAGTTTAAATAGTCCCTAGCCATAAAATTAATCCTCCCCCACCTAGGCTTTCTTCTATAATGAATAACTATATGATTCCATAGAACGATAGTTACGGTCAATTAATGCTACTTTAATCAAAAAAGGCGGCATTTTACAATGCAAAGGAGCCCGCTAAATCCCCTATTTAAACTGCGAATGTCTGCTTTATGTCCTCAGAAAGATTTGATAAAATGTAAGTATGTTATAAAAGTTATTACTGTTATAAGGTATAACTGTTTGAACGCTGATCATACTATAGAAGCGGAGAATATAAAATGAATGGTGTGGTCAAAATGCCAAACGATAAGCGGAAAATGACTCGTTATACCCGGAAGGTAGGGAGAATGGGAAACAGCTTGGGCGTTAGTTTGCCTAAAAGACTTGCTGAAAGGTTAGAGGTTTCCCAAGGAGATGAAATTGAATTTATCGAGAATGATCATGGTGAAGTTGTGCTAAAAAAAGTAAGGCAAAGTAAATTGCCTGAGAATGTCCGTCCTGAAGTTTTAGAAGCTTTCTTTGATGTATTTGAAGAAGACGAAGGTATTCTTGAAGACCTTAGGGATAGATGATATGACGAAGTTTTTGACGAAAGAAGAGATAATTACAGCACATTATTTCATGATGAAGAGGATGAATGACGCGGAGCAAGCGGGAGTAAAGGACCACGGTCAGCTGGACTCTGCGGTACATAGCCCCCAACAAAGTGTTTTTGGAGAAGATGCTTACCCATCCTTATTTGATAAGGCTGCTGCATTGTTGGAATCCCTGGTCAAAAATCATTGCTTTCATAATGGCAATAAGCGGACAGCCTATCTGGTCACAAAATCATTCCTGCTGTTGAACGGATATCATCTGCGAATGGAACGGAAATATGCAGTAGAGTTTATAGTCGATATTGCCAAAGGAGTGCATACATTAGAGGCTATCACTCACATTCTGGAAGAGCATTCCGTTGACAGGTGATTTTTAAAGGAGTAATGCCCAAGTGACCATCGGTAGAAAGCCTGTGGCATTGGGGCGTTCATTTGGTGCACCTCCGTTTTTAACGAGTTAAGTTTACTAACCGAGCTTATCTTTTGTTCATCACATCAAGCTAAAAAGCCGATTTTACCCTGCGAAAGTTGAGTTATTAAGACAATTTGGCAAAAGGTAATATCACGCATAACTTGAACCTGCTTATATATTTTTGGTGATGCCCTTTAGTCAAAAAAACTGTATCTTTTGGCGGGGGACGTCACGGTACTTTATTTGTACATGAAAAAACCGGCCTTTCGGCCGGCGCGATCTCGTGGAAAAGGTGCCAGGGTGGTTCTCAGACGGACATCTTCTGCAATTGCGCTTCGAGCCGGTCAAGATTTTGTTCGTTGGCTGGAAGTGTGATTTTCTTAATGGCGTTAAATACGGTAGCGCTTTCGAAAAGCTGGCGCCAAGTCAGTCTGGTTTTGCCGCCAATATCCTCGAAGGTTGCCGTGAGCTGATAATAGGGGGCACAAAGATGCCGCAGCACGATTCGTTCGGGCCCAATTTCGACGAATTCGCTTTTGTTGGGATAATTGACTCCGTTCGGTCCGTGCATCACAAACTCCCATATTCCTCCCGGCTGTAAATCAAATATGTGAAAGGTGTTCGTAAATCCGTCCGGACCCCACCACTGTGCCAAATGCTCGGGCTTTGTCCAGGCTTCGTAAACGAGAGCAGGGGATGCATTGATCACCCGCGTTGTTACCAATTCGTATTCTTCCGCTGCACTGCTTTCGTTGTTTGCCGCACGGTTTTCCGTCATGTCCGATCCTCCTTCGCATGTTAAGGTAGGCTAGCCGATCTCCAACTGCACACCAAGCTTATCCAGCATCTCCTTGGTACCGTGCTCGCGCAGATCCGGCGTATCGTGGCCGTCCAGGAAGACGCCTTGCTCGGTGAAAATCAGCTTAGTGCCTCCGCCCTCCGGCTTGAACTCTACGGTCGTTGCGGAAACGGAAATCCGCGTATCATCCATATCCAAAGTATAGGTGTAAACGATGCGCTCGTCCGGCACAATGTCGTGGTACCGGGCATCGAAGGTAAATATCGGTCCGCCGGGAGGCCCTCCTTGACTGCTTTCTCCACCGCCGACACGGAAGTCAAACTCATCCGCTTTCGAAAACCACTGCCCTTTCAGGCTGGAGTCCGACCAGTAGGCAAAAACCTTAGCCGGCGAGGCTTTATACACCCGTTCGACAACGAAAGTGTTATGAACGGCAGATCGTTCGTTCATGATTTTCAGCTCCCTTGATTCGATTCGTCGGGATCTATGTCGAGGAAGTCGCCCAGCAGGTCCAGGTGATGCTCCCAAGTCATCCGACGTTCGAGGATCATTTTTCCACGGCTCTTCTTCATCATTTCTAATAATGCTGTAAAATCTTCGACGGTCACAGGTTGTTTTAAATGCATCTGATTCGAAACATATTCCAGTTCGGCCAGAAGCTTTTGCTGTATCCGGATAGTTTCTTTCAGACGGGCGATTTGCAGCGACACGATTTCCAGCGGACTGAAGTGTCCGCCGGTTACTATGGATTTAATCTCCTCCAGCGATAAGCCGAGCTCCTTTAACGATAAAATTTGCTGCAATCTCGACAGGTCGGCTTCGTTATACAGCCTGTGCCCCGAATCGGAATGTGCCGACGGAGAAAACAGGCCGATCTGATCGTAAAACCTCAATGTTCGTATCGTGAGCCCCGTGAGCTTAGCAAGCTCTCCCACCTTCCAAAGCGGCTTCATAATCACCTCTTTTTGGCTGCGCATCTGTTTACCGGTAACTATACTATAAAACATGACGTTACGTCACGTGTAAGTGTTAAAATACAGTCGCGATTTGCTAGATTTTGTAATAAAATAGGATAGACTGTCATTTTGAGAGAAGGAAACTACCGGATGGTGTGGAAGTATATAGCGAATAAGGAATAAGGGTTGCTACTTAACTAGAAATTTTAACTCTCGATAGAAATACCTTAAGCAGGCTTGTGACGAGGAGGGTTAAGATGAGCTTTTATTCAAGAAAATCAGTGTCGTTTGGTGGAGTTAGATTGACTTTTTCCAAGTCGGGAATAGGGGCTTCGGTGGGCATTAGAGGATTTCGTATTGGGACAGGGCCACGTGGTAACTACATTCGTATCGGTACAAATGGGCTTTCTTACAAAACCATGATCGGAAAAGGGAAAAGTCGGGAGGGGACACGGGATAATCCTGCCTCATACGGCAACGGAACTATCAACCAGCCTTCCGATGTTATCATGCATGAAATTGAAAGCAGGGATGCGCTAGAGATCTTTGACTCCAGTTCTCAGGAAATACTAAGTGAGATTAATCGGAAATATAAAAAGTTTCCTCTGTGGACATTAGGAGTAGCTATAGCGGCCCTGCTTAGCTCGTCATCATATATGTTTTTAGGTCTGTTGTCGATTGTTGCCTCTATCTTGCTAGATAGATACAGGAAAACCACCACAATAATATATGATATTGATGAAGCAACAGAATCAAAAATACAAGCATTTTATGATTCGTTCAATGACATTATGAGTGCAGATAGAAAGTGGCATATATCGGTTCATTGCGAGAAGTAGTATTTCCATTAATTACTCCATACCCAAGTACATAAGAACGAACGTTAAAGTGCCTTGTATCCCGGTTGGGAAGCAGAAACTCTATTTTTTTCCCGACAAAATCTTAATTGTACAGAGAAGACAAGTTGGTGCTGTTAGTTACGGTCGTATTAGAGTGGAATGCACGGAAACCCGATTTATTGAAGAAGGCGCGGTACCCGGAGATACAACGGTTGTGGATCATACCTGGAGGTATGTAAATAAAAATGGAGGGCCGGATAGAAGGTTTAAAAACAACAGGCAGCTCCCTATAGTCCTTTATTCACAACTTCATTTTAGCAGCAATACTGGATTAAATGAGTTAGTTCACGTTTCGCGGCCTGGTGTAGGTAACGGATTAAAGCAGTATTTGAATGAGTATGACTTTTCTTATACAAAAGATAGATTAAGTTCAGCACACTCTTCGGTCGCGACCCATTAATCAAATCATCATTTATACTATCTATCCGCATCTATCTTCGGCTAGGCATTATGCTATACTGAAAGTATATACAAATCAAGTCTCCGGAGGTGGCCAAGATGCGATGGGAAGAGGTTCGTGAGCAATTTCCTGACGAGTGGGTGGTGTGCGAGGCGATAAAGTCCCGTTCGGAGGACGGATACTGGCTTATCGATGAGGTGGCTGTCATTGACCGATTTGAAGATTCAAGTGTCGCCATGAAACGCTACTATGAGTTGCATCGGGCACAGCCTTACCGGGAGTACGGTTTTTTTCACACATCTCGCAAAAAGCTAAAGCTTCGGGAGAAATGGGCGGGGGTTCGCGGGCCTAGATGAACATTCATGTGAGGTACGGACTACCTTTTATCGAAGTTACCATTTGTTACCGTGGTGAAGATCTTCGTTTAAGGAATGTATTGTTGGATACAGGGTCGGCAGGAACGATTTTCAACGCAGATGTAGTAGGTAACATTGGGGTTAAGATTGAGCCGGGTGACTTTTTAAACAGAATCAGGGGCGTAGGTGGAGTAGAAGTCGTTTATTCCAAATTATTTGATTTTGTAAGGATTGGGGAAGTTACTCTGGAAGGCTTTGAAGTAGAGATCGGAGAAATGAACTACGGCATGGAGATTGACGGCATCCTTGGCTTTGATTTTATCCATTCTGCCGGTTTAGTGATTGATTGCAGAGAATTGACAGTGGCTGAAAGAGATTGAGTTGAGCCACTCTCCAAAACAAAATAAACTACATGCGGAGGCGAATTGTGGATTTGTAATTCACAGATCGCCTCTATATTATAGCAAGAGATCTGTTGCAATTGCATGAAATCAATTCCATTTAGCTTCAAGAAAAAATGATAAGAGCAGTAAAGGTGGTTCTCTTATTTGCTGGAAGGGGTGCTTCTGTCCCAAGGACTCACTCAGGTCAACCACTCCCTACTCCCAAAAATCTAGTCGCAATTTGCTAGATTTTGTAATAAAATAGGATGGACTGTCATTTAGAGAGAGAATACCGGAGCCGATCTGGGAAATAAAAAAGGGTGGAAGTTGTGAGAGGAAAACTGTTTGTTGTTCTGTCGGTTGCTGCTTTGATGTTTACAGGCTGCTCGGAGCCGAAACAGAAGAGCGGGGAGAATGCTCCTGTTGTCGAGGATGGCGCCAATAAGGGGGAAACGGGGAAAGAGGATACAAAACAAACTCCCCAGGTGGAGAACAAACCCGCCACTGTAGAAATTACATTACCCGCATCCATGTTCCAAGGTGAACAAAATATCGAAAACACCATTGCCAAAGCTAAAGAACAGGGTGTTGACGAGGTAAAGAAGAATGATGACGGATCACTCACTTATACGATGTCGAAGGAAACTCATTCCAAGATCTTGGGTGAAATGAGAGATAGTCTTAACCAAAGCATCGATGAGTTGAAAAGCGGACAAGATTTTAAATCGATCAAAGATGTGATCCCTAACGAATCCTTTTCGGAGGTCACCTTTGTGGTAGACAGGGCTGCTTATGAAAAGAGCTTCGACGGATTCGCATCCATAGGCATTGCTATAGCGGCTATGTACTATCAAATATTCGAAGGCGCGTCCGACGAGGGTAAAGTAGCTATTAAGCTTCAAGACGAGAGTACTAAAGAAGTTTTCAAAACGATAGAGTATCCGGATGCCCTCAAAAATCCGGGTAAATAAATACATTAACCATGTTGAGACGCTCTCTTGGGCGTCTTTTTCCATGTGCTTGCATGAATTTCGGAAGCTGTGCGGAGTTCAATGTTATCATAAATGTTTCATTGACCACAGAAAAACAAATGTTTAACCAGATATCATTCTGCTAAACTATAAGTATATGTTTGAAATCGAAAGAGGGTTTGACTGATATGAAGTTAATGGATGAGCTTGTTGATGCCTACCTGGATAACAACTTCGAGCATCCTTATTACCTGGATCTGTATACCGGACAAGTTATTTTGGATATAGACGAAGCTTATACAGGGGAGCCTGGCATCGACTGGGATGACGAGGAGAATGAAGAACGTTATATCGACATTCCAAAGATCGATTCGAATGAGGCATTTTATGTGATGACGAAATTTGCCCAGCGTACCGAATCCGATCCCGAGGACAGGCTGTTCGACGCTCTTAATGGCCATCGACCTTTTCGCAGGTTTAAGGATGTGCTTTACGAATTGGATCTATGGGACGAATGGAACAAATTCGAATACAAGCATGCGGAAGAAATGATTAAATCCTGGATGGAGAGGCTCGATATCGACTATAATGAACTGAACGAAAAGCACAAGGCCAATCACTAGGATAGCGGATATTCGGAAAATTACCAATCGAGTGATCGACCTAATCATCATACGAAGGGCGGGAAATCTATATGGCAAATACCCATGCGGCCATTAATCCTTTGCTGATCGCTACCTTGACAGGAGAACCCCTTTCAGGTATTCCGAATATTCCGACGGTCAAATGGTTGCCCGGCAAACTTGCGAAGCTTATTGCCAAGCATAAAAAGAAAATAAGCCCCCCGTTTAAGGCTAACAAAATGATGTTAATTTGTGGTCATTGTGGGAGAAAAGGACAATACGATCTCGGATTAATTGCTTTCAATGTGGGACATGGGCAGTCAAATAGTCAAGATCAACATGAAAGCATGTTCGATCATATACAAACTACGGGATATTTTCGATGCAAACAATGTAACGGAGCAGGCCTTTGGGAGACCAAGGATCCGTTTCTTCTATTAAGTTGGTTGTTAAAGGCGACTGCAGGCGAGGAGGAAGATTCCTCTAGCTTCATGATAGGCCAAATTCAACTATATGACGGTACTACTCCTAGATGGGCAACCGACGCGGAAGATAACTTTCTGAAAAAACTTGGTGAAAACAGTCAGGACGGATATTTGTGGAATCGGTTGGGCAACTTGTACTCGAAAGGGGGGAGACCGGAGCTGGCTGCTGCAGCTTACGAGAAATCTATTGAAGTAGACCCGACTCAAGTAGAATCTCATTACTCACTCGGCCAATTATTAATTGAGGTGGACGAGCCCGAAGCAGCGGCTTATCATTACAGGATGATGCTGATATACGCTCAGAACTATACCAAGCTCCCCATTCTTGATCTAAGGAAAATGTTAGCGATCGGACTGTGGCACTCATTTGATATTCATATGAAATCAGGCCACAACATTCCATTTATACCGATCAAGGAAGAAATTGAGGCACTGGATTCTTTTAAAGAGGCGGCAGCAGGGGCTGAGCACCAGATATTGGAGTTACAGGACCTGGAGGTATTCCCGGACGATCCGGAATCCTTCTACCCAATAGCGGAAATGTATTTGGGGCCCAGAAAGGAAGAAATTCCACCCAGTGAGAGAACTCTGGATACCTATCTTCGGCGAGCGAAGCAGGGGGGGATGAAGCCGGCTTCGGACCGTTTGGCAACTCCGTTAGGTAAGGGCGACAACTCCATCGTCGCCTATGTAAGGTCCGAAGAGAGGGCTGGGAAAATTCTGCGGCTCTGTGACCGATACGGGCTTCCATGCATCGTCGAAATTAATTACATGGAAGACTTATCCGACCTTAGAAAAGCACTAATGCAAAAACTCACCCCATCCAATGTCTATGCTTCATGTCCATGCGGCAGCGGTCAGAAGTTCAAGTTTTGTTGCGCAGCCAAGCTGAAACATTTTGATTTAGAGCAGTGGATAGGGGAATGAAGCGTAATAATAGGATTACAAATATGGAACGGAGAAATTAGCTCGTCGGCAAAAATTGCGATTCAAGCCCCCCTGACCATCTATGGCCGGGGGGCTGTTGCAGGTTAGAACAACCCGGGGTGACCGTGCAGCTTGCCGAGTGCCTCTACAAAATAGTAATCCCCATAAATAATCGGCACGTTAACATGTTTGTTGACGGGATACGATACGGTTCCTTTGGTCAGAATGGCATCCTGTCGGCTGCTGAAGTCGGCGTAGTTGTCATACAGCCCTTTGAGTATAGCCAGGGCCCTTTCGTAGTAGAAGGACTTCTCGGACTCCTCTTCCATCAGGGCACTCAGTTCGAGCAGGCCGCTTGCCGTACAGGCGGATGCTGTGGAATCCCGGGCGAACTTATCCTTGTCTTCCGATCTGAAATCCCAATAAGGGACTTGATCTTCAGGAAGATGGGACAAGAAGTAATTTGCGATATTTTGGGCTGCTAACCGGTATTCCGGTTTGCCTGTTTCGCGCGCCGCAATAGCGAAGCCGTAGATGGCCCAGGCTTGGCCTCTCGACCACGCGGAATCCGGGCCGAGTCCCTGTCCTCCCAGGTTCTCGATTTTCTCACCCGTCTCCGGGTCAAAGCTTACTATGTGAGGGACAATCCAGTCCTCCCTTACAAAATGCTTGAGCACCGTATCCGCATGCGCCACGGCAATATGCCTGAAGCGGGGATCGCCCGTCTCCTTCGATGCCCAGAACAGCAGCGGCAGATTCATAAGGCAGTCGATAATGGCCCAGCCCGTGCTGTTCGGGTCCACACGATCCGTCCATGCCCGGATAAACTGCCCCTTAAGGTTGAAGCGGCCTGCCAAATGGCTGGCTGCGATCAGGCCCATTCTCCGGGATTCTTCATTTCCCGTCCACTGATAGTTAACGACAGCCGTCGGCAGGTACATGAATCCGACATCATGATGAATATCATAAAAATCATGCAGCGGAACGTTCAGCTTCTGTTCGATCGTTTCCGCAAGCTCTCTCAAAGACTTCTCTTTCGTTTCGCGATAGGCCAGCCACAGCAAGCCTCCCCAAAATCCGGAAGTCCAGAAGGAGGCTTCCTCACAGTTGTAGCTTCCATTCAAGCATACATGCGGGAAGCTCGCTCCGATTTTCCGGCTTACGGTCCGGATCTTGTTCAAGGATTCCGTATATGCATGGTTCAGCCAATCCGCTCTATGGTCCATTGGATGATTGCTCCTTTCTTACTGGAAATGATGCCGAGATTGCGCTTTCATTGTAATCCTTAAGGAGGTCGAGGTACATCCTTACTATTGGCTGTAGTCGCCAAAAACGGCACTGCAGCGCGGGTTTTGGGCGAAGAACAGAAATTGAATACGGACTGCAAAAAATCGTGATCCGAATCAGCTTGACAGTTGATTCAGATTTTTGACGTATTCTCCCGGAGAGACGCCGATATATTGCTTGAAGATTCGAATGAAGGTGTTGGTATTATTGCATCCGACAATCGCCGCAACTTCATGAACCTTATAATTGCCCTGGTGAAGCAGCTCCTTCGCTCTCTTCACCTTCAACGTATTGACATATTGCTTGAAGTTAATGTCCAATGAGTTTTTCAGCAGCTTGCTGACATAGCTTTCGGACAAATTAAAGTGGTTCGCAATATCCGTCAACGACAAATCTTTATCGAAGTGCTTATGGATGTACATGAAGATTTGCGAAGCGGTGGAGCTCTCCAGGCTGAACTTGTCCTTGTTGCAATAATTAAAAATCAATTCGAACAAGGCGAACGTCTTTTCCGAAAACTTCGAAACCGGCACCTCCATAAACTCGTTCAACAGGTCGGGATATTCCCTTGTAAATTGATTCAACGTTTTACCGTTCGAATTCAAGCATCGCTTGAAGGTGGTCAGGAACGAATGCTTCAGATTGGACAGGCTTGCAGGCCCCATCGCGGAATGATTCACATTTTTGTTCAGCAGATGGCTGAGCAAATCGTAGGCTTTGCCCAATTCGTTCGATTGGACGTAATTAATCAGGGACGCTTCCATCTCGATCGGATAATAGCCGACGCTGGCTTCGAGATCTTTCACGCCCTGTGATGTTAACACTTTATTGGCGTTCGCATGCTGGTAATTACTCAACCGAAGCAGCTCCTGCAGAGCGGAAGTCAGCTCATGGAGCCGGTAGGAATCGGACAGGCATGCAGTTATATCGAGCGACAGATCCTGTTCGATGCGGGTAATCACCGTTTCGGCCAATCGCTGCAGGGACTCGGATGAAATGCTGTGGAAGATTACACCATATTTATTTTTGTCCAGCGGCAGAACAAAGAAATCCTCGTACCCGTCCAGAGTCTCCTTGATCAACGTATTGAAAATCAAGAGAAGATTGGAAGCGGGCATCGTCTGATGCAAGGCTTCGATGCCTTCGCATTCCAGCAGCATGAGCTTCAAGTCGTCCTGAAACTGCTCTAATTGCAGGGCGGACAAGTTCTCTCGAATAAAGTCCTCGCTTGCGATTCCGTAGATCCCCCTGCGAAAGAAATCCTCCCGCAAATGGATTAAAGAATGATCCAGTTTATGCTGCAATGCATGATTGATGGAATAGACCTGCTCAATGCTGGATTGAATGTAAGCAAGCTCGTGAATTTGTTGATCATGTTCATTCACCGACGCGGTTCCGTTCGATTCCTTCCGCTCATCCAGAAACTGTAGCAGCTGCCGAATCGGCCTATAGCTTGACCTTGTTGCCACATAAGCGAGGATAATGCCCAGCAGCAGCAGAACAACGCCAGGGAACAGCGCTGTCTTCCATATGGCGAAGAAAATCGAGCTGAATGAAGTCGATTCGCTGGTGTAAATATAGTTTAGATTTGGGATCACCTTCGAATGATAAATATAGTTAACGGTCGATCCTGCCTTTATAGGGTTCATATCTTCCTTATCGTTGACCCACCCGCTTTCGGCCGGAATCTCCGGGTTCAGTTCCTTGTTATGAGTATAGGAGCTGACGATCTGATCGGTATACAGATAGAAATTGCCGTTCGTCGGCTCCGATGTCCCGGGCAGTAAAGAAGCGCTGTCTACCACGATAAAGAAGTAGAGGGGATCAAGCTTCGAATTAATCGTCTGATGAATCATCACGATTTTGCCGGGCCTCTCGGAAAGCGCTTGCGGAACAACGTAAGTATTGGCCACGAGCGATTCGCCCTGCATTTGTTCGAAACGGTTCAAGACCTCTGAGCGGACCCCGAGTTCGTTTAAATAATCTTTAATGCTATAAGTTCCGGCAGATGTGATCACCAGGTTATCGGTCCACTTCGTGATCCCCAGGGTGAACCCCAACTGGCCAAAGCCTTGAAGCTGATCTATCAGATCATTGTACAGGTTCGCAATGTACAAATAACTCGTTTCATCGCTATAGCGATAATCGATTAAACTTTGCAGCGTGGAAACCTTATATACGAAATCCATGGCAATGCGCAGCTTGAAGTCCGCGTAATTGCTGGCTTGATCCATATATAATTGGTGGTTGTGCTTGTTCTGCGCGTCCGACCAAGGGGGGGGTGAAAGATAACTATGAGCAATACCGCAGCTCCAATGAAACCGTCGGCGAAATTCAAAAGAGCGAAGCCGAAGAGAAGCTGGGCAACGTATTTCAGAGAATTGAAAAAAGATATCATTCGAGATCGAATCCTGTACTATTTGCTAATTCCTTTCCTGCTCTGGTTTCTAGTCTTCAAATATTTTCCTATGTGGGGCATCCAAATTGCTTTTAAAGATTTCAGCTTGTTTAAAGGAATCGGCGGCAGCGACTGGATAGGCTTCGAGTACTTTACTGAGTTTATTGGAAGCGAATACTTTTCGAGAGTCTTCATGAATACGGTCATCATCAGCTTATATGGACTGATCATTTGCTTCCCGGCCCAAATTATATTGGCCATTATGATTAGCGAGGTGACGCGACAGGGATTTAAGAAAGTGGTGCAAACGCTGACTTATTTGCCTCATTTCGTATCCGTAGTCGTCATCGCCGGAATCGTAACGACTTTCCTGGCGCCGAACAGCGGGCTGATTAACCTTATCCTGGAGAAGCTCGGGATGGAGAAGATCTATTTTTTGACCAATCCCGATTATTTCAGAGGAATATATACGGCCATGAATCTCTGGAAGGAGACGGGGTTTGCTTCCATCGTTTTTATCGCGGCGATTGCCGGTATAGATACACAGCTCTACGAAGCTGCTAAAATGGATGGGGCCAACAAGTTCAAACAAATTATCTATGTAACGCTGCCGGGCATACTGCCTACCATTGTCGTGATGTTCATTATGAAGGTCGGCAACCTGCTGAGCGTCGGATATGAGACGATCATTCTGCTCTACCAGCCGGCAACATATGAGAAAGCGGATGTCATCAGCACCTATGTTTATCGCTCGGGGCTTATAGACGGAAGATATGATTTCGCGACTGCCGTAGGATTGTTCAACTCTATCGTAGCCCTTATCCTGGTCATTATGGCGAATAAGCTTAGCAAAAAAGTAACCGATGCAAGCCTATGGTAGGTGATAGTGTGATTGAGTCAAGAGGAGAAAAAATATTTAAGATCATCAATAATATTCTGCTAGCTATTATGGCGCTTGCGGCTCTTTACCCTTTTATATACGTATTATCCGCGTCCATAAGCATGCCGTATAACGTCGTTACGGGCAAAGTGCTCCTGTTTCCCGAAGGTTTTACGCTCGATGCGTATAAACAGGTTTTGGGCAATTCGGAAATATGGGTGGCCTATGCTAACACCATTTTCTATACCGTAGTCGGGACGGCGGTATCCATGCTCTTTACGATCTGCGGAGCCTACGCCCTGTCGAAGACACGTCTGAGGGGAAGAAAATGGTTTACGATCTTCGTCACGTTAACACTCTGGTTTGATGCCGGAATGATTCCGTTCTATCTGACTTTGAGAGATTTGGGGCTTCTGAATACGCGGACAGGCATTATAATCGCTTTTGCTTGTAACGCCTTTAAGGTGATCCTGCTCCGCACCAGCTTTGAAGCCATACCGAAAGAAATGGAAGAATCGGTGAAAGTGGACGGCGGCAATGATCTGCAGGTACTGCTCAAAGTCTACTTGCCGCTGGTGAAGCCCGCATTAGCGACAGTCGGCTTGTTCTATGCGATCGAGAAGTGGAACGGATACTTCTGGTCGATGATTATGCTGACCGATATGGACAAGATCCCGCTTCAAGTGCTGTTGAAGAAGATGATTGTCGAGAACGATCTGCAATCGGAGTTTGCCGCCGCGTTGGACTTTACCTCTACGGTATCGGCGGAAACCGTAACTTATGCGACCATCGTCGTCTCTATTCTTCCAATTGTGCTTGTGTATCCCTATATTCAGAAATATTTTATCAAAGGTATGCTGGTAGGCGCGGTCAAGGGATAATGCTACTATTTTAAAAATGGGGTGGAAGGTTTGAAAAAAATCGTCTATTTGTTAACGGCAACCACTATAATTGCGGGTGCTCTGGCAGGGTGTTCGAAGGCTCCGAAAGAAGCTGCACCGTCCAAAGGGGAAACGGCGGCACAGAATAGCCAAAATCCGTACCTGGCTTCGGAGAAGCCGCTTAAATTGAAGGTTCACATGGGAACGAAAGACTCGGGAGTATTTAAAAACGATTGGCCCATCTTCGTGAAGGCGGCGGAGATGACCAATGTCACGCTGGAGGGAACGCTGCCGAGTACGGTCGCGGATTTCAGCGAAACGTTCAGTATTGTCATGGCATCGGGTTCGCTGCCGGATATTATGCAAGCGCTATCCAAAGATTTCCTGCAATACGGCCAGGAAGGAGCTTTCCTGCCGCTCAATGATTTGATCGACAAGCATGCTCCCCATCTGAAGCAATTCCTTCAGGATAATCCCGATGTAAGGAGCGCGGCCTCCGATAATGACGGGAACATATGGTTCATCCCGTTTGTTGCGGATGGAGAAGCGGAGAAAGGCTGGTTTATCCGCAAAGACTGGCTGGAGAAGCTGGGATTGGAAGAACCGAAAACCGTGGATGAGCTGCATAATGTGTTAACGGCGTTCGTGAATAATGATCCGAACGGCAACAACAAGAAGGATGAAGTCGGCTTTTTCCACAGAAATACGTCTATCGGAATTGAAGGACTCATGGCGCTCTGGAATGCATACCCGGATTATCGGGCATTTGACGGTAAAGTGGTATTCGGGCCGTTGGAGGACGACTACGGCGTTGCCATGGAAAATATCGCCCAGTGGTATAAAGAAGGATTGATTGATAAAGAAATCTTCACTCGGGGAAGCAAGGCGAGAGATATTCTGCTCGCGGATAACGTAGGCGGATTGACGCATGATTTCTTCGCTTCGACGGGGAACTATAACGAGCAGTTGGCGAGCAAGATTCCGGGCTTCCGGTTCGAGCCGATGCTTCCTCCGGCGGACGTCAACGGCGTGGTGAAGGAACCTTCCAAGCGCGATCGTGCCAAAAACTATGGCTGGGGGATCTCGCACAGCAATCCGGACCCGGTGGCCACGATTAAATACTTCGACTTCTGGTTTACGGAAGAGGGCCGCCGAATGGCTAACTTCGGAATGGAAGGCGACACGTATACGATGGTCGACGGCAAGCCGATCTTCACGGATAAAGTATTGAAGTCCGACAAAGCGCCGGTAGATGTCATCCGCGAGACAGGGGCCCAGTCCAACTTCGGTTTCCAGCAGGATTATTTCTATGAAGAGCAATGGACGCTTCCTCTGGCGACAGAAGGCATTGACTTATATAAAGAAAACAATGTATTTATGGACAAATATCCTATTCTGAAATTTACCAATGAGGAGCAGAAGGAAATCCAGAAGATCTTCCCGAAGGTCGAAACTTATATTGTCGAAACGAGGCAGCAATGGATTCTGGGCGCCAAACCGGTAGATCATGCGGCATTTGTGAAAGAGCTCGAGAAGCTGGGTGCCAACCGTTTGGTGGAAATTAATCAGGCCGCTTACGATCGGTATATGGCCGAGATGAAGCAGTAGCGAGACTGGTCAGGCTGCAGCCCGCTAAACCTGCAGCCTACCCCTTGAGGAGGTGTAAAGATGAATATCCGGGCTTTGTTGAAAGAGCCGATCTCTTCAAGCGAGCTGTTGGCTAACTTGCGCTCCAGATTAGAGCCTATGGCGGCCAAGAGCCGATACATTGCCGAGAACATGCCGGAGCTCGTGCAGGAAACAATCGCCAACGCAGAGGAAGCTTATAAGGGAATGATCAAGCTTCCGGGTACGGGCGGCGTGCGTGAATTTGTAGGGAACCCGCCGTGCTGGCTGGAACGCAGGCATAACGATAATGAATTCCTGTGGCAGCTCAATCGAATGACGCACTGGCAGGATTTGCTGGAGGCTTATTCTTTAACGCAAGAGGAAAAGTATGGGCGCAAGGTCATCGACGAGCTGCTGAACTGGATTGAAACCGTCGAGATTCATGAAGAGATGATCGATTATCCGATCGACTATTTCTCGAAATGCCATCCGCTGCGGGCGCTTGAGCTTGGTATCCGCTGCTATAAGACGTGGCCGCTCGTATTAGAGCATCTGGGGCATACGGAGCTGTTTACAGAGGAGGTGTTGGAACAATATCTATGGGCGGTTTACAAGCAAATCAAAATTTTGCGGAAGGTATCGCCGATCCTTTGGCCGCAGGCCGATCATAACCATTTTCTGATGGAATGCCTGGGGATTCTGACAACGGCGCTTTATTTCCCGGAGCTGAAGGAAGCGGAGGAGTGGAAAGCCTTCGCCATCGATGGGATTGAAAGATGTGCAGCGGCGCAATTGACCGAAGACGGCGGCCAGATCGAAGGCTGCCCTTCCTATCATAATGGTTGCATGTTCTGGTTTGGTCTTGCTGTCGTTCTGGCCAAGCGCTTTCATTTCAGGTTCTCGGAGAGGTATATGGAGCTGCTCCGCAAGAACCTGGACTATTCCATCTATTCTCTGCGGCCCACCGGGAAATGCGTCCCCGTAGGGGATTCCCATGCGAACCATCTGGCGATTATGGGCGGAGTATACGGATATATGGCGTTGGATGATCTGACCTGGTTAGGGCTCGCGACCAACTTGATCGATACCCGGGAGATCATGCGGGAGGCCGGCAAGCATGTGTGGCGGGCATTGGATGTGCCCCGGTTCTATCACGATTTGAATGCGCTTCAAGGCAAGCGTTACGAGTGCGATAAATTGACGACATTCTGGAACCGGACGCTTCATCAGGCGATTATCCGCAGCGGATGGGATTCGGAGGCACTGAGCTTCCTGTTTACATGCAGAAGTCCGATACAAAACTTCCATGCCCATATCGATCTCATGAGCTTCGACTTTACGGCGCTCGGCAAAAACATGATCTGCGATCCCGGCGTCTTCTGCTATCGGGAGGATGAGGACCGCAAGCAATTCAAGAGCGCCAACTACCATTCCACGCTTCTGATCGACGAGAGGGACCATTTCGAATATTTGGGCTCATTTGCCTACGGACCCCAGAAGATCGGAGAAATTTACAATGTGGAAGACCGGGGCTTCTACCAAATCGCAAGCGCTTACCATTTGAATTATGAGCCGATTGTCCATCACCGCCATATGGCGCTGGTCGATCAACGGCTGGTCGTGATTGCGGACCGCGTGGAAGGGCTGGAGCAGAACCAAGTGCAGCGGTACTTTCATTTGGATTTTACCGAAGTGGAGATCGTACCGGAAGCGGTCGTCGCCGCAAGCGATATAGCCAATCTTGCGATTTATACGTACCCGCGGGGAGATACGGAGCTTCTGCCGGGGAGGCTGTCCGATGTCAACGATATAGCAAGAGCCTCCACCAGAGTCCGGTTCCAGGGGACTTACAGCGGAACGGCGACCTTCTTGACGGTGCTTGCGCCCTTCCGGGGGGAACATCTCCCGGCCGTATCGATTCGACCATTCGCCGACGGCCGTTATGAATTCGACTGCGGCGAACGTTATCAGGTCGTTGTCAAGGAGAGGGAAATGACCATTCATAAACCGGTTTGAGAGGAGCGAACGAGGATGAGTGCAAGGAGAAAATGGTTGCGAAGCATTAGCCTGTTGTTAAGCATTGTCATTGGCTGCAGCGGAATTGTCGGCGTTCTGCCGGCGGCCGCAGCGTCCCCAATCGCCGTCTATTTGTATCAGGATTTCGAGAATTATACCGGGACCGGTACGCCGCCTAGCGGATTTGAAATGACCGGCATATCGGATGTCAAGAAATCGAGCGGTGCTCTTCGGAACGAACATACGGCTCCGAACGGGACCAGCGTGGCCCTGCGGATTGAAGAAGCCGTGGCGGATCAGCCGGATGTCGGCTTGGCGAAACGATTCGGTGCCGACGACTTGACGGGCGAGATCATCTTTGATTTCGATATCAAATCGCTGGACTCCAACGGAAGCAAATTTTTCGAAATCAAAGACAGCGGCAATAAAGGAATTACGCTGGGAAATCTGGGTGCCGACGGCATCTTGAGAGTGGAAGGGAACAAAGTGCCGTTGAATCCAAACCAATGGTACAGGCTGTCCTTTGCGATCGATTTCAGACCGGATGTCCAGAAGGTATCCGTCTATGTGGACGGCGTCAAGAAGCTTGATTCGGTTGTTTTGAAAAACGGCAATCAGGCGGTGGGGATCAATTACGTGAGGGTCCGGGCGAAAAGAAGTCCGCAAGCCGACCTGACACCGGACGTTACCGGCAGCAACAACTTCACCACGCTGCTGGATAATATGAGAATGTATTCGGGTACGGAATTGAAGACCATGGAAGAATTGCAGGCGATCCAGGTGCCCGACTCGTTAATGGATTTCGACAACGATCTTGGCATCTCCGTTCAGGATCGGCTGGCCGGCGCCTTGGCGATGGTTGTCGACAGCCCGAACGTGCTGATGGACATGTGAAAACGGCCCATGCGATCGACGAGCCGAATATACCGAGGAGAATCGAGGGAACGGTTGTCGTGCCGCTTCGTTTTGTAGGCCGGTCCTTCGGCGTGGATGTGGAAGTTCATGGGAAGAGCGCGCGTGTCAAAATGAATGGCCGGAACGTTACGGTGACGAAGAATCATGCCGTAATTGCAGGTGAAGTTTATCCTGATGCCCATATTCAATTTACATCCGATGATGTCATGGTTCCTCTGGACATGGCGGGCAAGATCCTGCAGAAGCAAGTATATACGGACTATAAAGGCAGGGGGCTCATTGTCATTGGCGATACGGCCGGGCCGTTCGACGATGCGCTCGATAGAGTGGATGAGAGCGTCAAGCCGAAGGACAACGAGAAGTTCTTTATCGAGGAGGCGATCAAAGAGATCGTTTACGACCGTCCGAGCGGAGAAGAAGCGATGGCCCGGTTGAAGAGCAATGATGCGGCTCATCCAAGGATTTTGGCGACATCGTCCGACTTTGCCCGGGTCAAATCGATGATTCAGTCCGGAGAAGCAACGATCGTCAAGTGGTACGAGGATATTCAGAAGCAGGGGGAGAAGCATCTGAATATGGCACTGCCAACAGACGACCTGCCGGACGGCAGAAGGATGATCGGCTCCAGACAGGTGGGACCGCTCGTTATCAATCTGGGGATGCTGTATCATCTGAGCGACGATGCTGCCAAGAAGGAACAGTATAAGCAGAGGATCTGGGACGAAGTCTACACGGTATCGCAATTCCCGAGCTGGAACGAAGAGAACGAGTTTCTGAACACGGCCGAATTTATGGAGGGCCTTGCCATAGCGTACGATTGGCTCTATGACGCCTGGACGCCGGAGCAGAGGCAAATCCTCGAGGATGCCATTATTAACAAGGGGCTTGTCAAAACGTTAGAGGCGTATAACAAAAATGTTTGGTGGATACGTACGTATCCGCGAACGAACAACTGGAATGCGGTATGTAACGGTGCGTCCGTGCTCGCCTTGATGGCGATCGGGGATGTGGAGAAGGAGATCGTGCTGCCGTCCAACGAGAAAGTGACGATGGAGCAATTTGGCGGCAAAATACTGGATATTGCATTCAATGCGCTGGAAGACTTTATTTTGCTGGAGTTCACTCCGGACGGAGCATGGGCGGAAGGGCCGAGCTACTGGAAATATACGCTGGAGTACATTGTACGGTTCATTTCTTCCTTGGAAACGGCGTTAGGGACAAGCTACGGATATGACCAAACGCCCGGACTCAACAAGACGGGGTATTTCCCGACGTATTTGAGCGGGGCGGTGGGCTCGCTGAATTATGGCGATGCCTCGAATAACAAAGTGATTGCCGCAGAAGAATTGTGGATTGCGAAGAAATACGGAGATCGATTGCTGGCCTCCGTGCATCTGGACAATAAAATCAAGTACAGAAATGCCGGTACGGAATTCGAAATGCTGTGGTACGAGCCAGATTTCTATCTGCCGGGACAAACACTGGAGCTGGACCAATATTTCAGCGGGACGGAAGTCGCCACCTTCAGAAGCAAATGGGACGATCCCAATACGAGCTTCCTGGGGTTGAAGGCGGGCAATAACGTGGTCAGCCACGGGCATTACGATCTGGGCAGCTTCGTATTCGAAGCGTTGGGCCAGCAATGGGCCATTGATCTGGGCAAGGACGATTACAATCTTCCGGGCTATTCCAATTACGATAAGGAACGGTTAACCTATTATCGTTTGAACCCGGAGGGACATAACACGTTAGTCATCAATCCCGATGGCGGCGCGCAGCAGAACATTAAGGCATTTGCCAAAATTGAAAAGACGGAAAGCAAGCCGCTGGGCGGTTTTGCGATCGCCAATCTGACGGAGGCTTATAACAAGCATGTCTCTTCGGCGAAGCGGGGCGTGATGCTTGCCTCGAACCGTACGCGAGCGACGATTCAGGATGAGGTTTCCTTCTTGAACCCGTCCACCGCGTACTGGTTCATGCATACAGAAGCCGACATTCAAGTGAGCGACGACGGCCAATCGGCCATTCTGACCAAAGGCGGGGAGAAGCTGTGGGTCGGATTGAACAGCGACGCCCACGACGCGTCGGGCCGTCCGATCGAAGCGAAGCTCGGTGTGATGGATGCCAAGCCGCTGCCGGAATCGCCCAATCCGCCCAAGCAGCATCAGAATGAAGGTATCCGCAAGCTGTTTGTCAAGCTGGATGAAGTGAAGGATATGAGAATAACGGTTACGTTGATCCCGATTGTCGGGGCTCAGGAGGATACGGATACTTCGTTCACCGGCGTTTCGCTCGATCAGTGGACAATTGCGGACGGCGAACTGACGATTCCCGTCGTTCAAAGCGTAAGCATCGACGGCGAGCCTCTGCCAAGCTTTAACGAGCAGACATTCAGCTATGATATCCGGCTGCCGTTAGATCGGACGAATGTGCCTGTCGTGGAAGCGGTCTACGATCATACGCTGTACAATGTGCAGGTTGTTCCGGCGGATGACGTTCCCGGCATCGCTAGGCTTATCGTATCATCGGTGCAAAGTCCCGAGATCAAGAGCATTTACTATTTCAACTTCAAATTAACGCCGCTTGACGGAGAAGAGGAGCGTCTGACCGAGCTGCCGGTTGCGGCCGTTTCCGCCAGTGCCTCGCAAGCCGACAAGGGGAACACGGAGGATAAAGCGATCGACGGTAATTTCGATACTTATTGGGGAGCGGAAGGCGACCAATGGATCATGCTCGATCTGGGGGAAGCGAAAACCGTAAACAGCGTCGGCATCGCCTTTATTCGCGGAAATGAGCGGAGCTTCAAATACGAGATCGAAACCTCGCTGGACGGCGAAAACTGGTTCAAGGCGTTCACAGGGACAAGCAGCGGCGAAAGTCTGGATATCGAAAAGACGTATTTGAGGCAGCATGACGCGAGATATGTCCGCATTACCGGACACGGCAACAGCGTAAACCAATGGAACTCCTATGCCGAAGTTCGCGTCTATCAACTGCAGTAATAGAAGAAGGAAGCTTCTGATTGAAACGGACATTATACAGAAATGGCAGCCGTAATGGAATGAGCATTCGGAGGCAGGGGACGATCCCTTGCCTCTTTTTGTATTACAAGACATCTCAAAAAAGAGTAAAAGGAGCTTGTAATGAGGAGGGATGATGCTCCTTGACCTCACCCCCCTGGATGAACAAAGGGAATAGAAGTAGAGAATCGCAAACCTTTTTTATTAAATTAAGGAAAATTTTATACATTTTATAGATAGTATTAAAGATTTAGAAGGTAGTTAAATGTATGCTTATTCTAACAATCGAATAGTGCGGGAAGTTAAAGCTTGTGATATGCAAATGGTTCAATCCGTTCAAGAGAGGTGCAATTAAGGATGAGGTCAAATTCAGGAAGAATATGGCTAGTTTTGTTTTATCTTCTTTTTGCTGTATATGTTTGCTTTGCAATGAAAATCATCTTATTTAAGACGATCCCACTATCAAAAGCATTTACGCATCCGCTTCTTGAACTAAGAAGTGTGAATCTCATTCCTCTTCGTACAATCATCGAGTTTATTAGTGAACCCATGGATCTAGTGATGGCGTTAACCAACATTTTGGGTAACATTGCGGTCTTTGTTCCCTTTGGAATATTTATATCCTATACAGTTAAGAAAAAATCGCTTGGTTACCAAACGTTAATTCTGTTTTTAACCTCACTGTCCATTGAGATCGTTCAATATATATTGGCTTTGGGCAGCACTGATGTGGACGATATTCTTTTGAACGTTTTAGGGGGATTACTCGGAATTGCTATCTGCCAAGGAATGAAACGAATATTCCCTGCCCAAGATCGTCACCTTATCGCACTTGTGGTCTTTTTTCTGGTGGCGGGGATCGCCGGAAGCGCAACGATTATGAAGGTGGATAGCAGCTTGCTTCCTTTTGGCTCTTCCAAAGTGGTCTACATAGATGAGAATAAAGAAATAATGGAAGACTTGGATGAGGCTGCGGCTCATTTGGTTGGGGAATTAGTATCCATTGATGCGGACACGATTACAGTACAGCGTTCTCCGAAGCATACAGTTACGATGACACAATCGGAAATATCGAATGACGGAGACGAGAGGGTGACAGTCTCCTTCAACGCTGTGACAAAAATAATTATTCGGCAA
Source organism: Paenibacillus sp. SAFN-117 (assembly GCF_051966115.1). Lineage (NCBI taxonomy): Bacteria > Bacillati > Bacillota > Bacilli > Caryophanales > Paenibacillaceae > Paenibacillus > Paenibacillus sp. SAFN-117. The sequence continues at coordinate 43,962 of NZ_JBQCLK010000016.1, forward strand.
ATTCATTCCGATAAAAATGAAATCATCAGCCAATATAAGGAAGGGACGGCTTCGGAACTCGCCTTCCTGTTGAGCTCGACGGATACTGTTCCCTCGGTAAGGGTCTGGTTGTCCAATGAAGATAACCTTTCAGCACATGCGCTGCTTGTTAGTTTCATAGAATAGCGGAATTCATAATCCGGCATTATTCGAGCTACTCAGACGCAAGTAATAGAAAGTATAAATGATAAATTTATGAGTTTGGTTAAGGCTTCTCACTTTAGTGGGATGCTTTTTTTTCTTTAAAAGTTCAACCAACCCTCACGAACGCAGCTACCTAAGCACAGTAGAAAATAATGATGCCTTTCGTCGTTGGATGTTCGATTTAAAGGGGCAGAGCGGGTTTGTAATGAGGGCGGTACCCTGGAGACTACGATGCCGAGAGGATGAAAATTCTACAATATATATAACCAGAACTTACATGTATATTTTCTGTAGAGTTTTATTTGCTATCATTCATAATGCTAGGTATTAATGCGAGAATGCTTATTTATCGAACAGTCTGATTCTTCTGTGCAGCGAAGAGCAGCGCTGTTTTTGCGGTATTCAAAATTCCCTTCCAAGCACTGATAAATGGCGGATCGTGGGAATAGAAAGCAGAATGACATGGATTTAACACCATGATAATCAAGGAGAGCACGATGAAGGCGGTCTTAATCGATGATGAAAAGCTGGCTATAGATGATTTGGAGCAACAGCTTCTGAAGATGGCGGACTATCATATCGTAGGCAAATTCACGGATCCGGTGATTGGAAAACGAGTGATTGAAAACAACGATGTTGATATCGTTTTTTTGGACATTCTGCTTCCTGGGTTTAACGGGTTGAAATTGGCTGAACAGCTTCTGGAGAGGAAGCCTGAATTGATTATTGTCTTTGTGACGGCTTATAATCATTTTGCAGTCAAGGCTTTTGAGCTTAATGCATTTGATTATATATTGAAGCCGGTTCGGCAAGAGCGTTTGGTTAAAACCACTCAACGGGCTAAGCAAAGAAAGATGGGACTATGCCCGGATTCGTTGCGAAGAACGGAAATATTGCAATTAAACCTGTTTTCGCATGTCACGATTTCAGATGAATCGGGCGGGATATTGCCTTTGCATTGGAGGACGGCAGACATCCAGCAGTTGTTTCTATATCTGCTCCAGCATAGAGGACAGGTTGTCGGCAAATCTGAACTAATCGATTTGCTGTGGCCGGAATTCGAGCTCAAGAGAGCGTATGCCCGTTTGTACACCGGGGTGTATCATATTCGTCAATTGCTTGAGCCGTTCGGCGATCATTTTGCAATCATTAGCTCATCCGAGGGGTATCTGTTGGCATTGAAGGATATCCGGTTGGATGTGGACCAATTTGAACGGTTTGTCCAATCAGAGACACCATTATCCCGCGATACGATCGAACAATATGAACAGGCCATGAGCTTGTTTACGGGAGAATACCTGCAGGAATATAACTATGCATGGGCGGAAAATGAGAGACGGAGGCTGCAGGCAATGTGGATTCGGACGGTTTCCAAAATAGCGGACTGGTATTATTCCAACCATCATCTGGATAAGGCAGTGTCTCATTGTTTGAGCATCTGCCATAAATATCCGCTTGAAGAGAAGGCTTGGTTTACTCTCATGAAATTGTTGGCCGAAGCAGGGGATCGGGCGTCTGTGCTTCATTACTTCAATCAATTGCGGGCCATGTTGAAGGAAAAATTTAATACGCAGCCCAGCCCTGCGATTACGGAGTGGTATCAAGCCTGGAAGAATCAGAGTAAGCCGTTAATTTCAAGCGGAAACAGGTAATTAGCTGCTATATCTGGCCTTCGCGATCATGTGTTTAACTTTAATGGGGCTGTCCCAATAGCGTTTGCATCAAACGAGAACATTCCAAAAACGAAGTAAAAAGGACCTCTAAACCCACTGTGTGTGTGGGAACGGGGTCCTTTTCTAGTAGCCAAATTTGACTCTAGGCGGGGCTTGAAAAATCATAGATCGATTTATGATACAACCCCATTCCTTCCAGCGGTAATAGATGGACCTTTGTTAAAAAAGTAATTTATAAACGGCATACCCTATAACCAATAATAAAATTTAAATCAACGTCTCCTTATACGGCGCGTTATGCGTTTTTTGAATTCAATGCTTCCGTAAGAAGAAACCTAATAAATGACTGCTATATATTTTGCAAAAAGGATTGATTTTAAAAATAATATTTTATATACTTAACTCAAACATGAAATAAAATTTCACAAACATTTCCATTGTAACCAATCGTTATGACCGTAGGTTTTGTCTTGGCGAAAGGGCTTTCGAAGTGGTTTGAATATTCCTTCCGCTGCTGCGGTTATTGGATTTTTCATCATTGTTGGAATCGCTTTCGCTGCGGTTTTCTCCTCATACTTTCAGAGGATTAAATAAATGATAAAGAAAGTTAAATTTAAAAAGGGAGGCAACATAATATGAAACGTTGGACCACCATTGCGTTGACGGCTGCTCTAATATCGGCAACGGCACTGACCGGATGCGGCAAGCAGGATGCAGGGCCAAGCAGTACACCTGACAATAGCGTGCAGCCGGCGCCGGGAGGAGAGAAGGTTAAGCTGACGATCGGAAGTTGGCGTACAGAGGATACAGAGGCTTACAAGAAGATCATCAAGGAGTTCAACAAGACCAATCCGGACATTGAAATCGAATTTAAACCGACGAAGAACACGGAGTATAACACCGTATTGAATACGGCTTTGCAGACGGGCAGCGGTCCCGATATTATCCATCTGCGTCCGTATGCGGCGGGCAGACAGCTGGCCGACGGCGGATATTTGGAGCCGATTGACAACTTGAAAGGAATCGACGTCTTTAGCAAGGATACCTTGCTGGCTGCGACCGGAAGTGATGGCAAGCTGTATGGAGTACCGACGGTGTTCAGCTCGACACAGATTTTCTATAATAAGAAGATTTTCGAGCAGTATAGCCTGCAGGAGCCCAAAACATGGGACGAACTGATCCAGGTGGCCGAGAAGCTGAAGGAGAATAAGGTAACTCCGTTTGCGTTCGGTTCCAAGGAAGGCTGGATTCTGTCCCTGACTCACGGTGCGTTGGGGCCAAGTGTCTACGGAGGGTCCGATTTCGTGGACAAAGTCACATCGGGCGAAGCGAAGCTGACGGACCCCGCATTCGTGGATTCCGTCAAGATGATGCAGGAGCTGGCCCCGTATTTCCCGGACAACTATATCGGTCTCGGCATGGATGATATGCGCAACCTGTTCGTCACCGAGCAAGCGGGAATGTTCGTGATGGGGGACTGGGAAGTGGCCGTCATGAAGAAGATGAATCCGGAGCTTGAGCTCGATATGTTCCCGGTTCCTCCGAAATCCGCCGACGGCAAAGCGACGGTGACGACATGGGTGGACGGTTCCTTCGCCGTCAACAAGCAATCCCCGCATAAGGAAGCGGCATTGAAGTTCCTGGAGTTCATGACGACCAAAGAATTCGGTACGCTGGTCATTAACGAGCTGCAGAAGCCGAGCACTATTCCGGGAGTTACCGCGGACGATCCGCTCGTTTCGAAGATTGCCGAGAACGCGGATACGATCGCGACGCCATATCTGTTCGTTGTTCATTTCGGAGCGGGCAACCCGACCTCCAAATCTACGCTGGAAACTTCGCTGCAGGGCATGTATCTGGAGAAAATGACGCCGGAGCAAGTGGCGGATGAAGTGCAGAAGAGCGTTGATTCTTGGTTCCAACCGCAAAAATAATTCCGTGAGGTGGCGAGGACATGGGAAATCGGACGAGAAACGTTAAGCAAACGAGGTGGGTGGTGCATCTTTTCCCCCTCCCTGCCCTCGCTGTTTATACCTTGTTTATCGTTTACCCGATTCTGGCTGCATTCAGCTACAGCTTGTATGATTGGCAGGGGTTTCAAAAAGGGGCCTTTATCTGGTTCGACAATTTCGTTAGTCTGTTCACGAAAGAGCCGTTCAATCATTTGTTCTGGAATGCGTTCGGCCATAATGTTTATTACTTTATTCTCGAGATGGTTGTACAGAACGGGATTGCGTTCGTGCTGGCCTATATTATTTATTCGAAAATCAAGGGCGCGGGTTTTTTCAAGATGGCGTACTTTATCCCGCGTCTGCTCTCCGTCATTGTCGTCGGTTTCTTGTGGAAGCTCATCCTGAATCCGAACAACGGTGTTCTGAATACGGTGCTGAAGCAGGTCGGGCTCGATTCATGGGCCAGACCGTGGCTTGGCGATCCGGACACGGCGCTTACGGCCATCATTCTCGTGAATAGCTGGTTCGGCATCGGATTTTCCGTGCTGATCTTCCTGGCGGGACTGCAGGGAATCTCCCAGGAGGTGATCGAGGCGGCCCGACTGGATGGGGTGAAAGGCTTCAAGATGATCCGTACGATGATCATTCCGATGATGATGCCGTCGATCATTATTATAACGGTATATACGTTCATTCATGCCTTCGAAGCCTTCGAGCTGATTTATGCGATGGAGGGCTCGCAGGGGGAACCGTTCAATTCGACGGATACGCTGGCTATCTTCTTCTATCGGATCGCGTTCGGCGGAGCCGGCGGCGGGGATTCTGTGGCTATCGGTTTAGGTTCCGCGCTTGCGGTGGTTCTGTTCTTCATCATTGCCAGCCTGTCGGCCTTATTCTTGTACTTCACACGTAAAAATGAGATTCAGCACTAAGGGGGGAGCCATATGAAAACAAGCAGAAGTCTTCGGATTACACAGTATTTCATCGCGTATTTGCTGGCTTTCATTAGCCTCTACCCGGTTTTCTTGATGCTGATCTCTTCGCTCAAAACGAATATTGATATTTTCAAGCATCCTATGGGCTTGACGACGAAGCTGAGCTTCCAGGCGTATGTCAAGCTGATCGATCAGCTTCCATACTTGGACTACTTGACGAACAGTATTTTCGTGAGCGTTGTTTCGGTCGCTCTCATCATAGTCAGCGGATCATTGGCTTCGTTCTATATCGCCAGGTATTCGTTCCGCTGGAACGGGGCGCTGTTTTTCTTCTTCCTGCTCGGCATGATGATTCCGATCAAGCTGGGGATCGTGCCGTTATTCCTTCTGATGAAGCAGCTGGCCATTATCAACACCCAATGGTCGCTCATCTTCGTCTATACGGCGATCGGCATTCCGTTATCGGTACTGATCTTGACCGGCTTTTTCCGCACACTGCCCAAGGAACTGGAGGAAGCCGCCAGAATTGACGGCTGCTCGGACTTGGGAATCTTCCGGAACGTACTGCTGCCGTTGATGAGACCGGCTCTCGGTACGGTGATGATCATGAACTTTATTACCGTATGGAATGACTTCTTCTTTCCGCTCATTTTCATTCAGGACGAAACCCGCAAGACGATTCCTGTCGGAATGCTGACGCTGTTCGGCGAATATTCTACCGATTGGAGCGTGCTCTTCGCCGGTCTGACCCTGTCTTCCCTGCCGATGCTGGTTCTGTTCTTCCTGGCCTCCAAGCAATTCATGGACGGATTGACGGCAGGTGCGGTTAAGTAACACAAAGTATTGCCGGAAGCTGAAGAAGCGCAAAGCAATAGCCAAGCGGATGATAGATTCACCGGAGAGTACTTCACAAGAAATGCAAGAAATGGAGGAACTAAACCATGGAGCAGGCCAACATCAGTGAACTGCTCACCGAGCAGAGAAATGAACGCACCCGGCATTTGGACCGCTTAAGCATAGAAGAGATCGCCGAGCTGATGAATCGGGAGGACGAGACCGTCGCCCTCTCGGTGCGCAAGGCGCTGCCGCAGATTACGGCGGCCATCGAGCGCATTGTGGAGGCGCTTAGGAGCGGCGGCCGATTGATATATATCGGCGCCGGAACGAGCGGCCGGCTCGGCGTTCTGGATGCGTCGGAATGCCCGCCGACATTCGGCGTCAGCCCCGAGCTGGTGCAGGGGATCATCGCCGGAGGGGACCGCGCCATCCGCCACGCGATCGAGAACGCCGAGGACGATGCGGAAGCCGGGCGGCGCGATGCGGCCGCGGTCGTGACCGCACATGACGCCGTCGTCGGCATTACGGCAAGCGGCCGGACGCCGTATGTGATCGCGGCCATCCAGAAGGCGAGGCGAATCGGCGCGGTGACCGCCAGCATCTCGTGCAACAGCGGCACCCCGCTGAGCGCCGCGGCGGAGTGGCCGATTGAGGTGCCTGTCGGCCCGGAGATCGTTACGGGCTCTACCCGGCTCAAGGCCGGAACCGCGCAGAAGCTCGTCCTGAACATGCTCAGCACGGTCACTATGATTCAGCTTGGCAAAGTACACGACAACCTGATGGTCAATGTGCAGGCGACGAACCATAAGCTGAAGCAGCGGGTCGTCCATATCGTCATGGATGCGACGGGTGTCGATCGGCCGACGGCCGCCGATTACTGCGAACGGGCCGGCGGGGACGCGAGAGTGGCGATTCTTATGCAGCGTTACGCGATCGGCAGGGAAGAGGCGCTAGATGCCCTTAAGCGGACGGGAGAGCATTTCGGAGAGGCGGACAAGCTGTTGGCGGGACGTTAGCACGAGGAAATGTTTAGAGGTTTGAAATTCTCGAATGGATAAGCCAGAGGGCCACAATCGTAACAAAATGGCTCTCTGGCTTATTGTCTTCACGATATTTACTCTTCAATGATAATTCCGTTTAACTTAAGGTTGACGGGGTTCGCAATCGTATCTCCTACCGGACAAGTTTGTTCCAAAAATTGAATAAACTGCTCGACCCGTTCCCGGGGAGCGGAGGTTTTAATATGGAAGGTGTAACGGATGTCGGAATACCCGCGGCGAACATCCGATTTATTCATGAAGCCGTCCGTATCCAGATCCCCCTCCACCTCTACCCGGAAATCATCGAGCTGAACATCAAACTTCCTGGCATACACCCGGGCTACGATGGATTGGCACGCGCCCAGCGAGCAGAGCAGAGCTTCCACCGGATTCATGGCCGTATCCGTTCCTCCCAAGCTTTTCGGTTCGTCTATCAACAGTTCGAAATTTCTGGAACGGGTCTTGACGACCAGTCCGTCCTGCAAATGGGCGGTTGCTTTAAAAGTTTCTACCGGCATTATTAGCACTCCCTTGTATAGTAAATTTAAGTCTTCCGATTAACTATTATCGGTTTATAATACTATAACATATTTTACCCACCTGTTTAGTATGAATTTAATTTTAAATTATATATTTTCTATTTCGTTAATTTTTAATCCGGTGGAACGTTTCTCGGTATATACTTGAAGGAAAACTAACTTTTCCTGTATTTGGATGGGAAGTCGTCAATCAGCGGATTTTAGGGGAATGGATAAGCCTGGGGTTGAAGGCGGTCCTATTTGGGGGACTCGAATAAGATAGGGAGGGACGGTTAATAATGAGCGGCAGACAGATCATTCCAAGTGCCAGACAGCTAGCTTTTCAGGATTGGGAGTATGGGCTGTTTATACATTTTGGCTTGCGTACTTTTTATGAAGGATACGTGGATTTCGATGAGAGGCCCATGTCTCCGTCGGCATTTAACCCCGTCGAGCTGGATTGCGGGCAGTGGATTAGAACGGCCAAGCAGGCGGGAATGAACTATGCGGTGTTTACGGCGAAGCATCACGACGGATTTTCCAACTGGCCGTCGGCCTATACGGAAATGTCTGTAGCTCATACCCCATGGAAAGACGGAAAGGGTGATGTCGTCGGCGAATTTGTGCGGCTTGCCGCAAGTACGGGGTTAAGCCCGGTCTGTACTATTCGCCCTATGATGCTTCCGCCGAGAGCTTCCTGCATGACGGCAAGGCCTATGACGATTATTTCGTCAATCAAATAACGGAGCTGCTGACGAAGTATGGAGAAATAGATATTCTGTGGTTCGACGGCTGCGGATCGGAAGACCACGAATATGACTGGCCGCGGATTATTGGGGAGATTCGCAGGCTTCAGCCGAATATTTTGATTTTTAATATGGGGGATCCTGATTTTCGCTGGGTGGGCAACGAGGACGGGGTCGCCCCCTACCCCTGCTGGAATACGGTGGATGCCGTCGATTTCTCCATTCAGTCGGAGAGGAAAGAACAGTTGGGAGAGAGCTTGTGGCTTCCCACGGAATGTGACGTCCAATTGCGGGCGAACTGGTTCTACAGCGATCATGACGAACATACGGTCAAAAGCATCGACGAACTGATCGGGCTATATTATTACTCGGTCGGACGCGGAGCCAATCTGCTGTTAAATATCGGGCCCGACCGGAGAGGGCTTCTGCCGGATAAGGATGCGGAACGGATTTTGGAGTTCGGCAAAGTGATCCGGCAGCGTTTCGCCAGCCCGATCGCTACGCTCGCGGATTGCGAAAGGGAGGGCAAGTGCTGGACGTTCAGACCGGAACGGCCCATCCTTCTGGATCATGCAGTGATTCAAGAGGAGCTTGCTCACGGGGAGAGCATTCGAAGCTTCAGAATTTCGGTAATGACTCAGAAATCACAGAGATTAATCCCGGTTTACGAAGGAAAGAGTGTCGGGCATAAGGCAATATGCCGGTTCGCGCCTATCCGCGCACGAGAGGTTGTCATGGAAGTGCTGGAGTCGAACGGCGAACTATTGTGAGAGAACTATCGTTTCATTATGTCGGGGAGAAGCTATAGGGTAGCGATGACCCTCAGGATTAACGGCAAGCCGTTAGGACGGTACAGGCATCCTTCCATTCAGTGAAATGGCAAAGTCAGGTCCGCAGAGCCCTTCCCGAACTTGTCTTTAGCATAAAGCAAGAGCAGCCCCGTTCTACAGGATCGGGGCTGCTTCTTATTCTATAGGCCCCTTCAGCTGCGTTATGCAATGAAAACAAGTTCTCTGGGGCAGGCCTCCAGGATAGGCTTTCCGGCAGACATCATTCCGGTCATTTTGATATACCATAGCGATGCCGCTTCCCAATAAAGTCCAGAAAGAGTTCAAATCTCCCTTCTTGTCATTAAGTCAGGGATAATGTAACAATAAGATTAACTAGATATGCAGACAGCACGAAGGCGACTCACAAGCAGCTGACGATGTTCGATATAACCAGACAGGTATAGTCCGATTCCCCAAGGAGGAAAAGCTGTGAAAACGGTTATTGTAGATGACGAGCACTTGGCTCTCAGAAGGATGGAGAAATTATTGCAAGAAGAAGGGGGGAGCCGGCCGGCGCTTGAACTGGTAGGCTTCTTTCAGGACCCTCATCTGGCGCTGGAGCTGGTAAAACGCGAAAAGATAGATCTGGTCTTCCTGGATATCGAAATGCCGGAAATCGGCGGCATGGAATTGGCGGAGCGTTTATTAGAGATACAACCGCATCTCCACATCGTTTTTGTTACGGCGTACAATGATTTTGCCGTAGAAGCGTTTGAACTGAACGCACTCGATTATCTGCTTAAACCCGTTCAACGCGATAGGATCATAAAGACACTCCAGCGGTTAAATCACTCGGAAGCGAAAGGCATGTCCGACATGACGGATAAGAAGCCCATGCTTTGTTGTCTGTCCGGTCTTCATTATCTGGATGATCATCAAGCGGCTCAGTCTTTCCAATGGAGGACATTGAAGGCGCAGGAGCTGTTCGCGTATTTGATCCATCACCGCGGTCAAACCGTGCGCAAGGAAGTCATTATGGATTTGTTATGGCCGGACTATGATATGGACAAGGCATCGGCGCTCCTGCATACGACCATCTATCAAATTCGAAGGGTGATCAAGCAGAAGGGGCTCGGCATTAAAGTCACCTATAAGGACGAAGGGTATCGGATAGAATTGGACGGCATGAAGCTGGATGTGGAGGAATGGGAGAAGGGCGTACAGACGACTTCCGCAGTGACTCCCGAAACGATCAGGCAGCATCGGGAACTGTTGATTTTATATCGCGGCGACTACCTGGAGGAGCACCAATACTGGTGGTCGGAAGGGGAACAGGAGCGCATCCGCTTAATATGGTTGGACCACGCCAAGCAAGTGGCCGAATACTTAATGCAGGAAGAGCAATATTCAGAGGCAGTGCCGCTGTATCAAAAAATCCAGGAGAAATTCCCATACACCGAGGATGGGTATTTCGGGCTTATGAAAATTTATGCAAACATAGGTGATTATAGCGGGGTGAAAAATCAATATCAGCTTCTTGTGGAAAATATGAAGGAAGAATTGGGTGTTGAGCCGAGTGAGGAGGTCAATGATTGGTATCAGCAATGGAGACACTGTATTTAAGCATAGGGCTTATTACCAATAAAATGAATTGACGCCCCCGGTACAACTGTAGAATAATAGATTAGAAGACATCATGTAGGAGGTCATAATATGTCTATCATTCCAAGCTTACTCGAGTTTAATAAAAAATTTGTCGAAGAGAAGCAGTATGAGTCTTATCTGACAAATAAATTCCCTGATAAAAAAGTAGCCATTCTTACATGTATGGATACGCGGCTTGTGGAATTGCTTCCGAAGGCGCTGGGACTGAAAAACGGGGATGCGAAATTCATCAAAAATGCGGGCGCCATCCTAACACAGCCGTTCGGCAGCGCCATGAGAAGCATACTGGTGGCGGTTTATGAATTGGGTGCGCGTGAGGTTCTGGTCATCGGCCATCACGGCTGCGGCATGACGAATCTGGACACGCAGGGGATGGTCAATAAGTTTATCGAGAACGGTATTGATCCTGCGGTGATCAGCACATTAGAGAACTCCGGGATTCGTATGGAGAAGTTTCTGCGCGGATTCTCCAATGCGCAGGAAGGGGTTATGCAAAGCGTGAAGATGATCCGCAATCATCCGTTATTTCCCAAGGCGGTTCCCGTTCATGGATTCGTTATTGACCCGGTCACCGGGAAACTGGAAGTCCTCGTGGAGGATTACAGGGAATAGCGTAGTATCAAGAAAAATAGTGCAGCACAGAGATGGGACGCCGGCGGGCGTTCTTTTCTTTGGTCGCGAACCAAGGAACCGTCCGAAAATGCATGGACGGTTCCTTGGTTTATTCCTTCCTAATGCTCCATCGTCTCCTTGGATTCGGTCAGAAATTCCTCCGGAGTTTTCCCGATAATCGATCTAAAGTCTCTAATAAAATGCGATTGATCATAGTAACCGAGCTTCAAAGACAAATCAAGCCAATCCGGGGCCCGGCCTTTGTCCAGCGTTTCGGCCGCATTTTGCAGGCGATAAAGCTTAATGACCCATTTCGGGCTCACGCCGACGTATTGGCCGAACATGCGCTGAAGCTTCCGGATATTGATCTGAAAGCCATCGCAGACCTGGTCTACCTTCGTAATACCGCGATCAGCCTGAATCCGGTCGATGATTTGATTAATTCGGACGACCTTCTCATCCCTGCCCGGAAGGTTCCTGCGGATCAAGGCTTCGGCCAGCTCCACCATCTTCTCGGGGCTATCCTGGCTTAAGATTTGCTCCTCGAATGATTCGGTCTCCACGTTAAAAATGCTTTCCAGGCGAATGAAACGGCCGGTTAGTCTGGAGATGGGCCGCTTGGCAAAGGGATAGAACCCGCCCGGTTTAAATTTCACGCCAAACACCATATCTTTCCCTTCGAGCAGCCGCGAAAATTTATGTTTGGCAGCCCCATAAATCAACGTCCGGTTCTTCTCGACTACCATATTCACACACGGATTGGGGACGACCTGCTGCAGGTAAGGGGGTTGTCCGTTTAAATCCCAGCGAACCATCCAGAAGTGCTTGACGAAATAGCCGATATCCTCCGAGGGGGGATAACGGGTGAGTTCGAAGAACCGCTTGGTGCCCTCTCTGAAATTCAACACCCCGAGGCTGGGTCTTCCTGTGTCCGGGATGGAACTTTGGTTAGAATTCATATGAATCACTCCAGCCTGGCCGATGGTTCGGCAGAATAGGGAATAGGCAAGGCAGACACTCTGTCATAAGGGGCTGTCGCGTTTTTACAATACAACCCTTTTCGGACAAGTTACTATTATAGTAGCACAGCCGCAAAGCCGTTCAAATGATCAACTATTCAATAAGGAGTGAAAGATAATGGATTTGAAATACGAATTTTATATCGGAGCAGCCCCGGAGCAGGTGTGGGATGCGTTCGTTTCCCCGGAGGGGACCCGCCAAACCTTCTTTGGATGTGTCATCCGTTCCACTTTCCGGCCTGGAGATCCTTATGAGTATGTAGGTCCGGGCAATGACGGGGAGGAAACGGTCCATGTATATGGCAGCATACTGGCCTATGAGCCGTATAAAGTGCTCAGCTATACCGAGCATCCCGGCCCATCCTACCATTCCAACCACGCAGAGCTGGAAACGAGGGTAACCTTCACCCTGGAACCGGTGGGCAGCTGCACGAAGCTGACGCTGGTCAACGACCAATGGAAGCCTGGCCATCCGTCTTATGAGAATGCTAAAGGACATTGGTGGATGATTTTGAGCAATATCAAGACGTTGGCGGAAACCGGCAAAACGTTGGACTTCGGTTGGTAAACAACCGGGCTTTGCCGCGATTAAGTAAAACCGATCCTTGTTGGAGGATTGGTTTTTTTGACGTCTTGTCCTTCCGTATGTAAATATAGAGACTAGGCAATGATGTATGCGGAAGAGAGGGACTAGAAGATGGCGAAGCAAAAGTACTATGTCGTATGGGTAGGCCACAAGCCGGGGATCTATACGAGTTGGCCGGAATGCAAAGAGCAGGTGGACGGACGCAAAGATGCGAAATATAAATCCTTCTCCTCCAAGGCGGAAGCGGAGAAGGCTTATCGGGAAGGCTGGACGAAGCATTGGGGTCAAGGGGCCGCTGCGAAGCAGACCGCTGCTGCCCCTTCTCAGGCCGAGATTGATTATGACAGTATCTCGGTAGATGTAGGGACGAGAGGCAACCCGGGACCGATTGAATACAGGGGAGTCTATACGAAAACGGGAGAGGTTCTGTTCTCTCACGGCCCCATCCCTAATGGGACGAATAATTTGGGCGAGTTTCTGGCGATTGTCCATTCCTTGGCGTATCTGAAGAACAAGGGCAGCTCGCAGACGGTCTATAGCGATTCGAGAACCGCTCTGAAATGGGTGAGGGAGAAGAAAGTCGCTACGACTCTGGAGCGCAATGAAGCGACGAAGGAAGTATGGGATTTGGTGGACAGAGCGCTGGCGTGGCTGCAGAACAACAGCTATGACAACAAGGTGTTGAAATGGGAGACCGAGAAGTGGGGAGAGATCAAAGCCGACTACGGCCGAAAGTAATAAGAGTAGACGGCCGACATATACGGATTGTCGGCCGCAGTTTTAACCGAAAATCTTAGCGCTTTTCAGAAAAAGGCATGCCGTAACGCCGTAACGGATGTCTTTTTTCTTTTCACTAAAATAAAAGAAGGTATAAGGAAGGATTTCCCAAATATATATAACATGATATAACATTTACATACGAAGGAATAGAGGATGTGATACAGGGTGCTATCCGATCAAGACTCCAAGCCGATGTATGAGAAAATCTTCGAAATCCTGGTTCAAGATATTAGAAACGGCAAGTACCGGAGAGGACAGCGGATCCCTTCGGAGATGGAGCTGGCCGAGAAATATAACGTGAGCCGGATCACGAGCCGGAAGTCGCTGGAGATGATTGCAAGCCAGGGACTAATTGCCCGCAAGCCCGGTAAGGGGTCTTTCGTCGTCGATGCCATGGAGCAGACACCTGATGATCAAGCCTCCTCATACATGCCGGTTAGGCGTACCGATGTGCCCGTGCTGGGGTTGATCATGACGGATTTCGGCGAGAGCTATGGGATCGATCTTCTTCGCGGGATAGAGAGCGCCGCCGAACAGCACGGCGTCTTCCTGCTGCTGCGGCGTTCTTTCGGCAAGCCGGAGCGGGAAGAAAGGGCGATTCGGGAATTTACGGAACTAGGAGCGAACGGATTTATTATTTTTCCTGGCCACGGCCGATATATCAACACGGAAATTCTGAAGCTGGTGATTAACAAAATCCCGCTAGTATTGATCGACCGTTATCTGAAAGGGGTGGAGGCTGCATCGGTCAGCACGGATCATGCGGCCGCCGCCAGAGAGGGGGCGAAGCACCTGCTGGAATGGGGGCATCGAAGGATCGGCCTGCTTTCCCCGCCGCCCGTCGACACTTCGGCAACGGAGGAACGGATGGAAGGGTTCGTTCAGGCCCATGCGGAGCAAGGAGTCGCCATCGAGAAGAACTATTGGCTGAATGATATTACATCTACGCTTCCGGGTTCTTTTACCAAGGAAAATATAGAGCGGGATATCGACAAAATAAAAAACCATCTTCAGCAGCATCCGGACATGACGGCCATATTTGCAACGGAGTACAATATTGCTTTATTGGCCAAAGCGGCCATCGGGCAACTGGGCTTGACCGTACCCGGGGATATTTCCGTCGTATGCTTCGACTGCCCTCCTTCCAACCCGGGCGGCGGCTATTGGTTCACCCACTTGCTTCAGCAGCAGGAAGAGATGGGAAGGCGGGCGGTAGAAACGGTTTTAAAGCTCCGGAAGGGAGAGCCGGTCGATATGACCGTTCGGCTGGCGGCCAGGCTGGTGCAGGGAGAATCAACGGCCGCAGCGAATAAAAAATAGTTCATTCCCGGTTATTTATGCAATTGATATAACATATATTGTATTGATATTGATATGCCGGAAAGCCGTCATTCCCGTAGTTCGGCTTCTGCCGGCCGGAGCGCCCGCGGTTCATCCCATCGGTCATCCCTTGCTGCTTTTCATCGTTTATTTTCACCGCTTTCTTTTCACAATCCTGGTTATGACGAATGGCGCACACTTCGCCGCTCCGAACCAAGGTAAGTAAAAAGAAAAACAGTATGCGCTTTCATCATTAAGGGCGTTCGATTTTGTCATCGGAGCCGCTTCTGCAGCTTGCTGGCGGCCGCTTATTCCTCGGCGATGATTTAACAATGAAGTGGGAGGATGTGAACATGAAGACGATGAGAAGGCTTGGGATGGTAATTATGTTGCTGATGGCCGTGGTATTATTAGGGGCCTGTACCGGAACGGAACCGGTTAACGAGGGGCAGCCTGACCGGAAGCAGGAACCGACGCAGACGGACGGGGCAAGGGCGGCGGAACAGGAACAGCAGGAGCCGGTCACCTTGAAAGTAGCTACCTTATGGCCGGAGGACATGTTTAACGAGAGGATCAAAAAGATCGTCGAGGAGAAATACCCTTATATGACTATGGAATTGCTGCACGTGAACAACTTTGACCGTAGCAAGCTGGAGGAGTTGTTCAGCCTGGGAGAAACACCGGATATTTTCTTTACCCTGTCACAAGATGTTATGGAGTATCTGGAGCTGGACTTTGACCTGACGGAACCGCTGGCCGAGAATGGATATGATTTGAGCCACATTCAACCGACGCTGCTGGATACGATCCGGGCACGCGATAAACAAGGCAGGCTGTTGGGGCTGCCCTATGAAACCTCTTACTATGTGTTGATGTATAACAAGGATATTTTTGATCAATTTGGAGAGCCCTATCCTTCGGATGACCTGACCTGGGACGATGCCGTCCGGTTGGCGCAGCGATTAACCAAGACGGAGAACGGGGTTCAGTATCGCGGCCTTGATTTTCGTGACCGGGATGTGCCTCTCTGGCAATTTTCCGTCAATGCGACCGATCCGGACACCGGCGAGGTTCTAATTCTGGAACGGCCGGAGTATCGCCGTTTTCTCGAGCTTTACAAGAAAATTATCGATATCCCCGGGAACTATGACGAAACCTTCTTTAATGCCAACGACCGGTTTACAGGAGACCGGACCACCGCGATGCTGATCACGAATGCCCAAGGACTGAATTGGTGGGGAAATGCCGAAGGGCTCAACTTCGATGTGGCCTCACTGCCGACGTGGCCGGATCAACCGGGCATTACCCATCGTTTGGATTTTCACTCCTTCCATGTCAATCCTAACAGCAAGCATATAGAAGAAGCGCTGCGTGTCATTTATTATTTGACAACCCCCGAGGTTCAGGAGTGGACGGCCCGCAACGGAATCGGTCCCATTACTCAGGATACCTCCGTTCAGGAGAAGTTTTTCTATGACAACGAAAGTACCCATGGAAAGAATATAACGGCTATTTTTAAGCATAAGCCTGCCCCTGTTCCTGAGCGAATCAGCTTATGGGACCGGTTTGTAGAGTTGGATGTCGGGAAATTTGCGGAGTCCGGCATGGATGCCTCCGAATTCTTGCGTGTAGTTAAAGAGGAAGCTGAAATCCGGATTAAAGAAGAAAGAAGCAAATCGGAGTAGGAAGAGTAGCCGCTTGCCCACCGGCAGAATGGGCCGCAGGAGGGATTGCATGCGGAGGAGGAGCGGGATATTAATTGGCCTGTGCGCGTTACTCATCTTCATTGGGGGAGGGAATTTGTTTATGGCGGAAAAGAAAAAGGAAGAGGAAACGATGCAGGAATCTGTATGGGCCTCGAGGGCAGAGCAGGCACACAAGGCATTGGATTCATCCTACTGGAACCGGCAGACCGGATTGTATGACACCCAATTTCCCTGTCACGATTGTAATCGGCAGTTCCATTATTGGTGGCAGGCTCATGCGATCGATGCTCTTGTGGACGGATATGAAAGAGCAGGAGATGCTGCATATTTGCGCCAGGCGGATGAACTATTCGGAGGGGTCATTCGGAAGAGGGGCGGGATAACGATCGATTATTATGACGACATGCTGTGGATGGCGCTGGCCCTGCTCCGGCTTTATGACCATACCGAAGAAGAAAAATACAAGAATGCCGTACAAATCTTGTGGAAGGACATTCAAGGCGGCTGGAATGAAGAGATGGGAGGAGGCTTTGCATGGCGCAAATCGCAGCCGGACTATAAAAATACTCCGTCCAACGCCCCGGCCGTCATTCTGGCCGCCCGATTATACCAGAGGTGGGGGCAGGAAGAGGATCTGAACCGGGCCAATCAAACGTATGATTGGCTGCGGAGCCATATGGTAGATCCGCAGACAGGCATTGTCTGGGATGGCATGAATCGCACCGGGGATGGGAGAATCGACAAGGATTGGATCTTCTCCTATAACCAAGGGACCTATATAGGCGCCTCGGTAGAGCTGTACCGGATCACTAAGGAGCGAAGCTTTCTGGATTCGGCCATACGAACGGCAGAGGAGGCCATGCGAAGATTAACGGACTCTTCTTCCATGCTCTTGCGCGATGAGGGAACCGGGGACGGAGGGTTGTTTAAAGGGATTTTTATTCGTTATTTGGCGGAATTGGCAGCAGCCGATCCTGCGCAGGAAGCGTTGACGCCGTTCATCTTGCATCATGCGGAACAGGCGTGGGAGCATGCGCAAGAGGGGGAGCGTATCTTATTCGGGACCTATTGGGGACTTCCACCTGTCTTACCGCTGGATCTCAGTGCCCAGTTAAGCGGCGTCATGCTCTTGGAGAAAGCGGCTGCTATTCAATCAGAGTAAGGCAGTTTACCCGTTGGAACTATTGGGTAAAGACACCGGTCAGGTGTCTTTTCTTCAAATATAAAGGACAAGTTTCACCTTATGTATTTCATCGGTAAACGCGCCTGTCCAAAGGACGGCGATAGCGGTTTAATGATATTTCATCGAGAAACGGTACCTTCTTGCACAACGACGGTGACGGCCGTTTCTTCTTCGGGTCCGGTATGGGCGAGCAGAGGCTAGACCTATCTGAATAGGAAGGTGAATGGATGATGGAGAAGGACAAGAAGCAGTGGCTTAACGATTATCTTTCCAAGCTGCGGATTGAATTGCTTCATGCGAAGCTTTCTGTTTGCGGACGTGATTGGAAGCGTTTTAATTATGCTCCGTCCTATAACAAGCTGTACTATATTTGCGACGGCGAAGGCTGGATTCAGTTCGGGAATGAGCAGTACACTCCCCGGCCGGGGGAACTGATGTTTATCCCGGGGGGAGTCCTGCAGTCGTTTTCCGTGACGGAAGGCACCCCTTATACGATGTATTGGTGCCATTTCCGATCGAATATCCAGTTTGTGCATTTATTTAATCTGTTCGACCTTCCGAAAGTCGTAAAGGCGGATCCCTCCGCAGGGCTGCAGCAGCATTTCCGGCAGTTATCCGATCATCGTGCCAACGGCGGTCCGGCCACTACCCTCAAAATATACTCCGCACTGTTTGCAATCATCGCGTATTTTATCGATCAAGCTTATGAGGAGAAGGACGATACCCCTCAGATGATGTCCGTTCGAAAGCTGCTGGATACGATTCACTATATCGATACCCATTTGACTCAGGAACTGACGATAGAAGAATTGGCACAGACCGCCCACTTCCACCCCAACTATTTTATTCGGTTTTTCAAGAAGCATTTGGGGATGCCGCCGAAGCGCTACATTTATGAAAGAAGGCTGGAGGAAGCGAAGCATTTGCTGGCCTTTACCGACCTTGCGGTGAATGAAGTCGCCTGCCGGGCGGGATTTAACGACGGCTCTTATTTTTCGGCGGCGTTCAAGAAGAGTGTCGGTTTCTCTCCCTCGGAATATAGAAACCGGGTGAGTATTGATGAGCGGACAAACCCGTAAGCCGGGTATGAACAAGTTAATTTAACAACAAAAAAGGTTAGGATAGCTAATTTATCCGTGCGGGAAAGCGCCATACAATGGAGGAGAAGAAAGACGGCACTCAGTTTGGACGGGGAAAGGAGGACGATTCATAACGGTTTGGAAAAACCGTTGAACGGAGATACATTACCGAAAGAGGAGAGGTGGGATCTTATGAAAGACAAGCTGTTGTTAAAGGGTCTGGTTCTGTTTACGGCATTGTGCGCTATTTTTGTGGTTAGCGGTCCAGGCGAATCCGCCCTGGCGAAGGATCATGCGGCGGTTCGTTTCTTTGTAGCCAAGGATGGAAAAGACGCCAACGATGGCTCTATCGGTCATCCGTTTGCGACTCTGGAGAAAGCTCGGGATGCGGTTCGCGCTTTGAAGAGCGGGGAGGGACTCCCTGCAGGAGGGGTTGAAATTGTTATCCGGGAGGGGGTCTATCGTTTCACGCATACCTTCCAATTGGATGAGCGCGATTCGGGAGCTTCGGGAGCGCCGATCGTATACAAAGCGTATGAAGGAGAGAAGGTGATCTTCACCGGAGGGGATACCCTGGATGCGGCCCGGTTCAAGCCGGTAACGGATGCGGCTGTGTTGGAGCGAATTCCGCAAGGAGCGAGAGAGCATGTCCTTCAGTTGGACCTACAGTCTATCGGTATAACCGATTATGGTGTACTGGGGAACAATCTGGATGTGGCTCCGGAACTGTTTATTAACGGAAATGTGATGGGACTGGCCCGCTGGCCCAACCATGGATTTACCCAAGTAGATCAGGTGCTGGTTAAACCGGATGAAGCTAACCCGGGCTATACGTTTACCTATAAAGATCAAATTCCTAATCCATGGATTAATAATAGTGACGTATGGATGCTCGGTTATTGGGGAAATGACTGGTTCGCCAATGACCTGCATATCAAATCGATAGATTTCGAGCGGAAGACGATTGAAACCGATAACACCTCGAGCTATGCCATG
The DNA here is from genome assembly GCF_051966115.1 of Paenibacillus sp. SAFN-117. NCBI lineage: Bacteria > Bacillati > Bacillota > Bacilli > Caryophanales > Paenibacillaceae > Paenibacillus > Paenibacillus sp. SAFN-117. Next base: position 63,562 of record NZ_JBQCLK010000016.1, read on the forward strand.
AAAGCAGACCAGCGGTTTTATTTTTATAATATTTTGGAACTGCTGGACGCGCCCGGAGAATGGTATCTGGACAGGGAAACGGGCATTTTGTATCTTTATCCGCCCACCCCGCTGGGAGAAGGGAAAGTTCAGCTCTCGCTTATGAAAGACAGTTTAATTCGGATGGACCAAACGTCGAATATCGTCTTTAGCGGACTGAATATGGAAGTGAGCCGTGGCAACGGCATTGAGATCACCGGAGGAGAAAACAATCGTATCGAATATAGCGAAATCAGCAAAATGGGCGGGTACGCCGTCAGAGTTTATGGAGGAAAGAATAACGGCGTATATGGCAGCTTGATTTACAGCATGGGGAACGGCGGAATCCGCTTGGACGGGGGCGATTTCGAGACGTTGACGCCTGCTGAGAATTATGCGGTCAACAATGACATCTCGAATTATTCGCGAATCAAGCTGACGTATACCCCTGCCGTAGAGTTGAACGGCGTCGGCAATCGTGTGGCTTATAACAACCTGCATAATGCCCCTCACTTTGCGATTCAATTCCGGGGCAACGACCATGTCATCGAATATAATGATATCTTTGATGTGGTCAAAGAAACGGCCGATGCGTCCGCCATCTATTCCGGCAGAAGCTTCGTATGGCGGGGCAACATCATTCGCTATAATTATTTTCACGACATGGTGGCCAGCCAATTGCGGGTTTCCACGGCAGCCATTTATCTCGATGATTACATGAGCGGCGTGGAGATGCGCGGTAACGTGTTTCATAATATCGGCAAGCAGGCCTTCAAGCTGGCTAACGGACGGGAGAACGTAGTGGAAAACAATATCGTTCTCGACAGCGGGACCTTCATTGCCTTCATGAACCGGGGCTATAAGCCGGGCGAGAAAAATTACGAATCCTTAATGAGCAAATTCAATCAGGTTCCTTACCAAGGGGAAATCTGGAGCGCGAGATATCCGACCCTTCCCAATATATTGGAGGACGATCCTCTGCTTCCCAAGCGAAATGTCGTCCGCAACAATGTATATGTGAATACGGGTGATATCACCGGCGACAGCCGGAATATGGAGATGGGAACGTTCGAGAATAATATCGCCTATGCGGATAAAGAAGGACTGGGCTTTGTGGATCCGGCTAACGGTAATTTCGGATTGCGGGACGATTCTCCGATCTATGCACAGTTACCGGAATTCGAGAAGATCCCGTTTGACGAAATCGGGGTGATTGGGGACGGTCTGCCTCCCGCCCACGCGGAAATAAGCACCCCCTTTGTGGAGTACCCGCAAAATAACGGTGATCAGACCATCCGCATGAGACTTTACGGGCACAATCTCGTTTCGATAGCTAACGGAACGCATAAGCTGACCGAAGGGCGGGATTATATCGTAAGCGGAGAGACGGCTGTGCTGACGAAAGCTTACTTGAGTTCTCTGCCTGTCGGGGAATATGCGTTGAAATTCTCCTACTCTCAAGGCAATGATGCTTTCCTGAGCCTCAGTGTCATGCCGCCGAAGAAGGCGGAGCTGGAAGTATCGGCCATTATCTATCCCCGGAATTCGGGAGACCGTGTGATTCCAATGAAGTTAAACGGAAATACACTTATCGCTATTCAAGGAGAGAATGGTGAATTAACCGAAGGGATCGATTACATCGACAATGGCCCGGCGGTGACCTTAAAGCAGGAATACTTGGCGTCGCTTCCGCTCGGCCTGCATACGCTCACTTTTGAATTCAGCTCCGGCAGCGTTGAACTGACTGTGGAAATCCGCAATGAGAATCTTGCAGCGAACCGAAGCTATTTTGCCTCTTCTGTGTGGAACGAAAGTTATGGGGCAGCGAAGGCATTCGATTCGAATGCCGGTTCCCGCTGGTCGGCAGGGCGAGGGGAAACCGCCGATCAATTTCTGGGCATAGACTTCGGGGAAGACGTGACTTATAACATGGTCATCATTAAGGAGATCGATTATCCTCGGGTTAATTCCTATGTGCTGCAGTATTCCGAGGACGGCATCAATTATATCGATATTCCCGGCACCGAGGGGACCACCATCGGCCAGAGCAAGACGATCGAATTCGCCCCGGTGACTTCGTCCTATTTCAGACTGTGGATGAATTCTACCACGGAGAAAGAGCCGACGATTAATGAAATAGAAATCTATCATTCGGTACAGCCGCCCGAGCCGGAAATATTGGAAGCTTCGGTCGAGATCCATCCGCGCACTTTGAACCTGAAAAGCCAGGGAGGGGCGAATTCCATGACGGTGTACGTAGAATTGCCGTCTTCCCATGAAGTGTCCATGATTGATCCGTCCTCTGTCAGTCTGAACATAGGAGGAGTCAGCATCGCGGCGCAAGCCCACCCAATTGAAATTGGAGACAGGGACCGGAATGGAGTCCGGGATCTGATGCTCAAGTTCGACCGGCAGAAAGTGATCGCCACGCTGGGAGAGACAGAAGGGGAAGCGGAGATGGTGCTGAACGGTCAACTGCAGGACGGCACACGCTTTACAGGCCGTGATACGATCCGGGTTAAGAAATGAATAATCGAAACGGACTCTCGCTTGGCGGGGGTCCGTTTTTTTCTCCTTAAAGAACTTAAAGATACCTATGTGGTAATCCAGGTATTAGAGATTGCTTTTTCATGCCAATAAGATAGCTTCGGAAATTAAAAGCCTGCAATTCTGCATGCTTTTGGTCGGTTGACTCCGTGTCCAGTAACAAGCCTGCAAAAATACATCTTTTTTCTTGTTCCAGGGGTGAGCGGGTGATTTGAGACCGAAATGGATGTATTATCGCAGGAATTCGTATCCGATGGATCGATAAGCCCGCGTTATGGCCCGAAGCTTATCGGCAACCTAACAGAGTCGTGTGTTCCAATTACGACCCTCCCTCAGCTATACTTCGAGGGCTTCCGCCTTGTGCACATCGCCCATAGACTCGTCATAAACTAAACCTACAGAAAACTCAACGGAGGGGTGAATCCGATGTACGGTTATGCTAACGGTTTAGTCTACAGGCGACCGGAGCCCGATCCGACCGCTGCCATGCGGATATTGGATCAGAAGGTTGGGGACGTCAACGGGGATCATGTGCCCGATAGAATATTTTTGGCGGGCAGCAAAAGCCCGGATAGTCCGTTTATCCAGCATATTACGCTACTCATTCAAGACGGGAGGACAGGAAGAAGCCGTCCCATTCCGCTCCAACAGAACGCAGGGTATAACCCTACCCTGGCATTGGCCGATTTTACCGGGGATGGTGTGGAAGATATATTGATCCGCATTGATTCGGGAGGATCCGGCGCTTTTACCTACGACTATGTGTTTTCTTATGTTAATAATCAGCCCCGCAAATTATTTGATGCCATGGAATACAATGAGCAGTACAAATATGACGTTCAATATCTGGATGGTTACAAGGCGCAAGTGAGGAGCCTGATTCCGCAGCGTACGTACATTATCGATTTGACCTACAAAGGTCGAGAATATTTGTCCGAAATTTACGATGCCAATGGAAAATTGAAAGAGCCCATCCGAGGGGATGTCAATCCGCTAAGCGGGCTCTATCCGGCAGATATGGAGCGCGACGGGCAATACGAGCTGATGGCCCTGCAGCGTATTACGGGCAGATATAACGCCGACGGCCTGGGCTATGTTATGAATATATTGAAATGGAACGGCAGCCGATTCATTCCTTACCAGCAGTGGGTTTGGATAACGGGGAAGGACTAGAATAGAAGGACGCCTTGGAGGTGTTTTTCTAAAATATAAGAAAGCGAAAGTTTCACCTTATACCTGCTCTTATATTTCATCGGTAAACGGCCTGTCCCAAGGACGGCGATAGCCGTTTATCCTTGCACATAGGAATCTTTATAGTGTTAATGTGGCGAAGAACGAAGACTCCTATTGGCATTTGTAGGGGGTAGGGGATTTATAGGGCTCCGATAGGAGTCTTTTTTATATCTTTTATGGGGCTAAAATCCCGATTTTTCCCGGGTTGCGGAAATTTTAAATTTTTCCCGGGAGGGATGTGCTATAGTTTTCTAGGAGGGAGTTTGACATTCTGGTAAAGCGAGGTATAGAGATTTGAAAAATAACCAGTATTCGGGCTTTCTGAATGTTTCTTTCGATTACGGTCTATTTGAAAATCACTTAGACGCTATTTATGTCACGGGCCTCCAAGGCGACATTATTTATGCCAATCCGGCTGCATCCGACCTGTTCTGTTGTCCGAAAGATGAGCTCATGTGCCGCAGCTACAGGGAAGTTATGGTGTCCGGGGAAATGGAAGCCTTTCATTATTACTTTCAAAAAGCAGCTGAAGGGGAAACTAATCAGTTTGAACTGGCTATGAGCGGCAGCGATAGGAACCGTTTAATTCTCCAGGTGATGATGGTACCTAATGAAATAGAGGGTCGGGTAGTTAGTATTGCGGTATACATGAGGGATATTACAGACCGCAAGCTTCTGGAGGAAAGACTGGAGCGCATGGCTCTAGAGCGGACGTTCTCCAACGAGTTAAGCAAAGTGGAGCATTTGCAAACGGTCAGCCAGTTGGCGGCCAGCATTTCCCATGAAGTCCGAAACCCGCTTACGGTGACCAGAGGATTCATTCAATTACTGCGGGATACGGTAGTCAGTGAAGAAAAGAAAAAGCAATATATCAATATAAGCTTGGCCGAATTGGACCGTGCGGAGCATATTATTACGGACTATCTTAATTTCGCCAAGCCTTCTATGCAAAATGCAGAGCTGTTGGAGTTAAACCGCGAGCTGGAATACATTGTCCAAGTTATCCAGCCTTATGCCAGTATGGGGAATATTGGTGTACATACGATCAAAAACGATGAAAAAGACATCTATATTTTAGGGCAAGGGAAGAAGTTCCATCAGTCGCTTATTAATATTATCAAAAATGGAATCGAAGCCATGGAGCAGGGTGGAGATCTTACGATTCGTTTAACGGAGAAGGATGACAAAGCGGTCATCATTATTCAGGATACCGGGAAGGGGATGAGTGCCGAACAAATCCGCATGCTGGGAACCCCTTTCTACACGACCAAAGAACAGGGCACCGGGCTCGGCATGATGGTTTCCTTCAGCATTATTAAAGCTATGGAGGGAGAATGCGAGGTTGAGAGCACACCCGGTAGAGGGACTTGCTTCACGATAACCTTTCCCGCTATCCCGTTTCCCCAAGCTGATAGCGCTTTAACTTAACGTACAAGGCCCCCGATCATCGAGGGCCCGCGAAGATTTAATGGATAAGTCCCACAAGAGTGGTAATTGACTTACTTTGGTGCGGTTTAGGCGGCTGCAATAGGTTCCGGTCTATCAAATGCTTTAAGATATATGGAATCAGTTGGCCGTCGAAGGCGTTTATTTTGCTCATATAATCGACCTGGGGGGCAATATGTTTAGGTTTATTGCGCATCGTAATTTCGTACATCTTTTCATGGATCCGACTTACTATAGGCCTGTATTCCTTGGACAAATCAGGAATAACCTTCCGCAAGCGGGCGATGATGTCCGGATGGTCGATCCATACCGCATTGAAAGAATAGCCTCTATCCTGTTTTAAGACATATTGCTTGGCCAGAAGTAGTGCCAGCTGCTCGTTAGATGCTGTCTCATCCCGCAGGTCCCCCTTCCAGAAAGCATGGCAGAGCTCGGCGTCTTGAAAATGCAGATGCTTCCAGCCCGGCCTATTACTCCAGTAAGAATCTAGTTGCCATAGGGCTAGCTCTCCTCCCCCGTTTCTTATCATAGGTCCGCAGATCTCATAGTGACGCAGGTCGAAAGGCAGCTCCTCCCGGCTCCAATCTTGTGGAGCTATTGTTGCTGTCGCAATATACCGGCCTCCATCCTTCCGGAGCGGAATCTCCTCCTGCTTCAGCTCGAAGGCTTTGGCTGCGGCTCCTTGTTCTCCAATGTTTTTGGGCAGCAGGGTCCACAGCAGAAAGTTATAGTCCTTGTCCGGATAGTAAATTCCGGTTTCCTCTACGGAACGGCGGACATCCATCAAAGCCTGGAAATGAAGATCAGCAACTTCGGCTGCACACTCCTTGTACAAACTATAGGTTTCTTCTAGCTGCTCCCGCGTCGTATTCCATAGAATCATGTTGGTTTGAAACTTGCCGGGACTAACCTCGGTCAGGAAATCATATTCCGCAAGGTATCTGACTTCATCCTCGATGAAAGGGGGCGGAGTCCCCAGCTCGTCGGCCAGTTCGTGTACAGTTACGGGCTTGTGATAAGCGGCGTAGACGATGTTCTGCGAAATGGCGCTTCGGAGGAACTTTCCGGTTTCTCCATCGGGTCCGGGCTGTCCGGTATGCCCCGTTCCGGTGAAACTAATGGGGTTAAAGCTGAGCTCACCTTTGACACGCATAAGATTCATTCCTTTCTTCAATTCTCTTCTGGCCTCATGAAGATGCCATTTTACCGTTCCGACAGGAAGGTTCAAGGCGGCGGCTATTTCTCTTTGCTTTAAACCATCGTAATAATGCATTACGAGTACTCGGCGCTGAAGCTCGGATAGGTAAGCGATCTCCCGCCGCAATTGGTCGAAGGCCTCGTGATGGACCAATTGATCCAGAGGTTCGGCGGTGCCGTCAGCCAGAAATTCGGGAAGACCATTGCTTACGATGGAGTGCTTCCCCTTATGCTTCAGCCAGTTAATCCAAGTGTAGCGGGCAACTGTCCAAACATAGGCTTCCAGATGATTAACCGATGTTCCCGAGGCCAGTGTCTTCAATAATTGCAGAAAGATTTCTTGAGTCAAATCTTCAGCCGTTTGGCGGTTTCCCGTCCGGTTCAGCGCATAGCCAAATACGGGCTTGACATAATCTTGCAAGCGTTCACTCCATGTTTGCTCAAGCATGAAATCCTCTCCCTTAAGCTTCCTGTCATCCATAAAGTGGGCGTAATAAACAAAAGGTTGGAAAGAAGTTTAGAAAAAATTTTTGAAAAATAACCATATATTGTTCAGTTATTGTTCAGTTTGATATGTTTTAATGCAAATCGTGGAACTCTCCTCTACATGCATTAGAATTAGAATGGCTGTACACTTGCGCATTTCATGATTAACTACATAATGTTCCATGTCAATAGCAAACCATTCGAAAGGATGGGACGCAAAGTCTGAGTCTAACGTACCTAAGGTACTATGATCGTTCGACTGCCATGAATTTATTAAATTCTGGCAGTCATAGATCAAGAATGAAATTTTGTTCAGATTTTGTTCAGAATGGCGTGGTAAACCAAGGAAGGCCAAACCTATACGTATAATTTACTTAATTCCCAAGAAATAGAGTGGTTCCCACTGCAATTAGGCAATGGCACCTATAATATTTCGATGATGGAGAATATATCCGGGAATAAATATAAGACAATTCAATCGGCTTCCGTTCAATTAGAAGTGGAAGATTCGAAGATCATCTACCTGAATTCTATCCAAAATGTTTTTTGGAAGGAAGCGGAACTTGCGGTTAAGAAGGCAGAAGAATTAACGCGGAATCTTAAGACCGATGAAGAGAAAGTAATAGCTTCCTCGCTACTCTGGGTGGGGTAAATAGACAGCGATTTTATATGGAGAGGCGGGCATGATAAGCTGGTTAGCAACGCGAATTCCTTACCCTTCGCGGCTTTCGCGAGTACTCATGCCCGCAGAGGCTCCATGTCAAATCGCTCTATTATGCCTCTCAAACGTAGTTTTTCCCATGTAGTATAGCGAAGAGCCAAGTAATAGCAATCTATGACTATATAATTAATAATGTTAGCTATGATCACGAATTGGCTGGCCAGATTACGGCCGGTTACATCCCGGATATTGATGATACCCTACAACGGGTAAAGCCATCTGTTACGGTTACTCTTCTCTATTTGCGGCTATGCTGCGAAGTGTGGGGATCCCTGCCAAATTGGTTATGGGTCATTCGCAGTACGTAACAGAATATCACGCTTGGAATGAAGTTTATTTAAATAACGAATGGGTGACTATTGATACTACAATAGATTCGGGTAAGAGCAATGCGGCAGCGGTTTATAAAAATTCGGACAAGTATGAAGCCATGAGAGTGTACTAGGTTTCCGGCATATCGACTAAATTTTATAACCATTTCATTAATAACCAGCTGAATGTTCCAGCGGGTTATTTTATTTTGTTCAGTTTTTGTTCAGAGGACCTTGATACTATATGTCGATATATTACCGGATTGGGAAAGGAGCGGATATTGGAAGCTACCTTTATCTTAAAGAGTGGGAAGGTGAGACAAAATAACTAAAAATAAATGGATAAGCGGGGCAATTTTACTGCTTTTTATGGCGGGAATCGTGCTTATTCTCTATCCGTGGTGGGACCGGCATATTCAAGAGAAGAAACAATTGGAAATGTTGGCTCAGTGGGATCTGCTGCAAGAGAAATCTTCTGAACCCTTATCCTCAGAGCCTGTATCCAAGCCCCCTGTGGACTCCTCTCAGGAGGGCGGGGTGGGAACGATCACTATCGACGGCCATGCTGTTCTCGGTACCATCACCATCGATAAGATTGATCTGCGCGAAACCGTACTGGAAGGTACGGATAAAAAGACCTTGAAAGCAGGGATAGGAACTATCGAAACGGACCGTCATCTAGGACAACCCGGCAATTTCGCGTTAGCTGGTCACCGCAGCTGGACTTACGGTAAACAATTCAGCCGTCTGGATGAGATGGAGGAAGGCGACCAGATTGTCATTGAGACCCAGAAGGACTCGTATGTCTACTCCGTCGCATCGAAGTTCCTTGTGGAGCCGGATGATTTATCCGTGTTGGATCATAATGCGGATCTAGAGGAGGTGACCCTCGTTACTTGCGAGCCGGCGTATAACCCAACTCACCGGCTTATTGTCAAGGCTGTGAGGATAGATTAGTTCGTTATAGGGCCGGGGAACAGAATTTTCCCGTCAGTTTTTAAGAGGAAGGAATACTTTATTAACCGGAAGACCACATCTTAGTAAGGCACAGCTTCATGACTGGGATGGGGTGAATTTCAGCAATTTTTTTCGAAGGAGAAAGTACATACAACCATCCAATGGAGGAAAGATATGAAGAGGAAAGGGAATATTCTGGCCATAGCATTTTTGTTGATTATACAAAATTTTTTCTTTGCAATATCCGGACTGGCCAATCCAATAGTACCGCTTCAGGGAACTGGGAGCACAGTGACGAATGCGGTTTACTTCAGTGATGTGAAAATAACTGAAGACGATGAAGAAACGGTCATCAATGCAGTATACAATCCGGATAGTCGGATCGTCCCGGGTTCAGTTGTTGTTCTGCATTATGGTTGGGGGCTTCCAGATGATCATGGATTACAAGGTGGGGAAATCTATCAATTTGAGCTTCCATCAGACTTTGAGCTTTACAACGACATTCCAGATACTCCTTTATCCACTGATCTGGGGAGTGTAGGAACGTTCTCTGTTGATAAAAGCACAAATATTGTTACTATGAAGTTTAACCAAAATGTAGATCGTTCCAATGTCGGCGGAAAAATCATGATTTGGAGCGCTATTAGGGAAGACCTGGTGGGAGAAACGATCAATAGAGAAATTCATTTTCCCCTTGTAGGCGACGGTAAGATCATACCTATTAACCTGCAGCCCAAGGGAGGGTCGGCCATTCAAAAAGCGGGAACCCCGGATAAAGAATATAATGGGCAGGAATTGTATTGGTCTATAGATATTAATACGAACCTGAAATCCCTCAAGGGGGCATCCGTCAGTGATCCTATTCAAACGGGCCAGACCTTGCAGACCGATTCCATAGAAGTATATCGTCTGAATGTGGATCCGCAGGGTAAAGTGACTGAGGGTTCGCTGATAGATCCAAGCGAGTACAATAATCTTTCCGACAGTAACGAAGTGAAGATTGAGTTTGGAGACATTGGTTCAGCTTATCAAATTCGGTATACAACAAAGGTTGCCGATCAGAATGACGGACCGATAACATTCAACAATAAAGCAACATTAACCAGCACTGAAAGTGGGGCTCAATCTGCGGAAGCCAGTATATCTGTACGGCGCGGAAAATTACTGGAAAAAGAGGCAGGGCATTATGATCCGATAACCCAAACGATTACCTGGACGATTAAATATAATTATGCCCAGAAGAGCATCCCGCCGGACAAAGCAATTCTCGAGGATACTTTTACAGTAAGTGATGGACTGAAGGAAGCATCCTTTAAAATAATGGACGGATCCTTTAAAGTAGAGAAAGTAACGATCGATCCGAAAACAGGCAAGGAGAGCGGCTTCGAAACCGTTACTGAATCCGTCTATTATAAAGTCGACACTGAAACTAAAGACAACGGCTTTACACTTCAATTCCTGAAAGACTTCGATTCCGCTTATAAGATTCAATATGAGACCAAAGCGGAAGGTCTTGTTATTAAAAACGGCCAAATAGATAATGTGGTTGAATTTGACGGCAAGGTAGGTTCAGATTCTCAATCTATTGAGCAAAGGGCTATTCGCAAGTTGCACGGCAACGTTAATTACAAAGAGAAGACTGTCGACTGGACCATTGTAATAAACGAAAATGGATACAAGATGAACGAAATCGTTGTTAGGGATGAGTTTACCAGTCGCGGGCTAGAGTTGCTTCCAGAAACCGCACGGATTAAAATCGGAAACTCCGAAACAAGTGCAGTGACGGATATCGTATATTTGGATGGCCATGATTCGTGGGATGCAGGTTTTGTGATCAATGATTTAAAGGATCAAGAAATTACTTCCAAAATTACTATAACCTACACCACGAAATTCAATTTTAGATCTTTAATAGACGGGAAAACATGGTTTGAAAACAAAGCAACCGTGTATTGGAAGGATGGAAACGAGAAGTATGAAGGATCTGTAACAAATAATTTCAACCCGGATCAATACACCCAAAACAACGGCTTTAAAAATGGTTCCTACAACGCCGAAGATAAAAAAATCACATGGGAAATTGGCGTGAATTACAACCTGGATAAGATTGAATCTGCTAGTGTAGAAGACTTTATGCCGAAGACTCCGGAGCAAAAGTTTGTAGAGGGGTCTCTTACAGTTCATCATATGGAACTTACAGGAGGACGGAATGGAGTCAAGAAGGGCGATAAAGTCGATAAGGGCGAGTATAAAGTAGAAGACATTACAGATGTCGATGGAAATCCAGGATTCAAAATTACGTTTGAGTCTATTAATACCCCCTACCTCATTACTTATGAAACCTCTCTTGAAGGGACGCTGATTGACGAGGAGTACAGCAATACAGCATGGCTTAAAGAAGGCGATAAACTATTAACCACTTTGCCAGCTAGAGTAGGGATTAATCATGGAACGGAATACACCTATAAAGAAGGTGAGCAGAAAGGCGCCAAGATAGAGTGGAAAGTTTTCATTAACCGCGGGCAATCCCAAATTCCGGCAGGAGCTAAAATCATTGACACGCTCAGTGTAAACCAGATCCTGCTTGAGGACACATTTAAGCTTTATGGAACAACGATTGCGGCAAATGGAGTAGTTTCGAAAGATGAGAGTAAAGTATTAGTGGAAGATCAAGACTATACTCTCGAATTCAATACGGATGCCGGGGGTCAAGAAACCTTTGAAATCATATTTATAGAAGATTTTAAGTCTGCCTATGTATTGGAATATCAGTCGTTTATTAACGCTAAGCATAATGACGTCGTTAAGAATGAAGTTGAATTCCAAGGAAACGGAATTGCCACTGATAAAATGACCTCAAGCAAGCCCATCCAAGTAAAACTGTCCGGTGGATCAGGTACAGGAAGCGGCGAGCTTGGCAGCCTTACGATCACCAAGGTCGATGCTGACAATTCATTCAAAACGTTGGAAGGCGCCGAATTCTCGCTTTACTTTGCTTCGAATGGTAAGCTTATTAGAACATTAACAACGGGAACAGACGGAAAAGTAAAGTTCGAGAATCTTTTGTTTGCGAAATACATCTTGAAAGAAGATAAAGCGCCAGAAGGATATATAATTGAAGTTGCTGAACAACCAATCGAAATTAAAGAAACGATTAAAGATGCTGAGCTTACAGTAAAAAATAAGAGCAAGGATTCTCCAGAACCAAGCCCAAGTCCGGAACCGACACCAAGTCCGGAACCGACACCAAGTCCGGAACCGACACCAAGTCCGGAACCGACACCAAGTCCGGAGCCGACACCAAGTCCGGAACCGACACCAAGTCCGGAGCCGACACCAAGTCCGGAGCCGACACCAAGTCCGGAACCGACACCAAGTCCGGAACCGACACCAAGTCCGGAGCCGACACCAAGTCCGAAGCCAACACCAAGTCCGGAACCGACACCAAGTCCGGAGCCGACACCAAGTCCGGAGCCGACACCAAGTCCGAAGCCAACACCAAGCCCGGAACCGACACCAAGTCCGGAGCCAACACCAAGTCCGAAACCGACACCAGGCTCAGACCCGGGTCCGGACCCTGAACCAAGTACAACACCGAGCCCAAGTCCGGTACCGGGACCAAGTGCGACACCAAGTCCAAGCTCGACACCAGAACCTGAAGAATATCCGATTATATCACCTGTTGAATCTGGTAATGAGGATAAGGATGACGATCCGACTGATAATAATCAAACGGATAATGATCAAGAACCGGAAGACAACCGGCCGGATGGGAATCTGCCCGACCAAGAAATAGCCGATCAAGAAAAATCGGATAACGAACAGAATGCTGACAATGCTTTGAGCCCGGAGGCTTATCGACCTACAGAGCAGGAGACAAGCGATAACCCTGAGAATAAGGAAGATTCCACCGGGAAAAATGGATTGCTGCCGCTGACAGGAGAAACGATGCCTATTACACCATGGGTAGGATTACTTCTTTGTGCCGCAGCCGTGGTGCTCTGGTTCAGACAAAGAGCTTCGAAACGCTAAGGGTTCACCAAAATCCGTTGCCTGAAATAAGGCAACGGATTTTTTTACGCAGTCGGCTGCTCATTCTCAATTTACGCAGATATCTATGGCTCAAAACCAGAATCAGTGCGTCGTCAGATAGGAAAACTAAATTAAGATGCAAATAGGTTTTCTTAATTGCTTATATCATCATAATCGGGCATGATTTAGGTTAATGTGGTTAATTAAATGTCGGACAGGGCGTTCCCTCCCAATAGAGGGCCGCCCTTTTTGAGGTGCGGTAGAAATATGATTTGGACTGGATTTAAAGCTTCGGAGGCACTTTCTTTCGGAACGGAAGGAAAGCTTTTTTAATGGAATGTTCGCACATTATCCTTCACTAGATTTAAAAGAGTGTCTTCTTTAATAGGTCGCAATTGGTTATAATTGCCTATAGCTGAATAATTCTTCGACAGGGGGCAAAAGGTTGAAAAAGAAGTATATCGTGTTCGGGCTCGTGATTATTGTGGCTCTTCTGGCAGCGGCTACCGCTCCCAAGAAAGATGATTTTACCAGGTGGATTAAGACGCAAGTCAAGAAAGAGGCGGATAATGTAATCGTTTCTTGGGGCATAGATTTTCTTGGAGATAAGCTGGACGGTCTGATCCAAAGCACAACGACCTGCTCGAACTATGTTGTTTTCACGGTCTGTGAGACCAAATTTACAGATAAAAACAAGATTAAAGCTTTAGGCGTATTTAATAACTTCCTATCTTTACACTGAGTAGAAAAAGAACCTCCCGTTTCACTTCCATAGTGGCTCTGGAGGTTCTTTTTTATGTTCATCATTTATGGGCTATATTTTCCATAGTCCGGTTTTCAGATCGTTGACTTTTTTTCAGCCTTCGGGTTTTCAGCTTATGTTCGCATGAATTGTCAGTAGTTTTTGTTAAAAGAAGAAGGTAAGATCAATACTGTCGCTGGAGTTGGCCGCATCTGTAATCACCGGTATTCCCTATCGGGGTTAAGGCCGTCTCTATGGCGGTGTTGAATCCGGCAGAGTAGAATCTCATCCGGTTCCCAATGTTCAGCTTGGCTGAATCTGTTCACTAGCTACTCTTGTCTGTGCAAGCGGTTAAACGAACAGCCACTATCATCAGGAAGAAGAAAGCCAGAATGGTGAAAATGATTTCATTAAGCGAAGGGGAGAAGAAGTAGATGAGAAAGCAAGTATGGGAGAAAGCAACTAAAACGGCCGCCGCGGCAGCTCTGTTGGGCACTGTATTGGCAGGATGCGGCGGTGGCAGTGCTAACCCGGGGACCGAAAAGCCGCCGGAATCGTCAGGGCCGACCAGCCATCCTCCGGTCAAGCTGAATATGATGGTCGATTCCCATCCGAACTGGCCGTACAAAGAAGATTGGCCGATATACAAGTACATTAAGGAAGCGACAAACATTGAATTCAATGTGCAGGCGCCGCCTAACGATTACGGGACGGCCATTAACCTGGCAGTGTCTTCGGGAGATATGCCTGATCTCATGACGATCACGAACCTGGCTACGGCAAATAAACACGGGAATAGCGGGGCATTCCTTAATATCTTCGACCATTTGGACGAGATGCCGAACTACAAGAAGTTTCTTGAGGATCATCCGGAAGTGAAGCAGAGGGTCATGTCCGCCGATGGTAAAAGCTATTACCTTCCGCTCTATGGACTTGAGAAGGAGTCCAGGCGTTCATGGCTGTATCGATCTGACGTATTTGAGAAGCATGGTCTGGAGCTTCCGAAAACCTACGATGAGCTGTACGAGGTAGCCAAAAAATTAAAGGAACTGTATCCCGACAGCTATCCGCTTGCGATCTTTGGCGGCATGAGTCCGCTCGGCAACATGGCGACAAACTTCAATACTTTTAACTGGCAGTATTACGACTATGACAAGGATGAGTGGAGATACGGCCCGGTTGAAGAAAATTACAAACTCATGCTGACCTATTTGAACAAGTTTTATAAGGAAGGGCTTATTCCGCCCGATTTCATGTCCATCCAGCGGAAGCAGTTCCAGGACCTGTTTGCCCAGGAGAAAGCTTTCATGGCCGTGGATTACATTGGGTCCATCGACCAGTTGATGTCTCTTCTCAAGGATCAAATTCCGGGCTTTAAAGTCGAGTTTATGCCGCCGCCGGCCGGCGGACCTGAAGGAAAACCGCTGAATGAATATTCCGGTTTTATGCCTAAGGGTTGGTCAGTAGCGAGCAATACCAAGAACAGGGAAGCCGTTCTGCGCTATCTGGATTTTCTGTATTCCCCGGAAGGCATTGAACTGGTGAGCTGGGGCAAGGAAGGCGAAACTTACATTGTGGAGAACGGGGAGAAAAAAATTAACCCGGAATATACCAGCTTCGCCGACTTAAGAACAAGAACAGGGATTGCCACCTACGGATCATTTACGGTTCATGACATGGAAGGCTTCTTCAAAATGTTCTCTCCTGAAATGCAGGAGGGGTTGAAAGTGATCGACCAATACTCCTTAAACCCTCAGCAGCCGGTTTTTGCCTTTACCGATCAGGAGAACGAAGAGCTGGGCATTACAGGTGAGAGCATCAAGAAATACATGGAGGAGAACGTCGGGAAGTTTATTCTTGGTCAGAAATCATTCGATGAATGGGATGCCTATGTCGCTGAAATGGAAAGATTAGGCGTTCAGAAATATGTCGACATCTACAAAAAGGCACATGACCGGGCGAAGAGCCTCATGGACAAATAATTATACCTGCCGCCTATAAGCATGCATGCTTATAGGCGGCGGGAATACTGCAATCCGTTGCTCCGGCTTGTTGGAAGATGCTGAAGTTCCCGTCCGGCTTATCGAAGGATCCAGGGATAAGGTTATAAATCTGATTCAGCTCTCGTGCTTATAGGAGACTGAAAGGGATCTCTTATTCGGCATAAGACGGGGCCGGAAAGAGAAATACGCGCAACAAGGAGATTGTAAAAAAACTATGTCAACCTCACGTCCTGCTATAACTGATGTTCAATCGAAGCCTCTGTCCAATACATCATTGGGATATAAAATTAAGCGCGACCGATATCTCCTGCTCATGGTTTTGCCCTGTGTGCTTTATTACATCATTTTCAAGTATGTGCCGATCTTTGGGATAGCGATTGCGTTCAAGGACTATAACATGTATAAAGGGGTATTCGCCAGCAATTGGGTGGGCTTTAAATACTTCCGTATGTTTTTTGACAGCCCGGATTTCTTTCCCATTATCCGCAACACCTTCTTACTGGGCTTCTATAAGCTGCTGTTCGGGTTTCCGGCTCCGATTATTTTAGCCCTGCTGATTAACGAAGTAAGAAACTCCTTCTATAAAAGGTTTGTGCAAACGGTCAGTTATTTGCCGCATTTTATTTCCAATGTTGTAGTGGCCGGGATCGTCGTTATGTTTCTGTCCCCGTCCAGCGGAATGGTCAATCGCCTTCTGGAAATGTTCGGTATGGACAAAATCAATTTTATGGTTGAAGCGTCCTGGTTTCGGACGATCTATGTAACCAGCGATATATGGCAGCATGTCGGGTGGGGAACCATTATTTATTTAGCCGCATTAACGGCGATCGATCCTCAATTGTACGAAGCGTCGAGGATAGATGGGGCCAATCGCTGGCAGCAAACCCTGCATATTACTTTGCCGGGAATAGCTCCGGCCATCGTTATTCTATTAATTCTCGATATCGGAAAGATTATTGAAATCGGCTTCGAGAAGGTATATTTGTTATCCAGTCCGGTCACCTATGAAACGGCGGATATTCTCAGCACATATGTATATCGTACGGGTCTGGCCAACGGAAATTACAGCTACGCGACCGCCATTGACCTGTTTACCGGAATTATCAGCTTTATCTTTATTATCGGCGCGAATCAAATCAGCAAGAAGGTAAGTGAACATAGCATCTGGTAAACGGTGCGCTCAAGGCTTCCGCCAAATCCGGGCTAAACGTGCGAGCAGGTGTTAGCTCGGCACTCCAACCCTACCTTCCAGGTCTTGTATCGAATAAGGAGATTGCTAAATGAAACAACGCTTAAATTGGTTTGATATCGTGAATGGAATCATTTTATTGGGAGTAGTGTTCCTCTGCCTATACCCGTTCATCTATATGATTGCGGTCTCGCTAAGCGATGATATCTACATATTGAAGGGAGAAGTCTGGTTCTGGCCCAAAGGCTTCACTCTGGAAGCCTACAAATATGTGATGGCCGACGGGAGAATCTTTACGGGGTATAAAAACACCTTCATCTATGTCACCCTGGGAACAGCGGTTTCCTTGCTGCTAACTGCATTAGGAGCCTATGCTCTGTCGAAGCCAAAGATGGTTTTCCGCAAATCGTTAATGCTGATGATTGTATTTACGATGTTTTTCGGCGGCGGGATGATTCCTACATTTCTCGTAGTGAGAGAGCTCGGACTGGTTAATACGATTTGGGCGATGATTCTGCCGGGGGCTATTTCAACCTGGAATTTGCTCATTATGCGAACGTTTTTTGCAGGCATTCCCAGCGAGCTGGAGGAATCGGGAAAAATCGATGGCTTATCGGAAATCGGTATCTTCTTTCGGATCGTGCTGCCCTTGTCCAAAGCCGTGCTGGCTACGATCGGGTTATATTATGCGGTAGGCATATGGAACAACTTCATGGGGCCGCTTCTCTACTTGCGGAACCAGGAGCTGTTTCCCCTTCAGGTCATTCTGCGAAATATCGTCTTATCCGGTCAGCTGTCCGGAAGCGAGGGGCCCACGGAAATTGTCGTCATTGAGGAAGCGATCAAGTTTGCTACCATTCTGGTGTCCACCCTGCCGATCCTGATCATTTATCCTTTCATCCAGAAATATTTCGTTAAAGGTGCGTTGATCGGTTCGGTTAAAGGATAACGCCGGGGTCCGGGCCTCGGGTAGGCTTGGGGGCCTGGAAGGGATGCACTAGTTCCGGGCAGCCTCGGCGGAGCCGCCAGAAACCGCATATGCATCGACAAACAGGGGATAGGGTCGTAGGGTGATTTTAACGACCCCCTTTAGGGGAAAGTAAGGGGGCCGCCTTATAAGCCGGTCTGTATAACGAAACATAGAAATGTTATTTGGGCAAAATGGAACTTCTCCATTTTGTAACGAAACTCAAGATCGCTATTCACCAAAATAGAAGGTCACAGCACAGCTTTTCGCCCTGATAACGATCCTGAGTTTCGTTATATTTGAAATGACATCGTTTTTACGGTAATAGCGGTTCTCAAATTCGTTAGCAGAAATGATCTGCAGCTGTTTCTCAATCGTTTTGAAACTACTTTTGAGACAGTCCCTATGTGACGCTGAGTCATGCTAGCCATTTTCTTTTTCAAAAAGAAGGGTTTTGCGGTAGTCGCCCGGAGGCTGGCCGGTCCATTTCTTGAACATCCGGATGAACGAAGTGGAGTTGCGGTAACCAAGCCGTTCACCGATTTCCTTGATCGTCAGCTCCGGCTTGGACAACAGCTCCTTGGCCGCGCGAATTCTTACCCGGTTCAGATGCTCGGTGAAATTGTGGCCGGTCTTTTCCTTAATATAGCCGGATAAATAAGTGGGGGACATGTTCAATTTATCGGCAAGCAGATCCAGCGAAATATCCTCTTCATAATGGTTCTCCAGAAAATTCATAACAAATTCGATAATGTCATACTGCTCTTCCCGTTTTACTTTAATGGTCCGAACCGATCTGGAAATAAACTGGCTGAGCACCCGCTTGTATTGCTCCGTAGTTATACATTCCTGAAGCTGGGCCAAAATGTCGGCCGGGGAGCCTTCGCAAGGCACTTTAAGCAGCTCCATCGTTTTCCAGGTCTTCACAATCAGCGTTTCGGCGAATCTGGACAATTGTTCCGAGGTAGCCTGATGCTTGTCCATCGAATCGAGCATCCGGGCAACGAGATGGTTGCAATGGGCATCATTGCCGGCCTGGACATTGACGTAAAATTCATGTTCCTGCTCCGGCGTAAACATGAAATGGGAGTCCGTCTGCGCCAATTCCCATATGATTTGCGTTTCTTCCACCGGCCTGGCCTGGCGGATCATCATTAATGTCTGCTCGTACGCTTTATCGAAGTCTGAGGACTGTTTAAAGACGGAGCTGACGGCTACGGTTACGAGATAGAAATTCCGGTCGAAGTCAAAGGTTTTCTTTAAGGCCTCGATGCTGTTCTGCAGTGGCTCGTCTCTCTTGTCCGTGTGAATGATGGACAGAATCTGATTGTTCTCCATCTGAAGAGTATGCGATACGGGAAAGGACTTCCGGATATGCAGCTGAATAAATTCACAGACGCGAGCCGCTACTTTTTCCTGCCGCAGAAGCGCTTGATCCATGGCGCTCTTCCGATAATGAAGCCGATATAGCACGAGGATAAAAGTTCCTTCTCCCACCATAAACTCCCGCGTAATGGGAACATCGCTATAAATTTTTTTGAAACGGGTCATATAGCCGTAATTGGTTAACAATGATTTATTGCTGATCAGCTTCTGGTTCATCTGATTCCGTTCCTGGAACAATCCGTCCATCCGGTCGTGAATCAGATTGAATTCATTGATGCTGCTGTGGTAGGCCGCCGGTTTCTTGCCCTGAACGAAGCTGGAAATGATCTCGCGCACCGGACGGTGGATGCTGCGGCTGAAGAAGAAGGATGCGGCGATTCCGATCAGCACGGTGACGGCAAACAATAACACGGCCATCCAGTTTAACTGCTGCAGGGTGGCATTCATCGTCTGGTAAGGAATAATGGAGACATAGGTGGCTCCCGATTCTTCCCCCTTCTTAAAGAAATAGTAAGTGTGATCTTGAAGCAGCCACTTCTTGCTCCCGTCCCATTCCGGGAGGCTGCGCTTGCCGGCCGATTCGGACGAAGCCAAGATAACGCTCCCCTGCGGGTCGAGCAGAAGAAGCTCCGATTGCGGGGTCCCGCTGTAGGCCTGGAGCAGCTTGTTCGCTTGAATAAAGGCAATGATCTGGTAATCCCGATGCATCGTCTGGGCTATGACCGGAAGAAGGCTGGATGTGTTTTGAGTATGCTCGTTACGGAAGTTGGCCGCCGGGAAGATAGAGAAAGAAATCGGTTCCTCCCATTGCTTCTGAAAGAAAGAAGCCGGATAAGAATTACTGATATAAAAACGGGAGAACATACGTTCTTCCAAAACAAGCCCTTCCTTTTCGATCAGAAAGGAAGACCCGGGATAATAAATCATTAAATTCTCCAAATGATAGTAGGGATTCGCCACATCATTCCGAAGCTGGTTCACTAAGTTCGTCATCATAAGGTAGTCCAGATCCTGCAAGCTGCCCGAGAGCGACTGTCTATAAAGCGCTTTCACATTGCTATCGTGATACAAATTGAACATAAGCCCTTTCAAAGAGCGGAATTGATTCTCCAGCGTTTCCGACGTATTTTTCATCAGGGATAGATTATGGCTTATAATTTCTCTCTCGACATTGCGGGAGTAAAGGTACAGGGACCATAAATTATAGGAAGCCAGTAAGATGATAATAATTAGAAAGTTAATCAATAATTTCATAAATAAAGAGTTGACCTTGAAGTTAAGACCTGAAAACCGGAACATGCTGACACTCCCTATGAGTATGGTTTTTGCTAATTATAACTAATCCCGGCGCCTCTATAAATGAACACTTTTTAGGATTGCTGACTTTATTTCAGGTTGAATCCATACAACATCGATATATTTGCAGATGCAAATAGGGCCGGATCTGCCCTCCGGGACAAACTGATCGAAGGGAATAACGGCCTTAATTTCAAGAGCAGCCAAGAAGTTTGGTTCGGCGTCCGGGGTAAGCCGAAAGAGAGGAGCTTAATACAGCGCTAATGAATCAGCTCGCTTTCCTGGGCCTTCTTGATAAAACGTTGAGACGCCCGGTTGATCGATTTTTTCAAGGCTAACCCTATAAGAAGGGTGATTCCGACATAGGCGGCCATCATCCGCAGGTCGAGAAGGATAATGTCCCATAGAATTCCGCCGACGGCTTCACGCATCATACTGATAGCATACGTGAAGGGAAGGTAAGGATGAATCGCCTGAAAGAATGGGGGAGTCACCTGGATCGGGAAGGTGCCGCCGGAGCCGGCCAGCTGCAGAACCAGCAGCACGATGGCCAGCGCTTTGCCGATATTGCCGAATACGGAAACCAGAGTATAGACAATGAGCATAAATACTGCGCTAAGCAGTGCGCCGAAGAAGACGAACCAGTCCTTGTTGACGCAATAGGTTCCGAGCAGAAACAAATCGCCCAGTGTCACCATCAGCGATTGCAGGATGGCTATCGACATGAAGGTCAAATATCGCCCGAAGTAAATTTGATAGCTCTTGTAGCTAAGTTCGGGATGATGAACCTCTACCGTCAGCAAAGAGACCAGGAGCAGAGCTCCTACCCAAAGAGATAAAGTAGTGAAGAAGGGGGACATGGCCGATCCGTAATTCGGAATTGGAAACAGCTTATTCTCCTTAAGCACGACCGGTTCGGCGAAGAAGCTGCTTTCCTCTTCCGCATTGTGCTTGAGCAAATCAATGATTTCCGACAGGTTCCCCTCGCTCTCCAATTGCCGGATAAGGTCGGCAAGTGCTTTGATCCTCGCTTCGATGACCGGAAGATGCTGCTGGACGGCTTGCAGCTCACGGCCCCCGAATGCCAGTCCGGCAGCCGCATCGTTAATAATCTTCTGAACATCCGGAATGCTGCGGGAAGCCTCTGTCAGAACGGTATGGGCCTGCTCGGCCGCCGTTCTCGCCTTGTTCAGCCCTTCCAGAATGAGGGGCTGGATCTCGCTGTCGTATCGGTTGAGCAGGTCTCCAATCCAAGCGGAGGCATCCTTGGACAATTGGTTTAAGCTTTGGACCAGGTCGTCAGCCGGTTTCTCTCCCTTATCTATAACTTCCCTGATCCGATTGACGGCTGCTGCCTGCTGTTCGAAATTCGTCTTGATCTGTCCGAGCCTATCGGTCACGAAAGCGAGCCGGTTGCCGCCAACCATGCTGTTGAGCCTGGCAAATAGCGAGCTTGTCTTGTCGGTGATGTCAATGGCCAGGGCCAGTCTGCGGGAGGCCCGGTCGAGGGCTGATTTCACTGCGGCCGGGTCCGGCTTCTCTTCAAGCAGCAGTGCAGTCAATTGCTCCGTGGCCGTCGCCGTTTGCTGCAGCAGCGCGAGATCGTTCTTGATGGAAGGGCCTGCTGCAGCCGCATTCTCTCTGCTCCGGTCGAGGAACTGGCCTAACCGCTCGGTAAAATCCTGCCCGTCCTTGGCCAATTGGGCGACAATCGGTACATTCTCCTGAGCTTTGAGGACAATCTCGTTAGCCTTGCTCAGGTCTTCCGAAGCAGTGGCGACCGTCTGCCAGATCTCCGGAAACATCGCTTCCAACTTGAAGACAAGGCTTCTAAGCTGCTCGATAGTCGGAAGCTCGCTCTCCAGCGTCACGCCGATTTCATTGAAAATTTGAAAAATGGTTCCGTTAGCAATCTTGATAAAGTTGCGGCTAACTTCCTCTATAATTCCGCTGGCCCCTTTAGACGTAATTTTAGGGGAAATGGCATTGATTTTCTCATTCACCGTATATTCAATCTCGGCCTTCTGAGGATGGTCCGTCAGAATTGACGCTATCTTCTCGGAAAAGTCGGAGGGAATCGTTATGCTCGCATAATAGTCTCCATGCTGAACTCCTCTGAGTGCCGTCGGTTCATCCACGAAGATCCAGCCGATTTGACGGTTATCCCTGAGCGAGGCAATGATTTCCTCTCCAATGTTGATCGGTTGAGCTCTAATGACCGATCCTGCATCGTTATTGGAAACAGCCACGGCCAGTCCTCCCGTCTGACCATACGGATCCCAAGAAGCTTCGATGTTAAACCAGGCGTATAGGGAGGGCAAAAAGACGAGTCCGGTAATAACAATTAATGCCGCCCAGTTGGTGAAAATATGTTTAAGGTCGCGAAAGTAGATATCTCGAATAGTTTTCATGGAAGCCACCCAAATGGTTTTTCGTTAGTATCTCTGCTTTCGCTGCCAAACATACCCTTCATTAACATGATGTCAGCCGGAGTTTTCTACGTCTCTGTGGAAAAAGCCCTCCAGTCGCCCCGCATAGAATAAAGGAAGGGCCCGCCCTCTACGGCCAAGCCCTCCTTATCAATTATTCGCTGCACGTTTCACAAGGTGTGTCCTTTAGAAACGCTTGGCTTTATCAAACACTTTGTACAGCAGGGTAGCAATTTGCGCCCGGGTACCTTTGGCCTGCGGGGCCAATTGCCTGTCGCTTAATCCGCTCATGGCATCCATTTTAATGTTAATGGCAACCGCTTGTCTGGCCCAATCGCTGACTTCGCCGGCGTCTTCAAAGCGGCCTAACAATGCATCCACTTCTTCATCAGTGATGGACATATTCATTCCAAGCTGCTGTCGCATCAGCCGTTCCAGGACGACAGCCATCTCCTCACGGGAAACCAGTTCGTTTGGCTTAAACCGGCCGTCCTCATAGCCTTCAATTAACCGGTGCTGGGCCCCGAGCAGGATATCCTCGAAGTACCATTCTCCTTCATGAACGTCGCTGAAGCTTGGGTAGAAGGACAGGCTATCCAACGGCAGTGCATTGACCAGCAGCGTAATGAATTCGGCGCGCGTGATCGGCCTATCGGGTCTGAAGGTACCGTCCTCATAGCCGTTGACAATGTTTTTTGATGCTAAATATTCAATATAGGATTGTCCCCAGTGGCCTGCAATATCAGGGAAGGTGATCGCTGTCTTCATGATGGCGATATCGCTGTTTCCATGGATGACAATCTCTTTAATGTTGTCCTTGGTGGTGCTGGGAACCAGCTCCCATCTTTGATAGATATCGGAGAAATCGTAGGCATTAGCCTGTTTGAGCTCCTGCTCCGATAGCTTGGTGGGGAGCTCGATCATCCCCTTGATGGAATAGGTGTCCGACGCCCAGCCGTCCGCTGTATCCAGGCCTTCCAGCGAAATGGAATATAGATTGGAAAGCGGCTCATAATTGGACGGAACGTTGGTTATCAAGTCCGCGTCTTTCATCTCGAAAGAGGCTTTGAATGCGTTCGACTTAATATCCCAAGGGTCGACGGTGATTTTGCCGTCAGGCGTTTCCGCAATAATCATACGGGCGTTTCTTCTTAAATATTCAAGCATGCTCTGATCGAACATGACGTAATTCGGTTGGCTCGAATATTTGCCGCTGGCAATCTTGAAGATAATCCTGTTGAAGTTATTTCCCGGCTCCAGATGCTCTTTAAGCTTGGCATACGTAATATTGGCGTCCGAAGGGGTACCTATCGACACAATCATATCCCCATCCAGCAGATAAGGGCTTAGAGGCTGCCCCTCCTGCTCCGGGCGGGTCCTCGTAATCCAGAAGGTGTAGGTGCCTGAACCTCCTCCATAATAATTCTGCACCTTGACCTCTATTTTGTTGTCTCCATAGGCCAGCGGCAATTCCGGCGACAGCTGAAGATTATTGACATTATGCCCGTTAACCGTAATTGAATGGATTCCTGTGCCTATCGGCATCATCTTGATGGCCGTTATGCCCGATTCCACCGTCGCATGGTAGTAGGAGACATTCTTGTCGAACTTGGGACTGTAGGTCACACCGGGTATAACGATGGTGGACAGCTCATTGGGATCGTAAGTATAATCTCCTCTGCTTACGATGAAGGTGTAGGTCCGGGAGGCTCCCCCATTGTCCGGAACAACCTCAATGTTCACACTATTTTCTCCAAGGTTAAGCGGAATGGATACTTGTTGATTGGATGAATAATAAGTGTTGTTAATTTTGATTCGGGCCCTTCCGGTCGTCACAGGAGTAAAAGTAAAATTCGGATTTCCCGTATATCCCCGATAATAGGTTTCGTTCGGATGAAAGCTTCGATCCAGCGCGATGTTGGGAGAGCCGATTGAAATCAGGCTGTTATCCCCGATCGGTCCGCCCGGATCCGTCTGCCCCTGAGCCAGCCGGGTAACGACAATCGTATAGTAGCTCAGGCCTCCGTTGTTCGATCTGGCTTCTATCGTAATCGTGTTTGTTCCTACGTTGAGCGCAGCCCAGTAATATTCGCCGCTTGCAACCGGTTGCCCGTTTACCTTGACCGATATATTGGAATGATAGATCGGGCTTAACCGGAAATGGCTCACCGGGTAAGTGACGGTTGAAGAATAGCCGCTAATATTGGACTGGAAGCTCTTATCCAGGGAGAGGCCCTCGACCAGAAGATTGCTCAAATAAGTATTGGGATCGCCGATGGTGCCCCCGATGCCGCCACCGCCATTTCCGATATCTCCGTAATCCGAAGGCAGCCTTGTAATCATAACGTTATAGTAACGAATATCCCCACTGGAGCTGCGGACTTCAATGGCGACGTTATTGTCTCCGGTCTTAAGGGGGATATCGTGGTAGCTGCCGCTCTGCACCTCTTTTCCGTTAATTTTGGCCGTAATGCCGGACCAGAATGAGACGCTGATTTGCAGGTTGGAGGTGCTGTTATTGACGGTAGCGTAATATTTGAGCACATTGGAGTCGAAGCTCCGGTTCAAGGTTCCGCTGCTCAGCGAAAGGTTGGACAAATAAGCGAACTGCTGGCTGCCCCCGCCAGAATGGCCGCCTCCGCCGCCTCCGGGGTTTTGGTTATTATCGTTATACGACAACCGGCTGATGTTTATCTGGTAGGTCTTTTTAATATTGTCATAGGAATCGACTTCGATGGCTATTTCGTTATCGCCTACCGATAGAGGAACGGTATGGAAAGCCCCGCTCGCAACCTTCGTTCCCCGAATGGTTACGGAGCGGACATTGCTGCCGTAGGCAGGGCTGACCTTCACTTCGGATACATAATTATTGACTACCGAAGAGTAGTAAGTGACGCTCGGATCGAAGGCTCTGTTTAACGAAGCCCCTTCCAGATAAAGATAGGATAATCCGTTCTTATCGGCTGTGGATCGGTCCAGATGGATAGTATAGACCTTCATTTCGTTGGCGGAAGAGGAAACTTCAACCATCAGGGAATTGATCCCGGTTATCGGAATGGCCGCGGGCACTCCGCTCGATACTATTCGTCCATTAATTTTCACGGTTAAGTCCTTCAAATCGGTTACGGCTGTAACGTTGATAAAGGACAGAAACTCGGGAATTCTGGCCGTGTAGGAGGTCGCCTCCGGGTCGAACGGCTCATTCAAGGATGCCGCATCCATAAACAAATTAACGAGACCGATACTTTTGCGGGTCACGTTGACCGTATATAACTTGGAGCTGCCGTTGGGAGCAATAACGGAAATCGAAATAATATTGGAGCCTACCATCAGCGGCACATCCCGGGAAGAGCCGCTGCCGATCGGAGTTCCGTTTATTTGAATCGTTGCATTCTTATCCATGGCGGTAGGAGTGACCCGGATAGAAGTTTTATGGTAGGGCACATCCGCGGTATAAAATACATTTAACGGCGTAAATACGGGA
The DNA here is from genome assembly GCF_051966115.1 of Paenibacillus sp. SAFN-117. Classification (NCBI taxonomy): domain Bacteria; kingdom Bacillati; phylum Bacillota; class Bacilli; order Caryophanales; family Paenibacillaceae; genus Paenibacillus; species Paenibacillus sp. SAFN-117. Next base: position 90,006 of record NZ_JBQCLK010000016.1, read on the forward strand.
GAAAGCGAATAATTTTCCAGGACCAGATTGGCCAGGGACAAGCTGTAATTGTTGTTGGTATCGGCATGGGCTGTCGGAACAGGGGCGCCGGCCGCCAACGGAGACAACAGAAGAGCGGAGCACAGCAGCACCTTCCCGATCCACGACTTTCGATTCTTTCTCATAAGGGATCTATACCTTCTTTCCTCATAAACTTCCTTGGCGATTTGCTGGGAAACCACCGTTATCAGCTGCTTCCGTTATAAGAACGGATACGCCCTATACTGGCTATGAATAAACCTTCTATCGTTATATATCGGCCGAAGGAGGAAAAAAACGTAGATATCCGATATAAAAATGAGTGCAAAAGACAAGCAAAACGGCATGTCTTTTTTAGAAAAAGCCACGCAATGCCTGATTCTAAAGCGATAATGCAGGTCTTTGGAGCGATTTTTGCGAAATCTCCCCATTTTGTCAAAAAGACCTGCACATTTGATCGTCTTTCGCCTTCTTTTTTGAAAAAGGCACGATTTTAATGCACTTTTGCTCGTCTTTGCGACGTCCTTACGGATCTGAATGCGACCTTCATGCGTAAGGGATGGGTAGGTTTCCTTGGCAGCAATTAAGAAAAAAAGCCGCATTCCTTAAATTAAGGAGTGCGGCGTTGGAAGGACACGATAGTTTAAATTTATCGATGCTCCGGAGAGCACCTGTGGATGCTTACTTGAAGTCCTCTCCCGTCAGATAATGGTAGAACGGTTTATCTACCCAGAAGGTGTAGTTGATGACCTCTATGTCCGGTGACAACTTCCGGAAGCCTTCCGCGATCGACTCGGAATCTTCCTGTAAAGTAAAGGATTGGGCGTAGTAATGTCCGTCTACAATTTTGTTATTCGCAATAATTTCGTAGTCGTCTATTTCCGTCAAGGAATAGTATAACGGCTGCCACCATGAATGGACGATTAAACCGGTTTGGTCTTCGCTATTCTTCTTGGCGTACTGCAGAATAACGGATTGGAAACGTTCCTTGTCCCCTGCGTTCTCGAATTCGAGCGATAGATCGTATTCCTTGACGGAGAAGATATAGTTTCCGTTAGCGATTTGAGTCAGCTTATTCGTCTCGGATTCCTCGGGCTTCCCCCATTCAGCCAAGTGAATGAATGCGGAAGTTTTCGGTTCCAGCTGAACCTTGGCATTCAGCCCTTCGCTGCGGAGCAGCCCTACAAGCTGGAGGGCATGCTCGATATTCGAATGCCCGTATGTAAGGGACAGGGAATCAATGAAGTTCGGATCGAAGCGCGAATCCTTAAGATTATAGCCTGTAACGAGCCCGTTCTCCAGAGCGTTGTTGACGATTTGCTGCAGTGCCGGGGCTTCGATAATATCCGAAGTCCGATATGCTTGTGCAAGCTTGCCGTAAATATCCGGGTCGTTCACTTCTCCGAGGTAATGCTTATATTGGCCCTTCAGAGCCAAAACTTTCCCCAGCAGTTCTTCCGTAAAAGCTTTGGTCGCCGGAGGATTGCCGGAGAAAATTCCGTAATAAGCGGGAGCAATGAGTCCATTGTCAACGGCTGCGGCAATTTCTTGTGCGGCCGAGAAATCGAAGGCGGCCGGATTTAACCCCAGCTTGGAGAGGGCTGCCTCTACTTTATCATTGGGATAGGTATAGGCCAGCTCCTTCAATCCTGCCGCTTTGACCGCGATGAAGGCGGCCTGGAGAACATCGAGTCTGCGGTCCGCATGGACCTCGGAAGCGGTCAGGATGCCTTGTTCATGAAGCGCCACCGAGGCAGCATAGGCAGGATTAGCGGCATCGAGATCGGTGAAAGGAAGCGGCGCGTTCTCCGAGGGCCGGATATTCAGAGCTTGGGCGACAGCTTGAATGAAGTCCCCTTTAGTGATGGAATCGCCTATTTCGATCTGGAATTTTTCCTTGAGAAAGAGAGCATAATTTTCCTGCGGGCTATGGATAGATAGCTGGGAAACCTGCGCTTGCGATACAGCCTCGCCGTGAGCCTGCTGTCCCGGGGCGGCAAACAGTACAGCCAAGGAAAGGGAGGCGGCTAGTATCGACTTGGAGAGTGAAGCTTTGATGGTGCTCATCATTAATTCCTCCTGACAAAAAGTTTATAAATCTTATTATTCCGATTAGAAATATAGGAATCATAGCCAAGATGATATCCAAAATTGGCGGTTGTGTCAATAGAAGCGATTTGGGATTGCATAATGGGATTATAAGAAATATAATGACATATAATATTAAGAATATTCGAAAAAAAGCGTTGAAGAGAAAGAGTAGTTGGACCCACTTCTTTGAACAGAGAGCTCCGGCAGCTGAGAAGGAGCAAAGAAGCATCCGGCGAATATGGTCTCTGAGCTGTGCATCGAACCCATCCGGCAGTAGGCTGCACCGGGAGCGCCCGTTATAGTGCTAGGGTATACGCACCTAAGTGCCGTACCTGAAGAGGTCCATGCTGTGAAGTATGGATGAATGCGGGTGGTAACACGTGAGATATAGGCTCTCGTCCCTTATTAGGGGACGGGAGTTTTTTTGTGGGGTTACTACAATATTTCAATATACTGGAGGTCATGATCATGAGTGTTTTTATTGGGGGCGCTTGGCCGTATGCTAACGGGTCGCTGCATTTGGGACATATTGCAAGCTTATTGCCGGGCGAAATACTGGCGCGCTATTACCGTCTAAGAGGGGAGGAGGTGCTCTATGTCTCCGGCAGTGACTGTCACGGAACACCCATATCGATCCGGGCTAACCAGGAGGGGGTTTCCCCCGAAGTCATTGCGGAGCGTTATCATAACGAGTTTGCCGACTGCTTCCGGAAACTTGGCTTTTCTTATGATCTATATACCCGGACGGATGAACCGTTCCACCATCACCTCGTCCAGCAGCTGTTTCTCCAACTATTGGACAATGGATATATTTACAAAAAGGCGATTGAGCAAACCTATTGCGAAGCCTGCTCCCGTTTTTTGCCGGACCGCTATGTAGAGGGACAGTGCCCTCATTGCGGCCAGCAGGCCCGCGGAGATCAATGCGATTATTGCTCTAATCTGCTGGACCCCGGCGATTTGCTTCATAAAAAGTGCAAGCTGTGCGGGAGCCCCCCTATTACTAGACAGGACGATCATTATTTTCTGGCTCTGTCCAAATTTCAACAGAAGCTGGAGGAATACCTAGGCGAGGCGACCGGATGGAGGGACAACGCGGTTCAATTGACTCGAAGATATTTGGACGAAGGACTTCATGACCGGGCGGCGACCCGAAATTTAACCTGGGGAGTAGATGTTCCTCTTGAAGGAGACAGCGATAAAAAAATATATGTCTGGATCGAAGCAGTCAGCGGATATCTGTCAGCCAGCATGAGGTGGGCGCAGGAAACCGGTCGGAGCTGGGAGAACTACTGGTCGGAGAAGACCATCGCCTATTATGTTCATGGCAAGGACAACATTCCGTTTCATACACTCATTCTTCCTGCCCTGCTTATAGGGGTGGGGCGCCATCTGCACTTGCCGGACAGAATCATTTCGAGCGAATATTTAACGCTGGAAGGGAAGAAGATCTCGACCAGCCGGAATTGGGCGGTATGGGTGACCGACATGATTCAGCGGTATGAACCGGATTCGCTGCGATATTTTCTGACGATTAATGGGCCGGAGAACCGGGATGCGGATTTTTCCTGGAGGGAATTCATATACAGCCACAACAGCGAGCTGCTGGGCGCTTTCGGCAACTTTGTAAACCGAAGCCTTAAGTTCATTGTCCAATTCTTCGATGGACGTATTCCGGCTGGCACTATGGAGATAAGCAAGAAGCCGGAGATCATGGAGCTGTATAACCAAGCGGGCCAAGCCATAGAAGCGGGCAAATTGAAGGATGCTCTGGAGATGATTTTCACTTTCATCCGCGGAGCCAACAAATTTTTCGACGAACGCAAGCCGTGGGTGCAAATTAAGGAAAACCGCCGGCATTGCGCGGATACTTTATTTACATGCGTGCAAATCATAGCGAACCTGGCGAATGTATTGGAGCCGTTCTTGCCCTTTACTTGTCGGAGAATCAGGGACTTTCTGTCCATCTCGCAGGCGGGATGGCAATATACGGAGATAGCCCCCGGCACAATTATCCGGTCATTGGAGGTGCTGTTTACAAGAATTGATGCTGCTGTAATAGAAGAGGAAATTGCCCGCCTGGGCAAGGGGTAACGGGAAGGGGAAAGGCGGCATCGGAAGAAGGAAGGGAAGGGGGCAAGCGGGAAGCCCCCCGAAGAACGTTCCCTACTTCGTGACTATGAATCTAACGATAGTTCCCTGGCCGACAATGCTTTCGATCTGCAGTCCTTGGCCGTAGATTTGCCTCAAACGCCGGTCCGTATTAGACAGGCCGATTCCCGAGCGGCCGCTCGAAGGCTCGAGAATATGCCGCAGACGCTCACTCTCAATACCGACCCCGTTATCTTCAATGGATATTTCGACCCGGTCCCCCATATCGGTTATCCGAATGCGAAGCAGCCCTCCTTCGGACCGCTTCTTCAAACCGTGCCGAATCGCGTTCTCCACCAGAGGCTGAATAGATAGCGGGGGGATGACCGGTGCAACATTATGGTCAATCTCCCATGAAACCTGCAGCCTATCCTCAAACCGTTCCTTCTCTATAGCCAGATAGGAGCGAACGAGGCCAAGCTCATGCTCTAGAGGGACCAGCCGCTCGGAGTTCTGAAAGTCAAAGCTCGTGCGTAAATAATCCCCGAATGCTTCCAGCATTGTACGCATTCTAGGCATATCAATGTAGCTAAGAGCTACCAAGGAGTTCAGCGTATTGAACATAAAGTGAGGCTTAATCTGTGCCTGAAGCCAGGCCGCCTCCATACGCAGCCGATCGTGCACGGACCTCTTTAACCCGGTCAAAGCGTAAACCCGGGCTTTCAGTTCGGCAGCCTCCGCCGGTTTGGTCACATAATCGTTGGCGCCGGCAAGGAAACCGGTCTGGATATCCTCCAACTGATTGCGAGCGGTCACTAACAGGACAGGGAGCTCCCAGGGGGAGAAGCGCTCGCGGACTTTGCGGGTCAATTCGTATCCCGACATCTTCGGCATCATCACGTCCGAGATGATTAAATCCCACTCTCCCGCTTCCAGCATGGCCAAGGCTTCCTGAGCGCTTGCTGCCGTTACTATTTCGTAAGGTTCGGAAGACAGAATGGCCTCCAGTATATTCAGATTGACCGGATCATCATCTACGGCCAGCAGCCTGGGCACGTCAGATGAGATTCGGGAGATAGCAGGTCCGGGAGCCGCCCGAGACGAGCTTTCGCTCAGAGCTCGGGATGGCTCTTCAGCACAAGCGGCCGCCGTTTCGCTTTCCGCTTGGGAAACCGAAGGAAGGCCTGGCTCCTCCTGTATAATTGCCGGCTCGGCCAAAGGCAGGGTAAAGGTGAACACGGAGCCCTGTCCCGGGACGGAGTGGACCTCGATCGTTCCCCCGTGCAGGTCCACCAATTGCTGGCAGATGTTTAATCCCAGCCCGATTCCTCCTCCAATCGCGGTGATGCTGGAATCACCCTGTTCGTAAGGCTGGAAGATTCTTGTTTGGGTCTCCTCATCCATACCTATGCCGGTATCCTCGACCCGGATCCGGGCCATCCCTTCCTTAATAGAAGCGTCTATAGTAATAGTTCCTTCATGGGTATATTTCACCGCATTATGAAGCAGATTGAACAAGATCTGAATGAGCCTGTTCTCGTCTGCCATTACGGGCGGGAAGTTATCCGGGATCCGATGGACGAAACGGACCGGCTTGCCTTCGGTCATGAACCGAAGCATATCCAGCACACCCGATACCACCGTCTGTACCCGAAGAGAGGTTATGTTCAGCCGGACACGGTTTTCTTTCAGGCGGGTCAGATCCAGCAGATCATTCAACTGCAGCGACATACGGCGGCCTATGGTCATAAGCAGGTTCATATTTTTGCTCGTTTTATCATCTGCTGAAGCCTTGCTGTCCAGCACCGCCTGAGCAATATTGAGAATCGCATGCAGCGGGTTGCGCAATTCATGCGAGGTGTTCGCCAGAAAATCGTCCTTCAGCTTATCCTCCCGCTGCAGCTTCTCGGCAAGCTGCTTCGTCTTGGCGGCCGTACGGAAATAACGTCTGAACCAGTAGGTAGCGAAGGCCAGGCAAGCCAGGATCATGTCGACAGGATAATATTCTACATTCAACCAGTCTGATTTTTTGAAGACACCCCAGATGATGTTGGCCATAAGAGCGGTTGTTCCCAGCAGCAGAAACAAGGCATCTTTATTCCCCCGCAGCGTACTGCGAAGGGACAGGAACGGTACGGCCAGGAAAGCAAATAACAGGTAGACGACCCTCAGAGTTTTGGCCATCTCAACATATTCGGGCGGTGCCCATAGAATAAATAACAATAATAGAACATATACGATAGAGTACCAATGTAAGACTCGCTTGACGGATTTGCCGGACAACAATCTGCTCACAAATTCGAACAGGAATATGGCCGCTCCCGGGTAGACGATGATTTGCAGCTTCTGAGTCCATTCGTAGTTGAGCGGCAGCCAAACCAGCCATCGGCGACCAATATCGTTAGAATGGCAAACACGATCAAAAAAGAGAAGTAGATCAGAACCTTCTGCTGTTGTGCTATGAAATATAAAACAATGCTGTAAAAAACATGCATCAGCAAAATAGCGCAAACCATTAACTGCAGGCCGATAGAGATCATCGTTTCCTTGTTTACGGCGGCCGCCGTTCCGAACTTGATAGGGTGGCTTATCCCTCCATTTCGCAGATTATCGAAGTTGGCGGCGTGTATGACAATATCTATCTCGTTCCTATCAGTTGTAAAGGAAAGGGTATACGGGATTTCCTTGCCTGTATATTGATCGCTGCTCAGAGCCGGATATCCCGATTGACCTAACAATTGCCCATTGACGAATACCTCGGAAGAGGCAGGAATATCGGGGATTCGAAGGCCAAAGGGCTGTACGCTGTCCGGTTCAACCAATATACGCAGACGGTAGGATCCTGCCCCGAACGTCGGATGCGTCTGCGCGGATTCAGACATAATCCAATTTCCGGGCACCTGAAGAAACCCCTTGTCCTCTTCAGTCAGATTCGTCTGGACAGGGTCCCGCTGGATCAGTCTATGAGGGTAGAATTCCCATTCTCCATTCAGGGTAATGGTATGATTCGATGGCAGATCCCAGTCCCGCAAATCCAATATTCCTTGTACAGCTCGCGGATGCTCGGGAATCGTCTGAAATCCCATCCAGGCTAAGCGGATTCCAGTGATCAAAAGCAAGAATAATCCGGTAATCGATAAAATGGTTCTCATTTTCATGTTTAATTCATTCGACAAAAATCGTCTAATCCCTCCAAATGCCAGTTGGAATAATGTTGCAGCCTGTCAATGCTAGGGTTACAATCGGAATGGAGTATAGTCTGGTAGTAATAGTGTGTTACAACATGTATTAAATCGAGCCCGAAAATCGAGAAGATTAGTGTCGTTATTCGGTATTTCTAAACGGGAGGCAGCTGTATCATGAAAGCTATTCTTGTAGACGATGAGCGTCTGGCACTCAGCCATCTGGAGCTATTGCTGCGAGAGATTGGGGGGGTTGAAATAGTAGGGCAATACCAGGATCCCCGGCAAGCATTGGAAGCCGCTTTGGCTCATAAGCCGGATGTTGTTTTTCTGGACGTGGAGATGCCCGAGATAAGCGGGATTGAGGTGGCAGAGAAGCTTCAATCCGCTCTGCCGGATGTCCGGATCATATTCGTTACGGCATATGACGAGTACGCTGTGAAAGCTTTCGAACTTCATGCCTTGGATTATATTCTTAAACCGCCTCGTCAGGAACGGTTGACCAAAACAATTCAGCGGCTGATGGGCCAGCGGCCTGCCGCCCCGCAGCTATCCGTCAGGATACGCAGCTTTCAGAGTCTTCAGATCGAAAGCGGCCCTCCGGAGGCTTCCCAAATTGTTGAGGTCCGGTGGAGAACCAACAAGGCTCAGGAGCTGTTCGCATACTTGCTGCATCATCGGGGGAAAGCCGTGCGCAAGGATGTTCTGCTGGACCTGTTATGGCCGGATGTAGATTGGAAGAAAGGGTTCACCCAGCTCTACACCACGGTATATCAAATTCGTAAAATGCTGACCGCAGCCGGGGTAGACGTGGCTATCAAAAGTTATGAGGAAGGGTACCTGCTGGATTTGCAGCAGGTCAGGCTGGACGTCGATGAATGGGAGAGCGGGCTGCGCAAGGCGCCGCCGCTGACAGAAGCCAATCTACCTATACATATATCGCTATTGGAAGAGTATCGCGGGGATTATCTGGCCGATTATGATTATTTGTGGGCGGAGAATGAAAGGCAGCGGTTAAGAACGATTTGGACTCAGCACGCCATGCAGATTGGCGATTATTTTGTTTCCAATCGGGACTATATGAATGCCATTGGTCTCTATCACCGCATCCAAAGGATTCATCCATATATGGAAAATATTTAGGCTCTTCGCTATACTACATGGGAAAAACTACGTTTGAGAGGCATAATAGAGCGATTTGACATGGAGCCTCTGCGGGCATGAGTACTCGCGAAAGCCGCGAAGGGTAAGGAATTCGCGTTGCTAACCAGCTTATCATGCCCGCCTCTCCATATAAAATCGCTGTCTATTTACCCCACCCAGAGTAGCGAGGAAGCAATATTTACTTTTCCCTGATGCAGTTATATGAAGAGTTAGGTGACCGCAGTTCGGTAGAACGGCAGTATGAGAGTCTGAAGACCATGCTGTCCACCGAATATGATGCGGAGCCGCAGCCCGAGATTAATGAATGGTATCAGGCCTGGAAAGAGGGGCAGGCTCAGAAGCTCGAAGAACATCGGTCCAATTAGCGGCCCGGAGCGGAAATAACAAAACTGGTACTAAAGTCACGGCCCGAGTTTCAGAAAATGTTCAGGTTCACACGGTTTAATAGAGTAATATTCAAATTTTGTCGAATTTTGAGGAAAAACCTTCGTAAGGTTCGGACGATCGAAGCAGGTTAACATAATAGAACGAGTTAAGGAAGCACGGTGATCTCACAGTGATCGGAAAGTGGAAAGGATGGCCGGCAGCAGCTATTATTTTGGCGGTGATCATGATTTGTGTTATAACGATACTCTACACCCAGCGATCTGCCAAACCGATGCGTGAGGCGGCGGCGGATTCTCTATCCGAGGCCGGCATGCTGCCGGGCGAAATCTTTATACGGCGCCAAATGATCAACGAAGACGGGACGCTGAAGACCAATCTGCAGCCCCGTTCAACGGAGAGCAAGGAAACTGCTCAAGGTGCGGAGGCACTATCCGAATCCATCGGATTATGGTTGGCTTATGCGCTTGAGAAGAACGACCAGATGTTGTTTGAACAGAATGTTGATGTTTTAAGTGAACATTTTATGGAAGATGGCGGATGGATATATTGGAAGATCGGGCAGGACGGGCCGGTCACCACGAATGCATTGATTGATGATTTGCGAATTATGGAAGCTCTATACAAAGCATCGGACCGTTGGTCCGTCTCCAGGTATAAGGAGCTGGCCGATGCCATTGCCGGCAGCCTGCTCAAGAACCAGCTGACCGACGAAATCTTTACGGACTTCTATGACCGTGCTTCCCAATGGACAAGTCCGGTTCTAACCTTGTCCTACCTGAGCCCGTCTGCTCTTAAAGAAATGCTGAAGCATGAACGGCTTCCGGAGCCCCTTTATAACAAGGGGATAAAGCTGCTTAGAGATCTTCCGGAGAATAACGGGTTTTTCCCGTTCTCCTATGATGTCAGCACGGAGCAGTATTCTTATAATGACGAGGTCCATTTAATCGATTTGCTGTACGTTATTTATCACCGGGCGCAGGCGGGAATGCGCTCCGATGAGTCGTGGCTTTTTCTTAAGGATGAATTCTATATGCACGAGATGCTGTACGGCAGATATGACGCTGACAGTAAGCACCCTTCCGTCTCTTTCGAATCGCCCGCGGTGTACGGCTTGGCCATTCTGTGCGCTTTAGAGTTCGACGAAGATGAGTTTGCCCGGGACTTGTACTATCGAATGATTCGTTACCAAACGCGGGATCCGGACAGTAAGTGGTATGGCGGTTATGTGGACTATCATACCAACGATACTCATATCTTTGACAACCTTGTCCCGTTATTGGCCGAAAGGAAGATGCTTAATGAAGGGCTTCTACGCTAGAAAGAACTATTATATTATTCAATGCCTGTTAGTGCTGCTGATTATCGTGCTTGGCTGGATAGTAGGCGACTACTCCGGAATTTCGCTATCCGACATGCTGCTCTTCGGGTCGGCTTTGCTCATAGTTATAACTGGGGTTGTCTTTGGCTTGTTGCCCGGCTTGGGGGTCAGTCTTGTAGTTATGTTTCTGTTCGGGACATCACTGATTTGGGCCGCGTTCTTCTCCTCGGCCTCACTGCCCTCCGAGGGAGCGATCGTTCTGTGGATGGTTGTTTTCCTGGCGGCACCGATCATTACCGGACTGCTGCACAAATGGGTTATGACACTGTCTGCCGAGCATAAGGAAATGAGCGATAAATTCGAGCAATTCGTTACGATCGATGAAACGACCGGGTTTGATAATAAACGCCGGTTCTTCTTCGAGCTGGAGGAGGAATTCAACCGGTCGCAGCGTGTGCAGGCTCCATTCTCCCTGTTACTTATTCAAATCAAGTACTACGACAAATTCTGCTCCTTATACGGACAGAAGGAAGCCGATCATCTTATGCAGACTTTATCCGGGATTCTGTGGAATCACACAAGAAGGACCGACCGCAAATTTCGTCTGGAAGAAGACACCTTTGCCATCATCCTAACTAATACTTCGGAAACCAACGTTGATATTGTTATAGAGAAAATAGAGCATTTATGCAAAAATCATGAGCTGATCAACAAGAGGAAGAAGGTAACGCTGACCTTCTCTTTCGGCATTTCTAGCTACAACGAAAGTTTAAGTGATTATATGGAGCTGGTACAGAATGCGAATCATGAGCTTGAGCAATACATTCAATAAAATAATGGTTTGTCTGGCACTGGTCTGTGCGCTCCATATTCTTTGCAGCATTCCGCTGAAAGCCGCCGGAGCCGCCTCTTCCATAAATACGGAGGGGCAGGAACTGAGAAAAATACTGGTCGTGTATTCCACCGAGCAGGGTGAGCCGGACGATTCGGTGCGGATTCTCGATCTGGTGCTGGGGCATTTTACAGCCGACCTTGTCTTTGTCAGTGATGACCAGGTGACTGAAGAAGCGATCCGCGATAGTACGCATGTGGTGTATTACGGCAAAGTATCCCGGAGCTTACCGGAGCAGTGCAGGCAGCTTCTGACAGCATATCGCGGCCCGCTGCTGGTCATTGGAGAAAATATAGAGCAGCTGGCCGGCAGGTTTTCCTTCCTTGAAGTCTTGGGCAAGACGGAAATTAACAAAGTAAGCAAAGACGCTTCCTCCTACCAGCTTCTGGATCAGAACTATCCGGCCATCCAGGTGCTTCTTCGTCAGGGAGAAGCCGTATATCAAGGTTGGAGAGGAGAGTATTCTATTCCTCTGTTGTCTGTACACGAAGGCGACGCCTACTTCGCGACACCCAATCTGGATGCACCCTTTATCCATTTTCTGGGGGAAGGCCTCTATTCTTTCTTTGGCGAGAAGCATAAAGGTGAGCGGCTGGCCTACATCCGTCTGGAGGATGTGCATCCCTTCTCCGACCCCAATCTCGTGAAAGAAGCAGGCGAATACCTGGCAGATAAGCAAATTCCTTTCATGATCGCCGTTATCCCCGTCTATACCAATCAGGACACCCATGCGCAGTACCGACTTAAAGATAAACCTGAAATGGTCGAAGTGCTGAGAGATTTGCAGGCACGCGGAGCAAGCATCATCCTTCACGGCTATACGCACCAGTACCGGTCGTCTGAGACCGGAGAAGGCTTCGAGTTCTGGGATGTCGAGAACAACATTCCGATTTCCGGTCCGCCCGATTCGGTAATTGAGGTCAAGCGGCGCCATCATTTTTCCTCCGAAGCGCAATATGAAGCCTATTTGAGGGACAGGCTGGAGTTTCAGGAGAGCTATACCCGGGAACGGCTGGAGAAGGGCATCCAGGAGTTAACAGAGCTTGGATTGTATCCGCTTGGCTTCGAGGCCCCCCACTACACTATGAGCCTGGAGGGTTATCGGTGGGTATCGGAATATTTCACTTATCTCCTCGGGCAGACCCAATTGGGGAATGAGGATTGGCATCATATGAGCACCGCCCCTTATGTAACCAGCCCCTCTTTCCTGGGCGGGATGACTTTGCTGCCGGAAACCGTCGGGTATTACGATCCGGAATCGCTGACTCCAATAGGGGACTTTGCCGAAAAATTGGAGCAGATGAGTTTTATAGAGGACGGGATGATCGGAATGTTCTACCACCCGTATCTGGGGGTGAAGGGCCTCAGGGACATGATTGCCTACGCCGAGGAGATACCCGGTCTGCGATGGATCGATATGAAAACATTGGAACATCGCAAATCGGAGAAGTTCTCCGCTGTCGACCGCTCGGACAGACCTTATACGGGGGACAGTTTCTTCTCGAAGTTAGCCGAGTTCTGGGAGGCCGGGACAGTACAGAAGGTTCTGTGGATAGTCACCGCTGTAGTTACGTTCATGGTTATCGCCTTCTTGCTATATACATTGCGGATTCGGCTCAGCTTGCGTAAACAGCTGTTTGAGGAGAGAAGAAATCATGGCTAACACGCTATTCTATATTTCGCTGTCCGTCATCTGGATCATGCTCCTGTACCACATGTTTCTGATGCAAGGAGGCTATCTGCATTATTTGCGTTTCCGGCGGCCCATCAAGCGGTGGGAGCAGAACGGGATTCCTCTGCCCAAGGTCAGCATTCTGATTCCGGCGCATAACGAAGAGGTGGTCATCGAACGAACCCTGAAGGCGATGATTCGGCTCGAGTACCCGAAAGAAAAGCTGGAAATCGTCGTCATCAACGACAACTCTTCAGACCGGACCGGGGAGATTGCCGACAGGTATGCCGCCAAATATCCTTCCGTGAAGGTGGTCCATACTAAACCGCCCCATGCGGGCAAAGGAAAATCAGGAGCGTTGAATCAAGGGCTTAAGCATTCTACCGGCGATATTATTGTCGTATATGATGCGGATAATACCCCGGAGCGCAAGGCAGTGTACTATTTGGTTCTGGCCATGCTGAATGATCCCAAGGCCGGGGTGGTCGTCGGCAAGTTTCGAGTTGTCAATGCGGCACACAATCTTCTCACTCGGTTCATTAATATCGAGACCATATGCTTTCAATGGATGGCCCAGGCCGGCCGGTTCAACTGGTTCAAGGTGACGACCATTCCAGGGACGAATTTTGCCATTCGCAGAAGCCTGATCGAGCAGTTAGGGGGCTGGGACGAGAAAGCACTCGCGGAAGATACCGAGCTGACTATTCGAGTTTATAATAGCGGCTATTATATCCGTTTTTTCCCGGCAGCTATTACCTGGGAGCAGGAGCCGGAAACGTGGAAGGTATGGTGGAAGCAGAGGACAAGGTGGGCACGCGGCAATCAATACGTGGTGCTGAAGTTCGCCGGCAGCTTGTTTTCTTTGCGGAAGAAAAGCATTATGTTCGACATTCTGTATTTCTTCTTTACGTATTTTTTGTTCTTCCTGGGCGTCATTATTTCGGACATGCTGTTTATCATTAACCTCTTTGTCGATTTGCAGCTCAACATCGGTATCGTCGCCATCATTCTGTGGATTCTGGCCTTCTTCTTGTACGTTACGGAAGTCATGATCGCACTGAGTATAGAGAAAACGGAATTTACGCTGAAAAACATACTGATTATTTTGTTCATGTATTTTACCTACTCCCAGCTCTGGATTGTGCTGGTGATGTATGCATTGTTTCTGGAGACCAAACGGGTGCTTCTCCGCGAGGAAACCCGATGGTACAAAACGGAACGCTTTAGCAAAGATAAACAACAAAAAGAAGCCTTGTAGCGGAGAGAAGGATGGGAGAAAGCAAATGGACAAACAGTGGAAGTGGATTAAAGCGGTTGTTATAGCGAGTCTGGTTATAGCTATTATAAAACCGGCAGGGGCGGCTTATGCCGAGGCCGGACAGGCCCCCGTTCCAAGGGAAATCAGCGCCGTCTACCTTCAAGATGCAGCGCCATCGACGACGGCCTCCAATGTATCCGGGACCTCTCCCGGTTACATCTATCGCTTTCTCAGCGAAGCAGTCACCCTGCAAGGGGTCGAGCAGGCGCAAGATTTCTATTATCAAGTTCCTAAAGCGGAACTGGGAGACAACAACTATATTGAGCTGGAATGGCGTCAATCTGACCTGCTGCTTGCCTCTCAATCGACCTTAACGGTTATGGTGGACGATAAGCCGTTAACAAGTGTTCGGTTGGACGGCGAGGAAAATCATGCCCGCATTCCGTTAGGCCCGGAGGAAATGTCGCCCGGGTATCATAAGCTGACGCTGAGCAAGTACAGCGTCATCGCGGACAATTATTGCGTTGACCAGTATAACCCGGCCAACTGGCTGAAAATTACACCGACATCCCATGTCTTCATGGATACCCTATCGAATTGGACTGCTTCGGATTTATTGAAGGATTTCCCGCATCCTTTTATTGAGCAGGGGATGCAGGAGGAAGTGTACGGAGTGATCGTTGTACCGGATCATCCGTCTGCGGAAATAATCGCCTCATCTCTGCAGGTATCCTCCTATTTGTCTTCTCTAACGGCAACGAGGAAGGCAATGCCCATTAAGACGGAATCGGAATGGTTAAGCTCCGCGGAGTTTACCCATGCCTTAGCCATGGGAGGGACAGGTCAATGGAACGGACCCGTTAAGAATATTCTGGACAACCACCCCTTAGAGCTTCAGGGTGAAGAGCTGTCCTTGGACAATTTCTCAGTTACGGACAACCAAACCGGATTGACGAAGCAGATGCTGCTTGTCTCCGCGGAAACCGATCGGGCTATTGCAGATAAAATTCGGGTATTGACCGATTCGAAGCTGGCCAAGCAGTTAACCGGCAACCATCTGATTATCCGGGAAACACCGCAGCCACAGACCGATGCCGGCCCAACCAAACCTTTGACCCTATCTTCTTATGGGTACGGACATGTTTTGTTGGATACCGTACATCCGTCGACCGATCGGTGGACGCTCCGGATTCCTTCTTACTGGAAGCTGACGGGAGAGGCTTCCCTCGAGCTGAAGCTCAAGACTTCGCCGCTACTGACCCACGAGCTGGAGGAGTATAAACGGAACAAGAAAACCCGGAAAGCATCGGCCAATCAACAGGAGAAGGAGGAAGGAAGCATTGCCCTGGGAACCTCCCGCACTGCATTAACGGTAACGATCAACGAAATTCCGACCAGCGTGCCGCTTCAGGGAGGCGAAGGGCAGGATGGCAGCTATACGGTCAGTATTCCTCTTACCAGGTATATTGAGGATCCGGACTTCAACGGGGTATTGGAACTGACCTTTGCAGCCAATATCGTAGAGCCGGAAGAGGTTTGTTATCCGGACCGCAATGGGGGCCGATGGATTTTTATCGATAAGGAAAGCGTTGTTCAGCTTCCCCATGAAATCATCGGGAATGACAGCTTCCAATACTGGCCTGCGCCCTTCGTCAATGATCGCGGGCTCGATCAGACCGCCTTTATTCTGCCTCAGGAGGTCAACGGCTCGACGTTGAAGCAGCTATCCCTGCTGATGAACGAGATGGTTGGCGACACGGGGAATCTGAACCGGCCCGTTGTATTCAGCGAGCCGCTGTCCGCTGATGCGGTTCAATCGTTGAAAGACTTTAATATCGTGCTGTTGGGAGATATAGGCCTGTACCCATCACTGCAGCAGGAGAAGGACAAGCTGAAGCTGCAATCGGAGAACGGTCGGCTGTCCTTGGCGAAATATAACGTAATCGGTGAAACGGCAGAGTATGCCGCCTGGATACAGCCCTCTGTCTGGAATAAGGACAAGCGGATGGCTGTGTTTCAACCGGCCAACGGCCAAGAGGGATTTACGCATCCGCAGCTGCTGCAATTCCTTAAGAATGAGCAAGAGAACCATAGCTTGGTTATCATGAGCCGATCCCAGGAAGTATGGTCCGTTTCGCTGGATCCGCAGCAATCCCAAGGCTCTCAGGGGGAGGAAAGCCCTTCTCCGTCGAAGGGAGCCGGCTTATCGAAGTTTTCTGCATGGCTTCTGGTGCTTCTGCCCGTTCTATTTCTAGTGCTGCTGTTTGTCTTTATCCGATTGTGGAAGAAGCAAAAGAAGAACAACTAACCGACATCGAAATTATGTTCAGAAATTGTTCAGCCTGCTATAGTTAAATAGGATAATACTATACTCTTCGAATGAGATAACACGGTTAGGATAATATAAAGGATGGATTTTAATGGTAATGAGCAAGTCGATGGGCAGGGAACAGAGTCCCGTCCCGGAGTTACAGCAGGGCACCCCGTTGTCCTCATATAAGGACAGCGGAGTGACTTCAGCGGAAATCATGTCCATGATTCATTCTGTTACGGATAAGTGGCTCGAGCAATTGGAAGGGATCCCCGTCATGGTTAAGGTAACCGATCGGGACGGCCATATTACGGGGATTATGGGAGACCCTTCATTAAAGCGGTTAGCCCTCGAATCATCAACTCCCGACCTTACGCCTCTGAAAAGCTATACGGTTCCCCTCCCGGAAGAAGAGGATTTTCAGGGGCTTGGGGCCATCTCTATCGTTACTACGGCTGTGCATGCCCACCCCTTGTTTAACGCCATGCTGGTATCTGCCGTCCAATCCTTGGAAAATGAGATCCGACTGTTAAAGGAATTAAAGGAGGCCGCCAGCCGCTGCAGAATGGCGGATGCCTACCGGCACATGGCCTACCATGACGACTTGACGGGTTTGCCCAATCGGAGACATTTGGCAATGACCATTCCCGAGCTGATAGATAAAGCAAAGTGCAATCAACATATGCTGGCTGTCTTATATCTTGATTTGGACAGATTTAAGCAGGTTAATGACGGGTATGGCCATTCTCAGGGAGATGCCCTTCTTAAGGAAGTCGCGGAAGAGCTTCAGAATGTCCTTCCCCAAGGGGTCGTTGTCAGAATGGGAGGAGATGAATTCACAATCCTGCTTCCCGAGATTGCACAACAGGAAGAGGCGATGCAGGCGGCCGAGAGAGTACTGGGCTGCCTGGACCGGGATGTCAATATAGGAAGCTCCTCCTTCAAGATGTCCGTCAGTATCGGAATTTCCTGCTATCCCCAAGACGGGCTGGAGGCGGAAACGTTATTGGAGCATGCCGACCTGGCCATGTACCAAGCCAAGTCATCAGGCAAGAACCAATACCGGATGTACTCGCCTGCGATGAATCGCAGTCTGGTTCAGCTATCGCTGCAATCCAGGCTGCATAACCCTTCCGGTGCCGGAGCTGCCGTACTAAGGCGCTACCCTACACCTGCGCGGAGCCGAAACCGAAAGCTTTTTTTCCCTAAAGGGCTCCCGTTATAGATCCGCGGTTAAACGGTTAAGGAACGGTGTAAGTGACAGAAAGATGGAGAGCACAATGATGACCGATATAGGCAGACGCAGAAAAATTCGAAGCATTATCAAGCAGTACCCGGAAGTAACCGATTCGGAAATCACCTTCCTGATCCAGGTTATTAAAGAAAAGAAGGTCCACCTGATTGTCAATCGGAACAATCCCATTTTTATGAAAGATCAGACCAAATACAGAGCCATGATGGACCAATTGGGACGGATCGAAAACCGGCTTCTGTCAGGGGAAGCGGGCGAAGGGGATGCCATCGCCGAGGTTAAGGAATTCTTTCTGAAATAATTATGCCGTATATGCTGGCTTGGCGAGGCGGAAACGGTTATGATATAGACAACTGAAGGTCAGGTTAACCAAGATAGTAGAGAGGAATCCGAAACGGAAAATCGGAACCGGACCTTGCAACTTCTAGTCAAAAGAAGGATGTTGTCCCCTATGAACAAGACCGATCGACTATTGGCGATCGTGCTGGAGCTTCAGCGCAACGGAATGCAGCGGGCGGAAGATTTGGCTGCCAAATTCGAGACCAGCATACGAACCATTTACCGGGATATGCAGGCTTTGAGTGAAGCCGGTGTTCCGATAGTAGGCGCCCCCGGGCAAGGATATTCTTTGCTTGAGGGGTATTTTTTGCCGCCTATGAGCTTTACCGTGGAGGAGGCCGTCACCTTGCTGATCGGCCTTCATTTCGTTGAGCGCGAGTTTGACGATGATTATCAAGCTAAGGCGTATGCGGCAAGGGGGAAAATCGAAGCCATCCTTCCGGGGACCACTCGCAGGGAAGCGGAGCGGGTGCGGGATGCGTTTAGACTGCTTACGGGTAAAATGTCAGAGGGCAACGGCCGGCGGGAGGAGATGCTCAAGCTGTTGCGCCGCGCTATTCTGGATCAGAGAAGAGTCCGGTTCAATTATAAGAAGCCTGGTCTCGATGTCCGTGTCCGCAAGGTGGACCCTTACGGAATTGTATATATCGGGGGGACGTGGGTGCTCGTTGCTTTCTGCCATCTGCGGCAGGCTCTCCGTCATTTCCGTATGAGCCGTATACGTGATCTGGAATTGCTTGTTGAGGGATTTCGGCGTCCGCCGGATTTCACTCTGCACAGCTATCGGCCTCCGGATGATCGCAGCGTCTTGATAAAGCTCCTTATCCATCATCGCGCCGCGGATAAAGTGAAGGAGAGCGATTATTTCTACATCGAAGAGCTGGAAGACGGCCAGGATGGCCTGCATGTTACGCTTAGAGTCCGCCGGCCCGAGGAGGTCCTGCACTGGATTCTCGGCTGGGGATCGGATGCCGTCGTATTAAGCCCGGAATCATTGCGGCAGAGAGTTCGCGAAGAAGCGGAAAAAATAATTAAACGCTACTGACATACTGCTGTCAGTAGCGTTTTTGTATAGTAAGGGTACTTACACGAAAGGAGCTAAGCATTTATGGACTCTAATCAAATCTTGCAGAGCTTTCAGAAAGTAACCGAACGATATATTCAGGAAATCGAACGGCTGGAGTGGGAGCAAATGCTCCGCAAACCAAGCGAGGATGAATGGTCGCTTGGACAAATGTACATGCATCTGATTAACTCGGCCCTCTATATGCAGTTGAAGAATGCGGAGGCTTGTCTGGATCATTCAACGGCTGCTGCGCCGGCTGAGGAGAAAACGGAGAGAGGTCGTGCGGTATTCGCCCAGGGCAGCTTTCCGCCGATCGCCATTCGCGTGCCTCCTTCTGACCAATATATTCCCCCGCAGCCAGCCGGCAAGGATCAGATCATTGACGGCTTGATGCAGGTCGTAAGCCGGATGCAGGACATTGAGCCTCAATTGAAAGGTGTCTCTCTTGCCTATACGAGGCCGCATCCCGGCTTCGGCGGATTAAATGCGAAGGAATGGTTTTGGCTCGTTGAGATGCACTATCGTCATCACCTTCACCAGCAAGAACGGCTGAAAGCATGGTTGCGTACCGGATGAAGCTTTACAACGGCGGCTGCGAATCAAGGGAAAAGCCCGCAGCCGTTTTTTTCTTGCTTTTTGAAACGGTTAGTGTTAATATAAGGATTAATATACGAAAACACTGGAATTCACATGTTGTAAAGGGTTATCCTTCGTATTGCGGTGCCTTTTCCAATATGTGAATTTTTATTTTCTATCCAGAAATAAAATGATCATGTTAATTTTTAAAGTTTGGAGGCTGTTTGTATGCAAACAGGTACAGTGAAATGGTTTAACGCGGAAAAAGGCTTCGGATTTATCGAAGTGGAGGGCGGCAGCGATGTATTCGTGCATTTCAGCGCGATTACAGGGGAAGGCTTCAAATCGTTGGATGAAGGCCAACGCGTTCAATTCAACGTGGTTCAAGGAAATCGCGGACCGCAAGCTGAGAACGTAGTGAAGCTCTAGGTTAAACCCTTAAACTGCCCTTAACTCCAGTTAGGGGCAGTTTTTCTTATTGTTGCAGGGCCGTATTAGCAGTCGGATGTGGTGGATTTGCCTCCAGAGGCGAGCCTACGCTTTTGCAAAGTCACGGACAAGAAAGTTTGGAAACGACGATACAGCATACTGGTTGTCTGGATTTGGCACGTACGTAACTTCAGAACGGAATGAACGCTTACCTTTATGGCCAAGTGTATGATCCTATAGGGAGGAGTTAGTGAGATGAGCTATCGCAGAAGATTGTCGGAGGACATTCCGGAAGAGGATAGCAGAATATGGTCCTGTACCCAACAGGGCTGCAAGGGCTGGATGAGGGATAATTTCGCCTTCGATAGTTCTCCCAGATGCCGGTTGTGTAATGCACCGATGGATATCGGCACAAGGAGGCTCCCACAGTTGATCAATACCAACGGGGACCTTAAAGCTTTGAAGAAAGGCATCTCCATTCAATAATCAACGAGCATGGAAGCCCCGACCGCAGGAGGTCGGGGTTTTGTTATCACTTAGGAATCTTTAAGTTGATTAAAGCGGGCACAAATTCCTGCGGTAATGCATCAATTTTGAACTGATAGGCTCCGTTAAAAGTTATTTTTCCACATAGAAATCATTAAATTCTTACAGAGTTAATATAGCGTAGAACAAAGTTTCCTATTAGACCCCCATGCCGCTGACCGCGGCACCATCAGATGATGAAAATGGATGGATTTTCAAGGTAGAATAGAGTTGAATTGCTTCAATAGTGTGAAATTTGAAAACTAAATGGATTTCATACAGTTAGATTTCTATATTCGGAAGAAATATGGAAACTAACTGGAAAACCTACAGTTAGTTTGCGCCAAAACAGCCGTTTCGCCCAAAGCTGCCCATTTTAACTGTAGTTTATCCAGTTAGTTTGATCATTTTCGCCCATTCGCTTGAATCTACCTGTACAAAATACAGTTAGACGTGCCGCTCCGCTTGCAACGATGCCTGCAGACGGTAAAATAGACGGATTTTCAAGGTAGTATAGTAAGCTGCTTTCGAAAGACTGCCACGCTAAGGCCGTAGTATACGAGTGTTGGCGCAACGATAAAATTTCCATCTCCGCTGACGATCGGCAGGTATGTAAGTTTGTGGGTCTAAAAAATTTTTGGATTGCCGATTTGGCAGGAATATGGTTTTATTGGATTTACGGGGATTTTTATGTAAACGCTTTAATGGGAGGCGTGGCGGAAGTGGAGCTGAAGAAAAGATTAATACTGCTGTTTCTCGTCGTTGCGGTTACTCCTCTTGCGCTGCTGGGGGCATTTTCCTATTACAAGTCGGCGGAAGCCATCCTCGATCAAGTATGCCGGAGCATACTGGAGAACCTGTCACAAGTGAATCACAGCATCAATTATTTTGTTAAAGATATCGAGCAATTGTCGATGTATATCTATAGCAACGAAGATATTCAGCAGGTGCTGTCCAAGCCGGGCGACCGCAGTTTGGCCGAGAAGCATAGCGACCGCAAGCAAATTAATGCGATTCTGGAATCATTCCTCGGGTTCAAAAACTGGGAAATCTCCATTTACCTATTGGGGGAAAACGGGGACCGCTATTTCACCGGCGAGCTGCTGCCTAATTCCTACCGCGACTACAACGTCCACTGGGGGCTGTTCCGCAAAGCCGATCTGGCGAACGGCAACGTAGTCTGGGATACCCATTACGCGATGAAAAAAATGGATGATTTCGGCGTCGTTCTCAGCTCCGGCCGTATGCTCAAAAATATTGAAACCAATCAGCCTCTGGGCTTTCTGGTGATCGATATAATGGAGCCGGCGCTTGCCGATAAATATAATAAGGCCCAATTATACCCCGGGGGAGAGGTGTTCCTGCTGGACCGCAACGGTTACGTGGTCTCCAGTCTGCCCTCCAAGCATCAGGTGGGGACTAAGCTGGATCAGCCTTATATTGATCAGGTCCTGGAGGGGAAGAAAGGCTTCTTCCGCATCCCGCCGGGAGAACGGGGAGGTTCCTCGGCCATGGTGACCTTCGACACCTCGGAGATGACCGGCTTCAAGCTGGTCAATGTAGTGCCGGTCAGCGCGTTGACCAAGGAAGGAAGCAGCATCCGCAATTTGACCCTGATCATCATTGCCATATGCATTCTGTTCGCTTTCTGGCTCGCTTATTTTCTGTCCAACAACGTGACCCGTCCTTTGCGGAAGCTGCGCTTTCTGATGCGACTCGTCGAGGAGGGAAACATGAACGTTACGTTCGCCGCCGGCTCCAATGACGAGATCGGACAGCTGGGCAGAAGCTTTAACAAGATGCTGGCCCATATCAAGCAGTTGATCAATGAAGTATACGAGAAGCAGCTAAAGCTGCGCGAGGCCGAGCTGAAAGCGATCCAGGCCCAGTTCAATCCCCATTTTCTGTATAATGCGCTCGATTCCATCAATTGGATGGCACGAATTCATAAAGTGCATGATATCAGCAAAACCGTCGTTTCCCTGGGAGAGCTGCTTCGCTTCAGCATTCGCAAGGATCACGAAATTATCGAGGTGCGGGAAGACATTCAACAAATCAAAAATTATCTGGTCATTCAAAATATGCGCTACCGGGATAAATTTGACGTCCGCATCGAAATAGAACCGGAGATTGAAGGCTGCTATACCTTGAAGCTTCTGCTCCAGCCTATTGTCGAAAACGCTATCACTCACGGGCTGGAAATGAAGGAGGATAAAGGGTCTCTAGTCATTACCGGCAAGAAAAACGGAGGTCGGCTCAGATTTACGGTCGAAGACGACGGGGTAGGAATGAGTGCAGATCTGGTGCAGGCCATGAGAGAGAATCGGTATCGTTCGCCCGCCTTCGATAAGACAGGCATCGGACTTTCCAATGTAAGACGCAGGCTGGAATTATATTTTAGCGGAAATTACGAAATGGAGTTGGACAGCCGCCCGGGCCAAGGGACGCGGGTTCGGATAGAATTTCCGATATTGACGGAGAGGGAGGGCAGATATGTACACGATCCTGATAGTGGATGACGAATGGCTGGTACGGGAAGGGTTGAAGCAGACGATTCCATGGGAAGAGATTGGCTGCCGGTTGATCGGAGAAGCCGCTAACGGACAAGCCGGATGGCAGATGATTGAGCGGCATAAGCCTGACATTCTGCTTACGGATATCCGGATGCCCGGCTGCGACGGATTGGAGCTGGCCAGGAGGGCAGGCGAAGCTTATTCGCACACGAAGATTGTCTTCCTGACCGGGTTCGACGAGTTTGCTTATGCCCAGCAGGCGATTAAGTTAGGGGCCGCCGATTTTGTCCTCAAGCCGACCGATCCCGATGAATTGATGTGCACGATAGGCAGAGTCATCCGGCAAATTGAAGCCGCGAGGGAGCAGCAGGAATACGCGAAGCGGCTGGAGCTGAAGATTGAGAGCAGCCAACCGCTGCTGCTGGCCAAATTGCTGCATGATTTCATGCTGGATAGCGCTACGGAGCGGGAAGCCGAGCTGCTGAAGGAGCTGCTGGGAGACCGGGTGAATGAAGTGTTTGCCTCGTTTCAGGTCGCAATTGTAGAGTGGGAGCCGGACAGCGTTCAAGATGGCAGGCCTCCATGGACTTCCGCCTTGGAGCCGCTTATGCAAGCTTTGGATGGCTGGTCCCCGGTGGCGGGCTCCAGTGGGGCAGCTTCAATCGTTTCCGATGCCGGCTACTGCACAACAGGAAGCCTGCGGCTCTTCATGCACGAGCATCGGCTTGCCGTTCTCCTGACCTGTCCGCCCGCAGGCTGGAGGGAACAGGCTTCGGGGCTCATCGCGGCTTGCCGGGACCAGGGATGGAGCGTAGCGGTCGGCATTAGCGGTATGCACCGGCACTACCATTCGCTGGCAGCGGCCTATCATGAGGCGGAGGTGGCCTTGCAGCAGAAGGAATATATCGGTTATAACCGGATCATCTGCTATGAAGAATTGGATCAGCTGATCGTCAAGGAGAAATACGGTTTGGATACGATTGAACAATATATCAGGGAGCACTACGATAAGGATATTTCCTTGCAGGACGTTGCCGCATCGGTTCATATGAGCGAAAGCTATTTCAGCCGGATATTCAAAAAATACAGCGGAGTCAGCTTTATCGAATATGTAACCCAATTGCGCTTGGAGAAGGCGAAGCAGCTTCTGCTGCGGCCGGATGCCAAAATTTATGAGGTCTCCCTGGCGGTAGGATATCAGGACGCTCGCTACTTCAGCCAGCTGTTTCGCAAATGGACTGGGGAAACCCCGACCGAATTTCGCAGGCGAATGGGATTGCACTAAGCGGTGCTTTCACGGACGCCTGTTTTTTCTTTCCCAGGTAAAAAATAGTGGACAAAAAAATCGACAGTTAGGAAATTTTGTCTCATTGGCAGCGCTTACAGGTTGCTTTATAGTTTAGACAACACCGACGTGCTCCCGTCAGGGTCCAACCTGCGGAACCGGAGGATGACAAAGAAATAAGGAATGGGAGGTCTTTAAGTGAAAAAGAAAGCGTTATTATTCCTTCTGACGGTACTGCTTCTGGTGACTGCCGGCTGCGGCGGAGGCGGTGGCGGAGGCCGCAAAACGGCCGAAAATAATCCATCGGAGGGAGGAGCGAAAGGCAAGGGACGCTTGACGGTATACTCGCCGAACCAGGCGGAAATTAACAATCCGATCATTAAGGAGTTCCAGGATCGCACGGGAATCCAGGTGCAGCTGATCTCCGGGGGAACCGGGGAGCTGTTGAAGCGGGTAGAGGCCGAGGCGTCTAACCCGTTGGGCGATGTCTTCTTCGGCGGCGGACAGGAATCTCACGATGCGTTCAAGGATTACTTCGAATCCTACGTCACCAAAGAAATCGACAATCTGGAAGCCGACTACGTCGATCCGAACAAAGTCTGGACACCGCTGTCCATTCTGCCGATGATCATTATTTACAACAAGGATCTCGTTTCCGAAGAGGAGAAGCCCAAGGGCTGGGAAGGTTTGCTTGACGAGAAGTGGAAGGGCAAGATAGCTTTCGCAGATCCTCAGCGTTCGGCTTCCTCCTATACACAAATGGTCACCATGATGACGGCCTTCGGCTTGAATGACGAGAAGGGCTGGGAGTTCATCAAGAAATTTGTCGCCAATCTGGACAATAAAATTTTATCGAGTTCCTCTATGGTCTACAAAGGGGTTGCGGATAAAGAGTTTTATCTGGGCATCACCTCGGAGGACGCGGCTCTCCGTTATATCGAAGGTGGAGCTAAAGTGGGCATTATCTATCCCGAGGAAGGAACCTCTGCCCGTGCGGATGCTTTATCTATCATCAAAGGAGCCAAAAATCTTGAAGAAGCGAAGCAATTCATCGACTTTGTCGCCGGTCCGGACGTACAGAGCCTGATTCAGAAGGAATTCAAACGCCGCTCCGTCAGGAAGGATGCCGAGAAGGTCGAAGGCATTCCGCTCACCAAGGATATTAAAGTGCTGCCGTATGACACCGAGTGGGCATCCGAGCATAAGGATGAAGCTGTTGCGCGCTTTACCAGAATTGTAACAGGACAAGAACAATAAGATGGGAATCCGGTGCTTAACGTTGCCGTTAGGCACCCTTCTTATCTGTCGGGAGGGACCGTAATGCAGAAAATCACCTTTGAGCATGTTTCCAAATATTTTGGCACCGTTAAAGCGGTGAACGATGCGCATTTTACTATTCAGGAAGGCGAATTTTTCACCTTGCTCGGACCGAGCGGCTGCGGCAAGACAACCCTGCTGAGGACGATCGCAGGCTTCTATAGGCAGGAGGAGGGCAATATTTATTTCGGGGATCGGCTCGTGAATGAGGTGCCGACCCATGAACGGAATATCGGGATGGTATTTCAGAACTATGCTATTTTCCCCCACATGACCGTTTTTGAAAATGTCGCTTACGGCTTGAAAGCGAGGAAGGTCGGAAAGAAGGAAATCGAGCAGAGGGTGATGGAGGCTCTGGAAATGGTGGAGCTTACCCACCTGCGGGATCGGGTGCCGTCAGATATGAGCGGCGGCCAGCAGCAGAGAATCGCCCTGGCGAGAGCGATTGTCATCCGGCCCGGTCTGCTTCTCATGGATGAGCCCTTGTCCAATCTGGACGCCAAGTTGAGAATCAAGATGAGGACGGATATCCGCAAACTGCAGAAAGAGCTGAACATCACTACGATTTATGTAACGCACGATCAGGAGGAGGCGCTTGCCGTATCCGACCGTATTGCCGTACTCAGCGACGGCTGCGTTCAACAGATCGCTTCTCCGCATGAGATTTATGCTTATCCCCGGAACCAGTTCGTTGCCAACTTTATCGGAGCCTCCAATTTTATTGACTGCCGGGTTGGGGCCATCGACCCTCTAACCGGGGAGGCGCCGGTCGAACTGCACGGAATCCGCTTTCCCTTGAAGCTGTTCCGTCCCGGCGAAGGTCAGGCTTTGCTGTCGGTCCGGCCGGAGAAGATTCGGATTGAAACCGGGCAGACCAAGGACACGCTTATTCCCGGGGTAGTACGGACCGTCACTTATTTGGGCGATAAGGTCAGTTATAGTGTAGATCTTGGCGGGCAGCAGGTGATCGAGGTTCAGCAGCATGCGGTGGAGCCGGAGCATCTGATTAGCGAGAAGCAGAAGGTTTATCTGGATTTGCAGCCGAATAAGGCGGTGCTGTTCGATCAGGAGGGGAAGGAGGTCCTTTATAATGCAACAGCCCATCATTCGGCCCGCTCTGGCCAACCGGCTTAGCTTGAAAAAATGGGATTTCTGGACCTGGGTTACGGTAATCGTTTATCTGTTCCTGTTTTCCTTCATTGTGTATCCGCTTTTCTCCTTATTTTATACCAGCTTGTTTAATGAGAAAGGCGCTCTGTCGCTGCAAAATTATGAGCACTTCGTCAAGCTGAAGTATTACCGGGACGCCCTGTTTAACAGCTTTAAAGTTTCCGGTCTGGCTACCATCTTTGCGATCATGATCGGGGTCCCCTTGGCTTATGTGACGACGCGATATAATATTAAGTTTAAAGGCCTCATCAATATTATGGTGATTATGTCGCTGTTGTCGCCGCCTTTCATCGGGGCATACTCCTGGATTCTGATGCTCGGCAATAACGGGTTTATTACACGGTTCTTGCACGATATCGGCATTCCGATGAAATCGATCTATGGCTGGCACGGCATAGTCTTTGCCTTCACGCTTCATTATTACCCCCACATCTATCTGTACGTATCGGGGGCATTAAAGACGATAGACACCTCGCTCGAGGAAGCATCCGAGAGCCTGGGAATGCCCGGCTGGAAAAGGCTTACGACCGTCACTCTTCCGCTGATCTTCCCTACGCTGTCCACCGGAGCGCTGATGGTGTTTATGGCTTCCTTCGCGGATTTCGGTACGCCGATGCTGCTGGGGCAAGGCTTCAAGGTGCTGCCGATTCTGGCTTACGAGCAGTTCATCAGCGAGATGGGCGGCAATCCGGCAATGGCCAGTACACTCAGTGTTGTGCTGATTCTGTGTTCTACATCGATTCTGTTCCTGCAGAGGTATCTGGTTTCACGGAAAAATTATTCCATGACCGGAATGAGGACCCCGAAGGTCCGCACATTGCGTCCGGGGCTCAAGTGGGGATTGACAGCGCTTGCTTTTATCCCGGCGTGTATTTCCATCATTCCTCAGGTGACGGTGATCGTGACCTCCTTTATCAAAACGAAGGGACCGGTCTTCCATCCCGGATTTAGTCTTGACAGCTATAAAGAAATCCTGTTCCGGGTGCCGAAAGCTATATTAAACACCTATACGTATTCATCCATCTCCATAGTGATTATGATTGCGATGGGGATGCTGGTTGCCTATTTGCTCGTCCGCAGGAAATCGAAGATTACCGCCATGCTGGACAGCCTGTTGATGGTTCCGTACGTTATGCCGGGAACGGTGCTCGGGATCAGTCTGATCATCGCCTTCAACAAGCCGCCGTTAATTCTTACGGGGACGTGGATTATTTTAGTTATTTCCTACGTCATCCGCAAGCTTCCGTACACCATCCGGTCCAGTACGGCCATTCTGCAGCAGTTGGATAAAAGCGTGGAAGAGGCTTCCATCAGTCTTGGGGTGCCTCCGGCCAAAACCTTCTTCAAAACGACGGCACGGCTCATGGCTCCGGGAGTATTGTCCGGCGCGATCTTAAGCTGGGTCACGACGATAAACGAGCTGAGCTCAACGATCGTCCTCTACTACGGGGCGACGGCAACCATTACCGTGACGATTTACAGCGAGGTCTTCACTTCCAACTACGGAACGGGAGCTGCCTTGGCGTCCATACTGACTTTTACGACATTAATTTCGTTATTGATTGCTAACAAGCTGGCGGGCAAAAAGGGACTCCAACTGTAAAAAGAACCATATCAACAAGAACAAGGAGGGATGCAGGAATGGAATCGAAACGAATGATTGCCTTCCTGTCTATCCTCCTGCTTGTAGTTGTAGGTGCGGGCGCCTACAAAATCTGGCACAGTACGGCGGGGCCCCTGGCCAAAAGAGAGACGGTGCGGCCCGTCACCCTGGAGGTGTGGGTGTACACGAAGGCACTGGCGCCCTTCCTGGAGGAATACGGGCGGAGCCATGAATCGGTGGAAGTAGAGGTCCGGACCTTCCGTTCTTATGAACAGCTATTCGACGAATTGACGGCGGCCATTTCCGTTCACCATATGCCTCAAGTGGTCGAGGTCAGCAGCTTATACGGCATTGCCCAACTGGCGGAGTCCGGCGTGCTTCTTCCGCTGCAGGACCTGCTGTCCGATGAGCTGCGGGAGAGTCTCCATCCCGACTTGGCCGCCTATTTTCAATATGAGGCCCAAGTATGGGCGGTTCCATACGGGGCGAGTGTTCCGGTCGTTTTTTACAATAAAGATTTGCTCAAATATTCGGGGGTTAATGACGGGGCGCAGTTGAACACCTGGGATGAGCTGCGCATGGCCGGGCGACAATTGGCGGCCGATAAGGAATATTGGGGACTGGTCGTCGAACCGGAGGTGCCCTGGCTGCTTCAGAATCTGTTGTTCTCCCATGGAGAGGACAAGGTATCGAAGAGCAAGGCGGCAGAGGTTATCGGGTTATGGAAGAGAATGATCGAAACCGACCGCATCATGCCTCCTCTCCAGCAGCCGTTGGCGGCAAGCGACTTTATTACGGGGAGGGCGGGCTTGTATCTAGCCTCCTCCGACAAGCGGGCGATGCTGGAGAAGTATATTGGCGGGAAGTTCGCTTTTGCCATGACCGAGATGCCGGAGACGGAGAAATACATTCCGAAGGTTAACGGCCTGGCGGTGCTTCATTCTTCCGAAGAGAAGGATGGAAATGCCTTGGAGCTGGTTGCCTCCATGCTTGAGGAAAATATGCAGGCACGGATAGCGGAGGCCACCTCCCAAATGCCGGCCAGAACGCAGCCGATGTCTGATGATGAGGAGGACGGCAAGCGGCAAACGGACCCTGCGTTGTCCTTGGACAAGCGTTTGAACCGAAGGTATCCTGACGTTAAGGATAAAGAACGGTGGAAGGAAACCGAAGCGCTGATCGAAGCGATAGAGCTTTCGCGGGAGGTTTCGGTCTACGATGTCATAAGATCAGTGGCTGGAGAGGAGATGGATTAGGATGAAGATAGAAACGATATCTATTCAAGGAAGCAGCGATTGGAATGAGGATGCGCTCATCGAGAAGAGTGGGGCGGGGGTCTACGGTGTGCTGGATGGAGCTACCTCCGTGACGCCTTTTCGCGGACCTCAGGGAGAGACCGGGGGATATTTGGCTTCCCAGTTGGTGAAGAAGGAGCTGGAAGCGATAGAGGTATCCTGGTGGGAAACCGTTCATGTGAAGGATGCCGTACTTCGGGCCAATCAGTCGCTTCGCCAGGAAATGATCGCCCATGGGATAGATCCGGAGGACCGGGAAGCCCTGTGGACGACGGAAATTGCCCTGATCAAAATCGAGGAGACCAGAGTGCAGTACGCCCAGACCGGGGATTGCATGATTTTCGCCACGTACAAGGATGGAACGGTGCGCACTGTCACGTACGATCAGTTGGATCACATCGACCTGCAGACGAGAATAAGATGGAAGGCTTGTCTGGAGCAGGGAATGACTACGCGAAAGCAAATCAGGGAGCACGTGGAGCCCCATATTCGGAAGAACAAGGTGCTGATGAATACGATAAACGGCTACTCCGCCATGAACGGCCAGCCGGAGCTGGCTTCCTTCCTGGAATACGGGGTCATTAACCGGATTAATCTCACCGGACTGCTGCTTATTACCGACGGTTTGTTTCCGCACTCCGAGGATATTTACGGGACATTGGACGGGAAAGTGCTGATGGAGGAAATCGAAAGCAAAGGCCTGCAGGGATACGCGGAAAGCCTGATCGCCCTGGAGCAGAATGATCCGGAATGCCAGAAGTATCTGCGCTTCAAAACCTCCGACGATAAGACCGGAATCTGGATTCGTTTGTAAGGGACGGCTGCTTAAGATAGGCGAATGTATGCGGATGTCTCACTCGTCCAGGGAGCCTTGCCGGTGAATTTTTGGCGCAAGCCCGCCTAACTCGCGGCCGGGGTGAAACAAGCGCATGTGTAGAACCTGGCTTAGGAGGGACACATAGTAAAGAGGTGCCGGCACCATGTGCGGACCGAAGCGAAAGGGGTCCCGCAGCAAGAGGTGCCAAGCACCATGCGCGGACCGAAGCGCAGAGGGTCCCTAGCAAGAGGTGCCAGCGCCATGTGCGGACCGAAGCACAGGAGGCCCTTGCCTCGAAGACGAGCAAAAGTGCATGTCTTTTTCCGGAAAAATGATCATTCGCCTAAAAGACACGCAAAACTGCAGGTCAATCGTCATAATATCGCGAAAATCGGCCCAATCGTTAAATTTACCTGCACAATCGCTTGTCATTTGCCGTTTTCAACTAAAATCGCACAAAAGACCTGCACTTTTGACTTCTGCGGGTCTTTTTTCAGCTACCTCTTAATGTTTAGCAGGAGAAGAAACTCGGAGTTCTGGATTATCCGCAGTGGGCTGCCGCGACGGCACTTCCTTGTTAGTGCAAGCTGCCACAAGTACCATCGCCCCTATAGTTGTGAACAAAGCCGAATATCGGTCTCCGAGGCTCTTCTACCGCCTGCCTTCCGCCGGGAAGAGCATGGCCAGCAGGAGGTTAATTCCAACAGGCCACCGATCGTGGTTAAGGCGCTGCCCGGGAATGCCCAGAGGATCAGAGGTTCCTGTTGGCACGATTCAAGATCGATGCGGCTAAAGCGACGCTTTCCTGGGTTGGAGGCTCTACCTGCTCGAGCGGATATTCCAGGCCAAGGGTTTTCCACTTGTATACCCCCAATTTATGATACGGGAGCACTTCGATCCTCTCGACGTTGTCAAGCGTCTGAATAAAGTCTGCGAGTCTCTCCAGATCCTGCCTCACATCGGTGATGCCGGGGACGAGAACATGGCGAATCCATACGGGGACTTTTCTCTCGGACAGCCATCTTGCGAACTGCAGAATGTGCTGATTGGATTTGCCCGTCAGCTTGCGGTGAGCCTCATCGTCGATATGCTTAATGTCCAGCAGAATCAGATCCGTATACTGCATCAGCTCGCTAAGCTTGGTTTGGAAACGGGGGTCGGCGGAGTAACAGCCGCCCGAGCTGTCGATAGCGGTATGAACCCCGAGCTTCCTGCACTCTTGGAACAAGGAAATGAGAAAGTCCAAATGCAGCAAAGGCTCTCCTCCGCTGACAGTAATTCCTCCATTGGACGCTTGCAAGTAAGGGAGGTAGGATTGCAAATCCCGTATGATTTCCTCTATGGTTATATCTTGGCCCCGTCCGATAACCCATGTATCGGGATTATGGCAATATTGGCATCTAAGGAGACACCCCTGGGTAAATACGACATAGCGTATGCCGGGTCCGTCTACGGTGCCGAAGGTTTCGATGGAATGTATGGTCCCCTTCATGCTCATCCCTCCCTTTCTAAACAAATGAGCTGATCTATGTTCCGGGAGCCTGCGCATATCTTGGCAGACGTCCTGCTGCGTGAGGCTCCCGGCTTGACTTGTAGCGCTGTATGCAGTGGTGAATTTGCTACTTGTCGGGGCTCCTGCAAAAAGTATTTGGACTTCGCTTCCAAGTCCCCGCCCTCACTTTTCTTGAAGCGCCGATAGGAATTTAACTCACAAGCTGTTATGGAAGGTCCGGTTAATCACATCGATCTGCTGCTCGCGGGTCAGCTTGATGAAATTAACGGCATACCCGGAGACGCGGATCGTCAACTGCGGATACTGCTCCGGATGCTCCATGGCGTCCAGCAAGGTATCCCGATTCAACACGTTAATGTTGAGGTGATGCCCCTGTTTGGCTGCATAGCCGTCCAGGATGGCGACCAGATTTGTTTTTCGCGATTCCTCATCCTTGCCGAGTGCCTGCGGAACGATCGTGAAGGTGTTGGAGATTCCGTCAAGCGAGTGCTGATATGGCAGTTTCGCCACGGTATTCAACGATGCCAGTGCCCCTTTGGAATCCCGCCCGTGCATAGGATTGGCGCCGGGTGCGAACGGTTCGCCGGCTCTTCTTCCGTCCGGAGTGTTGCCTGTTTTCTTCCCGTAGACGACGTTCGAGGTAATCGTCAGGATGGACATCGTCTGGACCGAATTGCGATAAGGCTTGTGCTTTCTTAGCTTAGCCATGAATGCTTCAACGATTTGAACCGCGATTAGGTCCACCCGGTCATCGTTGTTTCCGTATTTCGGGTAATCTCCCTCGATGGCGAAATCTACGGCCAGCCCGCTTTCGTCGCGAATGGCGGTAACTTTGGCGTGCTTGATGGCACTCAGCGAGTCGGCCACGACTGACAACCCGGCGATTCCGGTCGCCATCGTCCGCAGGATGGTCGTATCGTGAAGCGCCATTTCGATTCGTTCGTAGCAATATTTATCATGCATATAATGAATGACGTTAAGTGTATTCAGATACAGCTCGGCCAGCCATTCCATGACATGGTCGAATTTGAGCATCACTTCATCATAATCGAGCACATCCGAGGTGATCGGCGCGAATTCCGGTCCTACCTGCACCTTGGACTTCTCGTCCACGCCGCCGTTGATGGCGTAGAGCAGCGCCTTGGCCAGATTGGCCCGCGCCCCGAAGAACTGCATCTGCTTGCCGATTCGCATGGCCGATACACAGCAGGCGATGCCGTAATCGTCCCCAAACTCGGGACGCATCAAGTCGTCGTTCTCATATTGAATGGAGCTCGACTTGATCGACATGGCGGCGCAGTAACGCTTGAACGCTTCGGGCAGCTTGGTGGACCACAGGACCGTCAAGTTAGGCTCAGGTGCCGGACCCAAGTTATCCAGCGTGTGAAGGAAGCGGAACGAGTTCTTGGTGACGAGTGATCTTCCGTCCAGAGCCATACCACCTATCGCTTCCGTCACCCAGGTCGGATCTCCGCTGAACAGCTCGTTGTAGTCCGGAGTACGGGCGAATTTCACCAGACGGAGCTTCATGACGAAATGGTCTACCAGCTCCTGAGCCTGCTGTTCGGTCAGAACTCCCTCCCGCAAGTCCCGTTCAATGTAAATATCCAAGAAGGTGGACGTGCGTCCGAGGCTCATGGCGGCGCCGTTCTGCTCTTTAATAGCGGCCAGAAATCCGAAATACAGCCATTGAAAGGCTTCCCGGGCGTTAGCCGCCGGTTCGGAAATGTCATATCCGTGAGCCGCCGCCATCTGCTTGAGCTCTTGAAGCGCCCGAATCTGTTCGGAGATCTCTTCGCGGAGACGAATGATCTCCTCGCTCATCGTTCGGGCTCCCGTCAACGACAAGTCTTTCTTCTTCTCGGCAATCAGCCGGTCGACTCCATATAGAGCTACCCGCCGGTAGTCCCCGATAATTCTTCCGCGGCCGTAGGCATCCGGCAAGCCGGTAATGATTCCCGCTTTCCGTGCCGCCAGCATCTCTTCCGTGTAGGCATCGAAGACTCCCTGATTGTGCGTCTTGCGATACTCCCGGAAGATTCGAGACAGCTCGGGGTCAACCTTGTACCCGTAAGATTCGCAGGCTTGCTCTGCCATGCGAATACCGCCGAAGGGCTGCAGCGACCTTTTGAAAGGACGGTCGGTTTGAAAGCCGACTACCGTTTCGAGCTCCTTGTTCAAATATCCCGGCTCGTGTGACGTAATGGTAGAGACAATGCCGGTATCCATGTCCAGAACCCCGCCTTTTACCCTCTCCTGCTTGGATAACTCCATTACTTGCTGCCAGAGCTTCTTCGTGTTGTCCGTAGCCGGGGCGAGGAAAGCTTCATCTCCCGTATACACGGACACGTTGTGCAGAATAAAGTCTCTTACATTAATTTCACGCTGCCATTTGCCTTCCTGAAATCCAACCCATTGCTTCATAGGGAGCCCTCCTTTAGAATGAAACATAGTTATGAATTAAATATATAACAGTTCTTAATTTAACCATAATCGATTTCCATAAAGGAGGGAAGAGGGGACTGGTGAATAATTTGTGAAAAAAATAACAATGTACATAAAACCGTTGTTTTAACTGGAGTTTTAAAAGATTAAAAGGTATAAATCGAGGGCAAGTCGCTTGTTGAGGAAGGGAGGGTAAAGCAAGATTATAGAAGTAATACAGTCTATTAAAAATAGTAATACAGACTGTGACAAACATCACTTAAAAATCTGCTTAATCAATGTATAATGGAAGTAATGTGGATTGTGCTTATTTTCACAATGGGGCTGCGGAGGAGATAAGGATGGCGAATCGTACTCCAGGGGTGGTTGCGGAATATGCCGTTCAAAGCGGCGAGGCCAAGGCCGGCTTGTCCTTGTTAAGCTTGCTTGCTCTTGGTTTTGGAGCGGGGGCTTTCATTGCCTTGGGCTATTTATTGAGCATTCGGGTGACTGCTTCCGTCCCTGTTGAGTGGGGAAGCTTCACGTCGCTTCTGGGAGCATCGGTTTTTCCGCTTGGGCTTATTCTTGTGCTGATAGGCGGAGGGGAGCTCCTGACGGGAAATATGATGACGTTGTCTATCGCGAGATTGAGTGGAAGAATAACGTCGGGGCAAGTGGCGGTGAACTGGTTCTGGGTTACCCTTAGCAATTTTGCGGGAGCGATGTTTGTCGCCTATTTCTTCGGCCATGTCGTCGGTTTAACCGAAAGCGGCCCGTATCTGGAGAAAACGATAAGCGCAGCGGCTCAAAAGCTCGACGAACCGTTTCTGCAGGCATTTATCTCGGGAATCGGCTGCAACTGGCTCGTTTCACTGGCGGTCTGGCTGGCGTATGCGGCGAATAGCACAGGCGGCAAAATCGCAGGCATATGGTTTCCGACGATGGCTTTCGTGGCTATCGGATTTCAGCACGTGGTCGCTAATATGTTCGTCATACCCGCAGCGATTTTCGCAGGGTATTTTACGTGGGTGGAGTATGCGGCCAATTTTGTGCCCGTGTTTCTCGGGAACGCGGTGGGAGGCTCACTCTTTGTAGCGGGCATCTATTGGGTCGCTTATTTGAGGAATGGGACGGAGCGGGCAAAGTGCGGGTTCAGGAACGAACACGGGGCCGACAGCACGGCGGAACGGGAGCCAAAAACCGGAAAACCAACGATCTCCACGTGAATGAATTTCAATCTATTTCTTATACAGGCTTACGAAACACGCTTCTTCCTCGGTCGGAAACTATAGGGAAGAGGCGTTTTGTATTGGATTTTGCGGCTGTGGATCTTTTATAGAGGGAAAAGGAGCAGAGACCGTCATCCGTTTATCGGCGTATGAAGGAGCTTGAAACAGGGCGGACAGCGGACGAATTGATAAATGGCCAGGGCAAGCAAAGGAAAGGGGAGCGAGCGGGTCGAGCCCTCTTAGTTCCGGGCAGTCGCTGCAAGACTACTTTACCATGCAGCAAATAAAACAATCTGCCTGGCGATGGCTCGACAAGGGCATAGCTGCCCTGAAAATAAGCCATAATTTCCACCCTTCCTTCTGATGGTACAGATCGACGTTGTCGGTGACGCTTTTGCGGTAGGGACGTCTGCCTTGAAAATCACATTTTCTGCAGGTGCCGTACTCGCAGGATGACGTGTCTACCTTGAAAATCCGTCTGTTTTCATTTTCTGCTGGAGCTGTGCAGACGGAATGGCGCGTCTACCTTGAAAATTCGTTTATTTTTATTATCTACTGGTGCCGCGGTCAGAGACATGGGGGTCTAACTGGATTTTATACAGCTAGTTTTCACTTCTGGAGCAAAAGACGGGGAACTACCTTGAAAATCCGTCTATTTTACCGTCTGCAGGCATCGTTACAAGCGGAGCGGCACGTCTAACTGTATTTTGTGCAGGTAGATTCAAGCGAATGGGCGAAAATGATCAAACTAACTGGATAAACTACAGTTAAAATGGGCAACTTTGGGCG
>NZ_JBQCLK010000017.1:0-124981 GCF_051966115.1 Paenibacillus sp. SAFN-117
AACCTCCGTCAAAGTATGTAAAAAATACTTCGACGAAGGTCATTGGAAATCCTTGTTAGTTAATTGGTCAGCCGTAGTTTTTTTTTTTCACTAGAAAGTTTAAGCTTCATTAAGCTATTCAAAGGGGTGGCGTAAGCCGTTTATCCTTGTTATTCCCCGTAGAGGATGGACGTGCAGTGTGTAGTTCAGTTGCCTGAGATCAAGACATCATTTTATACTTGAGAGGAAGTGCATGTTTAATTTTATATAGGGAGGGAGTTTCTTGTCTGTTTCTATAGAATGGTCGATGGCTGCTGATCGGAAGATACGGGCCGATTTTTACCCTGCAGAGCGCGAATCTGTGGGAACGCTTCTCGTTTGTCACGGTTTCAAAGGGTTTAAAGATTGGGGCTTCTTTCCTTATATAGGCAAGAAGCTTTCGCACAAGCTTGATGTGATCGTATTTAATTTTTCCCACAATGGAATCGGTGAGAATGGGACGGATTTCACGGAGTTGGATAAGTTTGCACTCAATACTTACTCCAGGGAATTGGAGGATTTGGATTTTGTCGTTCATGCCGTTCGGGACGGTTTGTTTCCTGAAGAGAAGCGGCCCCAGACAGCGCGGCTATTTGTGCTGGGACATAGCCGGGGGGCCGGAGTCGCATTAATTTACGCTTTGGATCATCCGGATCGAATCTCGGGTGTGGTCAGTTGGAACGGAATTACCCATCCGGACTTTTTCGAACATAAAGTAAAGGAACAAATAAATGCCAACGGAATAGGGTATGTGGTTAACGCCCGCACCGGCCAACAGATGCCGCTGTCTAAAGAAATATTAGACGATATGGAGAGGAATGCGGACCGATACGATATCGTGGGCCGAGCCAAAGGCTCCCGGCTTCCGATTCTTTTGGTTCAGGGGACGGAAGATTATGCGCGTCTGGTAGAGGGATCCAAGAAGCTGCTGCAAGCCCGTCCGGACATTGAATGGCATAGGGTCGAGGGAGGAACGCATGCCTTTAATGTGGTCCATCCTTTCCAGGGCACGTCAGAACCTTTGGAGGAGGCCCTGCGGGTAAGTAGTGATTGGATTATGAAATTAGACCCCCATGCCGCTGACCGCGGCACCATCAGATGATGAAAATGGATGGATATTTAAGGTAGAATAGAGTTGAATTGCTTCAATAGTGTGAAATTTGAAAACTAAATGGATTTCATACAGTTAGATTTCTATATTCGGAAGAAATATGGAAACTAACTGGAAAACCTACAGCTAGTTTGCGCCAAAACAGCCGTTTCGCCCAAAGTTGCCCATTTTAACTGTAGTTTATCCAGTTAGTTTGATCATTTTCGCCCATTCGCTTGAATCTACCTGTACAAAATACAGTTAGACGCGCCATTCCGCTTGCAACGATGCCTGCAGACGGTAAAATAGACGGATTTTCAAGGTAGTTACAGGTTCTTAAAGTCACACGTCAAGGCACAGCTGCGGCTGTGTCTTTTTGTAAAAAGTTTGAAGTTCATTAGAGCATTAATATAACCAGTTTCTAATTGGCATAAAAAGCTTCCTCTAATACCGGGTTATTCGTCTTCGAGTAGTTCATTAGGAGCTTTTTTATTGATTTTTGCCGGAAGCTCCAATATAATTTTTGTATAATCATTATAAAAAATATTAATATTATTTATATATAATATAAAGGGGGTTTTATGTCTTGGTTGAAAATATGGAGTGGTACCGCGCTTTTTATTTTACCGCTATTACCGGCAGCTTATCCAAGGCGGCGGAAGAGCTTTTCATCACTCAGCCGGCGGTCAGCTATTCGATCAAGCAATTAGAAACCCGTCTGGGGGGAAGATTATTCTTTC
Source organism: Paenibacillus sp. SAFN-117 (assembly GCF_051966115.1). NCBI lineage: Bacteria > Bacillati > Bacillota > Bacilli > Caryophanales > Paenibacillaceae > Paenibacillus > Paenibacillus sp. SAFN-117. The sequence continues at coordinate 1,849 of NZ_JBQCLK010000017.1, forward strand.
GTACTCCCAAAGGCGTTAAATTAACGGCGGAAGGGGAGGTGCTGTTCAAGTATATTGAGCAGGCATATCATTTCATAATGACAGGAGAAAAGCAGATCGCCGCTATGCATAATCTGTTGAGCGGGGAAATAAAAATCGGGGCCAGCGATACGCTGTGCAAATATTATCTGCTGCCTTATGTCGAAGCTTTCCATCAAAATCATCCCGATATTAAAATCAAAGTGACCAACCGCACGTCCAGGGAATCGATAGAGCTGCTGAAGCGGGGGAAGGTCGATCTGGCCGTTGTCAACCTTCCTCTGGAAGATAAGCAGGTAACGATTCGGGAGAGCCTGGAGCTGCAGGATTGTTTCGTAGCCGGGAGCTCCTATCGGGAGCTGGCGGAGAGCGGTCCCGTCTCTTTGGACACGCTGCTATCTCATCCCATTATAATGCTTGAGCAGGGAAGCAGCATCCGTCGTTATATCGATCGGTATGCAGAAGAGAACGGGAAGGAGATTTATCCCGAGATCGAGCTTGGAAGCATCGATTTGCTAACCCAGTTTGCCCGAATCGGATTGGGAATAGCTTGTGTGATTCGGAATTTCGTTGAGGACGAGCTGAGAAGAGGGGAGCTGCTGGAGATTCGTCTGAAGAAGCCGATTCCTCCGCGGAAGATCGGGATAGCCGTGCTGAAGGAGGTTCCGTTATCCTCTGCCGGACAGACCTTTATGGATATGCTGCCGTAATCCTAGAGCCGGATATAATCGTACTCGCAGGTGGGTAATCTAACCCTGGGAGGCGATAGCATGATAAGCGGGTATAAACTGCGGAATGAGGATGATTTCGAGAGGGCGATGAAAGCCGGCCGGACGGTTTCCGTCTGGCAGAAAGGTTATTGCATGGATGATGGAGGGGCGATTCAATGGGTTGCCTCCGATGCCGTCATCATTAATGGAGCCCGTTATGACAAAGCCTGTAACGAATTTCGGATCGTCTGATCCGAGCGCGCGCCAATACAGGACTATGAAGCCCCAGAGATAGTTATCTCTGGGATTGCTTTCCTACCGAAAACAAGCTTAACACGATGGTTAGAATCACATAAGTCCAGAAACCGTTAATTTCAAATCCGGTTAAATAAGTATCCAGCAGCCACAGCTTGATCGGGGTCAGCACTACCGAAGCCAGAAGCAATAACGGGGTCGTCACGCATCCGACACCCAGAGGTATCGCAGCGAAGGATACGATCAGCAAGAAATTAAATAAGTAGCCTATAACAAACATAAATAAAGAAGCAATGATCAAAGTCTGCAAGTCGGAGATGGCGACATATTCGGAGAAATACTCGCTTCCGACCCAAAATACGGCTAAGGTGACAAGTAAATTGATAAGATTTCTCATTCTATCCTCCCCAATTCGTTAAATAGAGTTATGGTTTTGGCTCAATTTCAAAAATCAGTGCTTGATTTTCTACCTTCGGAATAACTAACTGGTCATCTGCCCGGCTCCCGTCCGGTTTCAATCTCGCTAACGAATCTGGGTAACGTTATTGTCTTAAAAACGATACCATTTCAATTATAACGAAACTCACAATCGTTATTTGGGAGAAATCCTGCTCCATGGCCTTCTTTTTTTGGTCAATAGCGATATGGAGTTTCGTAAGAAAATGGAATAGCTATGTTTTGGCCGAATAACGTTTCCAGGTTTCGTAAGAAAATGCATTTTGTTTGACCGATACTCCTTCACACACGTTGGAGTGAAATGTTTCCCCGCCACATCCTGCTCTGTAAAGAATAGCCTGGAAATGAAATGAAACATCGCATAAATAGCCGGCAAAATGCCGATAGAAGAGCAGCTTTGTCATTCGGATGAAGCGAAGTCCCGTTGACATATTGGCTTAAATCTACATTAGCGAATAAGAAAATTTCGCCCATTCATACTGGCTTAACATTTGCACGAACGGATGGCCCAGCATCAAAACCAATATGTTCATCCCAATCCTTTGCCCGATATATAGTTATTATGGAGCCACGGACTTGTGATCATCCGTGTCCTAAGCGTTATCTTCGCGTATAGTAATACGCTCATTACCTGTGCCGGTTTCAATCAGGTTGTTCTACGCCGGAGGAACATTTCAGAAGGAAATAAAAAAACAGAAAAATTAGTTGACAGTTCCATTTTTACTTGGTATTATATTAATTGTCACTGAAATCACATGACCTGATAGCTCAGCTGGGAGAGCGCTATCTTGACAGGGTAGAGGTCACAGGTTCGATCCCTGTTCAGGTCATAAGTACAATAAGATCAAGGGTTTGGACGATTTTACTACCATTACGAAAAATGGTAGTCTTGTCCAAACCCTTTTTCGTTTCCTATAACCATTATCTTATTGATTCTAAATTGGTAAGGTAGTGGTTTTTATTTTGCTGAAATTCAGCTTAGAGGAATTTAAAAATAATATCGCAACATTTCCCCCAGAACGCTAACCTCTTACATGGGAGTGTTGAATGAGGACCCCGGGAGCATTCAGTAACAATGATCTTCATGTACAAAATACTATCTTTTGGCCGATCTTGCAAGGCCTATTTACGTAATTACAAAGACAGCGGGCCGAATGTAACACTGTGTTGTGAGAACTGCGGTCATCGACTACATAAACATGGCAGGTATTACCGTTACGTTGCCGGCAAAACCGAATATCTCCGCATCCCGATTTATCGTTGGCTATGTCCGAAATGCGACACGTCTGTGAACGGTGAGCAAACGGCGCTTATGCGAGAGATCGCAAGCCACGTCTACACAGCCCCAGATGGCCAGACTAAAAGAGTGAGCCTGCTTATTCACACTTACCTTGGAACGGTATGTCCAAGCTTACCGGTAGGGTGGATGGGAAGCATTGCTTCCAGCACCGCGTGCAGACAAACTGCAATCGCGCGAGATCGCCGATGATGTGCTGCACAAGGCCATTGCCTTGAAGCAGGAGCATCCGGGTCGCAGTGTCCGTCAGATCATCACCATCCTCGAGTTGGCGCCCGTCACTGTCAGTTCCGAAAAGACCGTCAATGAAAGTGGCTAATGACAAATAACTCTTAATATTCGACCAGATGCTTCTAAAAACCTGCTCACATAGGAAAAAGGACCTGCCTAAGCAGTGCCTTAAGTAAAAATTTTATGCATTATGTTTGACATCCAAATCGCCATAAGTTATATAATAGAGTCAGGGAAAGCTTTCACCCCACAAAAATACTAGATTTGCATAACTTAATCAAAATATAATTATAACAGTAGATAGATATATCAAGGGAGGACCGGAAAATCTTGTGTGCTTGCATGCACATGGGATGTCCGGTCCTTTTTTCATTCTCGATGCTACAGTCCATCTTCCATAATATCGTTAAGGAGGGTAAGGTTGAAACGCGAGACAAACGAAGTTACACAGTTCTCAATTAGGCAAGCTCTATGTCGATGTGCCAGAAACAGCGATATAACACCATATTTCAAGGCATATATTTATGCACAGACCGAGAGCCATGAGGAGGATGCAGAATTGATGATGAACTTTCAATCTACTACCTTGAAAATCCGTCTATTTCACCGTCTGCTGGTGCCTTTGTAATGGAATGGCACGTCTAACTGTATTTTGTACAGGTAGATTCAAGCGGATGGGCGAAAATGATCAAACTAACTGGATAAATTACAGTTAGAGTGGGCAACTTTGGGCGAAACGGCTGTTTTGGCGCAAACTAACTGTAGATTTTCCATTTAATATTCCTATTTCTCCAGAATATAGAAATATAACTGTATGAAATCCATTTAGTTTCAATTTTCATACTAATGAAGGTAGCGTCAAGAAGTTTGTGTAAGCCGGCAGGGTTATCCATCGGGACGATGGATAAGAAATATTTTAAGCTCGGTGGAGGACGCAGCCCAAGCGGAGGCGCGGGAAGCGGTTTTTTATTCTACTTCCGGGCCATCATCCGGATGACTTTCCTCTAACAGATCAAAATGAAGCACGATTTTCAGGCTTAGTGCCAATAAAAATGGACGCCATGCAAAATAGCTGTGATTTAAAATTTTGGTGTAGCATAAAGCTACACACCTTTCTTTGTTTGGAGTGGTTAATTGACACTTCCATTTTACCAAACAAAGGGGTGTTTTTCTGTCAAGACCCTATTATATTTTTGGGATTTTCCCCGTCAATCTGAGTCTGCGAAAGTTGAGGTATCAAGTTATAAAGTTATAAAGTTATAAAGTTATAAAGTTATAAGGCTGTGGATTCCATTGGAATTTTAGGTTTGACAAAGAAAGGCTGTTCCTATTCACGTTATTTTTTGTGAAGGGAACAGCCTTTCTTCAGTGATTGATGGAATTTTCGTAATTTATGATTATGAAGTAATCGTTTTCATATGATCCAGCGCATTAGTAGACCTTGCCGTTCAGTCCCCAGACAATGGTCGTCAGCAAGCCATGTTCGGATGCGACGGCCTGTTCTCCTGTATTCATGAGCATGAAACAGTTGGTACTATAGTTGTTCTTGGCCATTGCTTCTGAGAAGCATGCTTGCCCGAACAGTGCTGCCGGCTGATCACCTGCAATGTCGGCAAGGGGGATTTCCTTGCCAGAGAAGAGGGAAGGAGCCGTATAGGCGTAAACTTCCGATGATGAACAAACCTCCGGCAGCATGGATTTTGGAACGTCAATATGTCCAGTCATTCGTCATCCCACTTCAACTCATGGAAGTCACACATTAACGTGCGGGAGGCATTGGAATAATCGGTGACATGAGCTTTGCCTTCCGTCAGTTTTCAGACGAGCCAGGAATCGATTGTACCAAACAGCAATTCACCGTACTTGGCCTTTGACCCTGCACCCTCGACTCCTGCTGCCTCACATGAATAAACAAAATGGCGCGGTAACTGATCGTACCCTGATCCAATGCTAAAATGTATGAATCCATGTTGATCACTTCTTGGCCTTGGCTGATGCAGGCGGTTCATAATGCTTCCACAGTTCGCGATTGGAGGTGGTGACGGTAACGGCACCGAGTTTTAAAGCTGTCTCCACATCTTCGATAGTTCGGATAAATCCGCCTGCAAGTATAGGGATTTGCAATTTCCACTGTGCCATGACTTCTTTGGTCATCATCAGCACGGCAGCCGGCAAAACTTCGATGAAATCCGGCTTTGTCTTTTCCAGCAAAGCATAGCTTTTGGAAAGAGCGTTGTTGTCGATCAAAAAAATACGCTGAATGGCGATCACGCCTTTTTCCTTCGCCTTAAGGATGACGTTCGCTTTCGTTGACAGCAATCCATAAGGTTTAAATTCCTGACAAAGAAATTCAGTGCCGTATTGATCATTATGCAAGCCCTGGATTAAATCCGCGTGCAAAAAAAGCTTTTTGCCATGTTGATTGGCCAGTTGAAAGATCGACTTTAGCCTGGCAAGATGGATGTCCAGCATAATGATATATTCATAATTGCTGGATAGCAGAATCTCAAAATCTTTCATCTGTCTGACTGCCGGCATAATAGGCTGTTGAATAAAAACCAACGGATGGCCCCCTTCCGCATTTTTCTCTCGTCGACTCTCTTCAGCAAGACGAATGGTACATAATTCATTATATCAAATCGCCATCATATAGCCGGAGCCTGCTATTGAACGGCTTCTTTGGCAAATCGCAGAGCTTGGTTGGCTTCCTCCTCAAATTGGGCAATCTGCGATTCATCCCATTCGAACAGTTGGCTCATATAAACTACGACCGGCCGAACCCAGGCCTGTGCCCGCTGATGATCGAAGTTAACGGCTGAGGAGCGGCGATTGATAAAGTCTGCCGGTCTTGTGACCATTTCTTCTTGAATTCCGTACATTAATCCTGCCAGCACAACAGGTTCAAGTTGGAGACTTTCAGCTGTTTGCTTTGTTTCTTCCTTTTCCATCAATTCAAATACTTTGTTAATATTAGTTCCGTAACGAAGAACCCATCGGGAAGCGGCTTGTTCCGGCACACCCAACTGTTTGGCATAGCGGACTTTTTCGTCTACGAAGCGGTCGAAGCTTCCGCCGAAATCTCCGCCGGCCAGCGTGACCTTATCGGTGCTGCAAGGCGGATAGATTCGCCCGGTTTCATCCGATAGTTGGCTCGCAACCAGATCGACAATGCGCTCGGCCATTTTGCGGTAGCCGGTAAGCTTGCCTCCTGCGATCGTAATGAGACCTGAATCCGAGATGAAGATTTCATCCTTGCGCGAAAGCTCGGATGGAGATTTGCCGTCTTCATGGATGAGCGGACGCAAACCGGCCCAGCTGGATTCCACATCCTCCGGCTTAAGCGCAATAGAAGGGAACATGCTGTTGGCACATTTCAAAATGTAATCGCGATCCTCTGTTGTCATCCGCGGATGCTCCAGATTGCCGTCATAATCCGTATCTGTTGTACCAATATATGTTTTGCCGTCACGAGGTATGGCAAAAACCATTCGTTTATCCGGGGTGTCGAAATAGACCGCCTGGCGCAAAGGAAAGCGTGATTGATCAACGACGAGATGTACGCCTTTGGTCAAATGCAGCCGTTTGCCTTGCTTGGAGCCGTCCAGTTCGCGAAGCGTATCGACCCACGGACCTGCGGCATTGACGATCTTCGATGCTTGGATCGTGATTTCCCGGCCGCTGTGGAGATCCTTTGCTTTCACGCCGTAAATCTTACGATTGATGTCATAGAGGAAATTCTCCGCTTTCACATAATTGATCGCAGTAGCGCCGCGCTGAACAGCGGCTTTCAGAATTTCAATCGTTAAGCGGGCATCATCCGTTCGATACTCGACATAATATCCGCCGCCAATTAGGCCATCCTTTCGCAGAAGCGGCTCTTTCGCCAACGTTTCTTCTTTGGACAGCATTTTTCTTCGCTCTTCCTTCTTTACGCCGGCGAGCCAGTCATAAACATAAATTCCGATGGAGGCCATCAGTTTGCCGTAGGTGCCGCCCTTAATAATAGGCATCAGCATCCATTCCGGCGTCACGATATGGCGAGCGTTCTCATATACAATCGCACGCTCGCGGCCAACTTCACGCACCAACCCGATCTCACCCTGCTTAAGATAGCGGAGACCCCCATGAACCAGCTTGGTGGATCGGCTGCTTGTGCCGGCGGCAAAATCCTGCATCTCGATCAAGGCAACTTTCATCCCCCGGACAGCACTGTCCAGAGCGATTCCAGCGCCTGTCACTCCGCCGCCAATGGCGAGCAAATCATACTTCTCTGCCTCAAGCTGTTGAAGGAGTTCATTACGGGCAAGACTAGAGAACGAATTCTTCATGATTTACTGAACATCCTTTCAGAAGAACATGAAAGGACCGCAACAAGTCCATCGCGGCTAGCGATGGACAGTTGCGGTCCCCTCATAATCTCCGACCAATTTTTAACTTTCTTATATCATAGGCTAATTTTGAGTATTTTTCAATAGGCGCCGGATCAGTTTTATAGGGCAGTCCTATACAAGTTTTTTTACAGTATTGATTTATGCAATTTTATATAATATACTCAAAATTAAGTTAATAGTTGGTTTTGACTTGGAGATGACCGTTTCATACCTCATACATCTTTTAGTATGGGTACGTTTCTGGTCTTCTTTTTTATTGACTTTAGAGGGAGGATAGGCTGAAAAACTTTAAAGCTTCATATGACTTGTAAGCGCTTCACATCTTGAGTTTGATTTATTTAATGATGTGAAGAACACTCCAAAATGATGAAGAAAGGGGCTTGACACATGTCTGCAAATGAAACCGTGATTCATCCGATGACAAATAATAAAATTTCTTGGGTCAAAAAAAAGAAAGCAGGAGAAAATATTTTAGCTTATATCTTTCTGGCACCGTCCATATTTCTATTTATTGTCTTTCTGTTTTACCCCATGTTGAGATCATTTTATCTGAGTATGACTATTACGGATCCGCGCGGACGGGTCGCAGAGTTTGTCGGTCTGGAGAATTTCATTGATTTGCTTACGACCGGTCAGTTTTATTCCAATCTGAGGGTAACATTGCTGTTTATTTTATTTACAGTACCGACCTCGATTATATGGTCGCTGTTTTTGGCGGCGATTACCAATAACAAATTAAAAGGCATGAAAATTTTTCAGTTTATATTTTCATTGCCGATCGTCATATCGGTTGGTACGGGATCCATTATTTGGTTCCTGCTCTTTCATCCGACTGCCGGCATGCTGAACTATTTTCTCAGTTTGATCAATGTCAGCCCGATTCCTTGGCTAACCGATCCGTCCTGGGCCTTGATCTCCATCTCGATTATGACTATTTGGATGAATATGGGTTTTCTGTATATTGTATTGTCCAGCGGTCTTCAGGGGGTTCCGGATGAACTTTTTGAAAGCGCTAAAATAGACGGTTCCGGTCCGGTCCGGACTTTCATTCGAATCGTTCTGCCTTTGCTGTCGCCGACTTTATTTTTTGCCTTGATCGTATCGGTGATTAATGCGTTTCAGGCTTTCGGACAAATTCATATCTTAACCAAAGGCGGCCCGGTGAATTCAACCAATGTCATCGTGTACTCCATCTACCAGGATGCGTTTATTAACTTCCGATTCGGAATAGGTAGCGCGCAAGCGTTAGTGCTGTTCATCATTATTTTGGCGCTCACTTTGTTTCAATTCCTGGTACTGGAAAGGAAGGTGCATTACCAATGATCGCGAGAAGACTTACCCATACCCTCTTATATATCTTACTCATATTGCTGGCCCTCGCGGTCTTGTATCCGCTTATCTTCACGGTTTTGTCATCCTTCATGACCGAGAAGGAAGCGAATGCTTTTCCGCCGCCATTAATTCCATCCCAACTTTATTTAGGGAATTTTAGCAATGTGGTTCAAACGTTTCCGATCGTTCGCTTTATCTTGAACAGTTTTATTGTATCTACAGCGATTATGTTGAGCCAGGTTCTTACATCCAGTCTTTCCGCATACGCTTTTTCATTTTTGAATTTTAAGGGCAAATCCATTCTGTTCACGCTCTTCTTATCGACGATGATGATTCCATGGGAAGTTACGATCATTCCGAATTATTTATTGATTAAAGATTTAGGCTGGATGGATACCTATCAAGGGTTGGTCGTGCCTTTTATGGCCGGAGCGTTCGGGGTGTTCCTGCTTCGCCAGTTTTTCCTGCAACTGCCTCATGAGCTGTTCGACGCCGCCAGAATAGACGGATGCGGTCATCTCAGAAACTTTTTCTCCATTGTGCTTCCGCTGTCTCGCCCGGCACTGGCTACTCTCGCGGTTTACGTATTTCTAACCCACTGGAACCATTATTTATGGCCGCTGCTCATCACGAACTCGCCGTCCATGCGAACGGTCCAGATCGGGGTCGCCATGCTGCAATTTGCTGAAGTCATGTCCTGGAACCTGATCCTGGCGGGTGTGACACTCGTTCTGCTGCCCTCGTTCATCTTGCTGGCTCTCGGTGTGAAACAATTGGTTCGGGGGATTACCGCAGGTGCAGTAAAAGGTTAGCTGAACATGGTGATGCGTCTGTTCATAAAACGGACTTGTCATAGAGAAGAAACGATCTTTATTGAGAGGGAACGTTTCTTACCAAAAATGAATGGAACGAAGAAAGGGGATTGGAAGATGAAGAAAAGAAAAGTACTAGGCTTATGTCTGGTCATCATGATGATTTTCCTATCTGCATGCAACGTGAATATGGGAGGAGGAACGGAAAGCAAGAAGCCGGAAGGCACCCAGTCGGGAGGCCAGGCAGCAGGCGGCAAAACGAAGGTCATCTTCTGGCATGCGATGGGCGGGGCTAATACCAAGGTCGTTGATCAAATGGTCGCTAATTATAATGCTTCTCAAGACAAGGTGGAGGTCGAGGCGATTTTTCAGGGAAGCTATGATGATCTGCTCAGCAAATTAAAGACGTCGATGGGGTCGAACGAAGGTCCTGCTGTCGTGCAAATGTATGAGATCGGCAGCCGCTTTATGATCGATTCCGGCACCGTTACGCCAATGCAAACGTTCATTGATCAAGATCATTGGGATGTATCTCAACTCGAGCCTAACATTGCGGGCTACTATACGTTTGACGGCAAGCTTTACTCGATGCCGTTCAATACGTCAAATCCGATCCTTTACTACAACAAAAACCTGTTTAAAGACGCTGGCCTGGACCCCGAAAAACCGCCGACAACGTTCGAAGAATTGAAAGAAGCGGCAAATATCATCTCCAAGAAAGGTAAAGCCGTCGGCGCAAACTTCGCGATCTATGGCTGGTTTATGGAGCAGTTCTTTGCGAACCAAGGCGCAGACTATGTGAACAACGGTAATGGCCGCGATTCCATGGCCACCGAATCCCTTGTAAATTCGGAGGCAGGCGTAAAAGTACTGACTTGGTGGAAAGATTTAATCGATACGGGGGCTGCCAACAACTTGGGGCGTAAAACCGATGATTCCAAAAAGGCATTTGCTGCTGAACAAGTGGCGATGATTCTGGATTCTACGGCTGCTCTGAAGGGGATCGTCGATACGAACAGCGGTAAATTCGAAGTCGGAACCGCTCCGCTTCCGAAACCGGCTGATGCCAAAGAAGGCGGCGTCATCGTCGGCGGAGCCAGCTTATGGATGATGAATGACCGTTCGGAAGAAGTACAGAAAGCGGCCTGGGACTTCATCAAATACCTGACCTCGCCGAAGGAGCAAGCTTATTGGCATATTAACACAGGGTACTTCCCGATCACGATCAAAGCATATGAGGAGGAAAGCGTGAAGGAAAATCTGGTTAAGTTCCCTCAGTTCAAGACTGCGATCGATCAGTTGCATAATACGAAGCTGAATACGGCAACTCGAGGCGCTGTTATGGGCGTCTTCCCGGAAGCGAGACAAATCGTCGAGGGAGCGATCGAAGAGGTGCTTAACAACAAGAAGTCGCCGCAAGACGCCTTGGATGCCGCAACCAAAGAGATAACATCCAAAATCCAACAGTATAATAAAACAGTGAAATAATAGCGTTGGCGCATTGTCCGTTAGTCAACCCCCTCCTGATGATCTCTAAGGAGGGGGTTGACTGGATTTGAGCCCTTATTTCTCAACTTCTCTTGTTCTGTTTCTTAAACCGGCAAGACCGATCAAACCGAGAAGGCCCAGCCATCCCCAATTATTTCTATTATTGTTATCAGCGAAGGCCCTGGTATTATTATTTCCATTCCAGTTATTCATGGTTCCGTTGTTATTGGCATTCATAGTTCCGTTGTTATTGTTATTCGCGTTTCCGTTGGTTGCCGTATTTATAATACGCGCATTCGTTGGAATCATATCTGCCGCGAAGGCATACGAAGAGAAGCTTAGAATCAAAACAGCGATCAGCGTAATTGCAGTTAATTTTTTCATGGTCAGTTTTTTCTCCTTTCGTGTTTTAAGCATTAACGGGCTCAGGTCTTTTTATTTGCAGCGGTGGCGGGACCAACCAGCCTTTTGCCTTATTCATCTCAAGAATTCTGAGACCTAAAGCTGTTTTGGTCGCGTGATATTTAGCAAATAATGCTCCAATATCTTCTCTGATGGACTTGCCCATAATTTGGCTGCAAGCAACCATACTTGCTACGTTGTCTGCTGCGACAAGAGCTGCGATTTCCTGGTCGCTAATTCTTGCGCCCATAGGAATATCAGCAAGCTTGGCCTCGGGCCTTTCAGGCAGTGCTGGGGAAGGCACAATATCGTTGTTCGTTAGAATGGCGTCACATTCTTTAGCTTCCAACTCTGCCTGTCCGATTAAATCATTCAAAATCGCTTTTAAGTCTTTGTCTCCTGCGTGGAAAGAGTAAGCTCGATAGACTGAACTGCAGCCTTTGGCCTTCATTGAAAACGACCACACATCATAAATTTCGCCGTAATGAAGGGGCTCTTCTTTCGGATTTCCGCTTAATATGCCCACGGTAACAGCTCCTTGTGATTTGGTGGTAATCCATCATTATATTTCCCGTTTTCTTGATTATTATGCCTATTAGTCAGAACGGCTATAATTATTGGTGATGTACCTCACTGTTGCCAAATAGCTTGTCAGCCACTTTTGGTCTGCGTTCGAATATGGGAATCATTGAGTCAGAGGTGGAAGGAGAAGAAGCGCGTGTGAACTTGTTATGCCTTTGTCTTATAAACTCAACTTTCGCAGGGGAAAATCGGCTTTTCAGGTTGATGTGATGAACAAAAGATAAGCTCGTTTATAGAGATTGCATAATAGTGAACATCGTTTCGTTTGCTCAAGGGGGGAGCGTTGTAAACAGCAGCGGTAGCTAAAGCTGTAACGGTTGCTACAGTTGTTATTCCCGCAATAATGCATGCTCAGAAATTGTAACGGTTGCCATCGCCGCTATAGGTGTCTTTTTCCTCTCAAATCTATGGAAAACATTGAAATAACATCACCTGCAACCGTTAGATTTTGAAAATGGATAAAATCAGCGAATTAACAACCATGGCAACCGTTAGACAACGTGGAGCGGCTGATTCCCCGGAATCCCGATCAAGCCTCAAGTACGTGATGAAAAACAGAGACCGGATCAGACGGCGGAAATCACAAAGTAATATCTGCATCAACTTAAGCAATGAATCTCTAAATTGCCTAATCAACAAAATTAAAAGGATCAGGCGATCTCAAGCTGCGAAAGTGGAGTTATAATTTCAAAAGCGTCACGGATTCAGGTCTGTCTTTGCCTGGTTCCGTGACGCCTTTTTTGGTGGGGATGATGTTGAAAAGATTGCGGAAGAAGAAACTTAAACATGGTTAGAAACCGCGGTCCGCCCGGTTTTTCTTTGAACATGCAGGAGCCTCAAGAGAAGACAGACGGCTCCCATAGCCAGCCCCGAAATTAATCCGATCCAGTAGCCAAACGCCCCAAGCGATGTATAATTGGCTAGCAAGTAACCCGTCGGCAGCCCGATGACCCAGAAAGAGATCAATGCGACTATGAAGGTAACGTTAACGTCCTTATATCCGCGAAGAGCTCCCTGAATCGGCGCCGCGATGGCGTCGGAAAGCTGGAAGAAGATGGCGAAGTACAGGAATTGCTTGGTCAGCTCAATGACGGCCGAATCGTTCGAGTAAAGGCCGGCTGCTTGTTTATTAAAGATGAACAAGGCAATCGCGCACAGAGCGGACATGATAACGGCCATGGCGATTCCGATGTAGCTGTACTGCCGGGCGTCCGCTACCCTTCGTGCGCCGACTTCGAAGCCTACCAGAATGGTTAGCCCCATTGAAATGCTCAAAGGCACCATGTACAGAAAAGACGCAAAATTAATCGCGGCCTGATGCGCGGCTATCGTAATCGTATTAAAGTTGCTCATCAGCAGAGTGACCGCGGCAAAAATCCCGGTTTCCAGCCTTTTTTATAATTTATAGAAAATGGGGTGATTCGGAATATAACACGTATAATATATCAGCAGGCTTATATGACCCATTGAGCATACATAGTCTCAAGACGTGCTCCCGGTTCAGTTCGGGTAATGAATAATAACATGGAACCGTGTGACGGTTGGAGCCAGGTTCCGGTAGACGTGCGGCCGATCGGCGGGAAAATGAATCGCGCTGTGGGCGCAGACTTGGAAGGATTCATTTTCGATTTCGACTTCCAAGTTCCCTTCGAACACGAGAATCCATTCCTCCACCCCTTCATTGTGGGGCTCCGATGGATGTACACACCCGGGGTCAATTTCCACGGAATATACTTCAAATTGTTTGGCGGAATTGAATGGGAATAACGGGTAAGTCCGATAAGCTCCCTCTTCAGAAAGAAAAGGTTCGAGAGCTTCCGTGCGGACGACTGAAATTTCGGGCGATTCTTCTTCCACCAGGGTAGTGAATGAAATTTTGAGCCCGGTCGCGATTTTCCAGAGAATGGAAATCGTCGGATTAGTATCGCCCCGTTCTATTTGTGCCAGCATAGCTTTACTGACGCCGGTGACTTCCGCCACCTTGTCCAGGCTCAAGCCCCGGGCTTTACGAATTCGATGCAAATTTCTTCCAACTTTAATATGAATTTGTTCCATAAGCTGTTCAGCCTCTCCTATGCCGCATCTTTCTATAGCTATTGCTTCAATTTCAGGCTTCCGGCGGAAGCTCCGCTTCGCAAATCCTCCTCAGCCCGAATATACGAATCGCCCCCATTATACACAATCCATTCGCAAAAAAATAGAAAAAAAGCAAGCAAGCCGTTAAGTTTTCCACTCTCGAAGGCAAATCGCCAAGGGATTAATACCTCTCTGTGCATAATCTAAAAATAAAAGTAAAAAAAGAGTTGTTCAATATAACACATATTTGTATAATATAACAAACAAGGTCAATGTCCTTATTATTCCATTTTCCAAAGAGGGAGGAGGGATGTTCTGTGAAACAGATGGAGGCTTTAGTAAAGGATAGACCAGGCCCGGGAGCTTCTCTTGCCAAAGTTCCGGTACCCGTCTGCGGACGCGATGAAGTGCTAATTAGGGTGCAGGCCAGTTCGATATGCGGGACCGATCTCCATATTTACAACTGGGATGAATGGGCGAGGAATACCGTGGCGGTTCCTAACGTGTTCGGTCATGAATATGCGGGGGTGGTTGAACAAGTCGGAAGCGAGGTAACGAACGTTAAGCCCGGTGACTATGTGACCTCGGAAGGCCATTTCGTTTGCGGAGTATGCCGGGCTTGCCGGACGGGAAACGCGCACGTATGTACGCGAACAAGAAGCTTCGGGATTACCGTTCCCGGGTGCTTTGCCGAATATACGGTCGTTCCCGCCAGCCATGTCATTCATAATCACCCGGACCTGCCGCTTAAGACAGCATGTCTGCAGGATCCGTTGGGCAATGCGGTTCATACCGTACTGGCCGGGAGCATCGTTGGAAAAAGTGTGGCCATAGTCGGAGCAGGCCCCATCGGATTAATGGCGATAGCTGTAGCCAAGGCATGCGGAGCCGGAACCATCTTTGCGGTAGATGTAAACGGATACAGATTAAAGCTGGCCAAGCAAATGGGAGCGGATATCGTGCTTAACAGTCTGGAAAACCCCGATTTTGCCGATCCGATACGCAGTTTGACGGATGGGGAAGGAGTGGAGGTGCTTCTGGAGATGTCAGGCCATCCGGGAGCGATTCGGGAGGCTCTGTCCGCCGTCGCCAATGCCGGCCGGGTCTCGCTTCTCGGAATTCCGACCAAGGAGGTGCCTATCAATTTAGCCCAAAGCATCATTTTTAAAGGGCTGCGGGTGGAAGGTATCACCGGAAGACGAATGTATGATACCTGGTACCAGATGAAGGGTCTGCTGGACAGCGGAAGAATCGATCTTCAGCCGTTGGTGACGCATACGTTCAAGCTGGAGCAATACGAGGAAGCGTTCGAGCTGGTCCGTTCCGGACAATGCGGGAAGGTTGTATTTCTCCATGAGGGGTAAGAGCCGGCTGTTTTTCTAATGGAATTATATGAATACGAAATCCTGGGAGGGGAAGAGGATGTATTCCAGTTTCGAGCAAGAGCTGACGAAGATTAAGGAGGAAGGAAGATACAGGCCGCTGACGGTTTGGGATAGTGCGCCGGGAACGTGGATGACGCTGAACGGCCGGAAAATCCTGCAGATGTCGTCCAACAATTATTTGGGGCTGACCGGACATCCCGAGATGAAGGAGGCGGCCAGACAGGCGCTGGAACGCTATGGAGCAGGCAGCGGTTCGGTCCGGACGATTACAGGTACTCTCGATATTCATGATCAACTGGAGGAGGAGTTGGCCAAATTCAAGGGGACACCCGCGACCCTGGTGTTCCAATCGGGCTTCACCGCCAACCTGGGAATATTGGGCTCGATTCTGAGCGATCAGGATCTGGTCATCAGTGATGAATTAAATCATGCCAGCATCATCGACGGCATCCGGTTGACCAAGGCAAAGCGGAGTATTTATGCACATAAGGATTTGAATCAACTGGAAGCTATTTTGCAGACGTCAGGGTCCTACCGCCGTAAGGTCGTCGTGACCGACGGGGTATTCAGCATGGATGGGGATATTGCTCCGCTTCCCGGCATTGTTGAGCTGGCGGAGAAGTATGGGGCGATCGTTTATGTAGACGATGCTCA
Source organism: Paenibacillus sp. SAFN-117 (assembly GCF_051966115.1). NCBI lineage: Bacteria > Bacillati > Bacillota > Bacilli > Caryophanales > Paenibacillaceae > Paenibacillus > Paenibacillus sp. SAFN-117. The sequence continues at coordinate 17,938 of NZ_JBQCLK010000017.1, forward strand.
TGCCAGCGGGGTATTAGGCAGGAACGGCAAAGGCTCCACGGATCATTTTTCGCTGCACGGTCGAGTGCACATTCAAGTCGGAACGCTGTCCAAAGCGGTTGGTGCCGTCGGAGGCTACATGGCCGGGGAGCAGGTGCTTAAGGATTATCTGATTCACAAGGCCAGGCCGTTCCTGTTCAGCACATCCCAGCCGCCTTCGGTTGCGGCAGCCTGCCTCGCCGCGATCCGTATCCTGCAGCGGAGCGAAGATTTGATCGAACGATTATGGGCGAACGCGACTTATTTCCGAATGAGTCTGAAGCAAATGGGCTTCGACACCGGAAGCAGCGAGACACCGATCATTCCGGTGATCATCGGCGACCCGAAACGAACGATGCAGTTTTCGGATCGAATGCTGCAGGAAGGAATTTTCGCTCAAGGGATCGTTTATCCGACGGTCCCGATGGATAAAGGACGGGTGCGTTTTATCGTAACCGCCATGCATACGATGGAGGATCTGCAGTTTGCCCTTGACCGGCTGCAGAAGGCCGGTCGGGATTTCGGCCTGATTTAACGGCGGCGGCCCGGGAATGATACTTATACTGCAAGAAATGCTCTGGAAAAGCGGCTAACGTCCTCCGTGATCTATACGGAACGGCCCCCTGGGAAGTTGAATAAGCAAGTAATAGGAAAGTTATTTGCGAATCAAGGGGGGATGAGAGGGTGACGAGAGAACAATTTATTAAGCGAATCGCTCCTATAGCCGTGCAATTGCGGGCCGAGGGCTCGCCGATTTTTCCGTCCGTCCGGATTGCCCAATCGATATTGGAAACCGGAGGCACGATAAATCCGTGGAATAATTTGGTCGGATACAAGGTTGGGGGAGGGGCCATAACCCCTTATTGGCAGGGAAAATCGGTAAGGAAGCTTACCTGGGAGGTCTACGACGGGACCAGACAGGATCGCGTTCCTGCCGATTTTCGGGCTTATGACAGCATAGAGGACGGATATAGGGATCAGGATCTCCTCTTCGAGAAGGACAGATATCGGCGCGTCAGGGAAGCCGAAAATCCCGAGGAGCAGGCGGATATGCTGTATATGTCGGGATATGCGACCGATCCGAATTATGCCGTAAAGCTGAAGATGCTGATGGCCTCTTACGGTTTGGGCCGCTATGACGAAGAGGCCGTACAGCTGCGGAAGGAATGGCAGGAGCGGCTTCAACAATTGGAGCAACGGAAGCAAGCGCTCCAAGCCCGGCTGCAAACGTTACGGCAAGCGCTGGCCATGACGGAAATTCCCGAATGGGCTAAGGAGGCCGTGGAGAGAGCCGTTCAGTCCCGATTAATCGATACGCCCTTGAATGGCAGCTACGATTTCTACCGATTATTGACCATTCTGAAGAGAAGAGGAGTTATATAGTGCGCTGGCTCGAGGAAATGCCGGTATAAGGTGTTTTGTGGATTTTAATTTCCAGCCAGCCTCCTTTGCCGTTAACGATCGCCTTGGCATTGAAAGCTGCCTCGAAAAATTTCTTCTTGTCTTCGAACTGGTGCAGGGCCATTCCCGGCCTCAATTCGTATTCAAAGACATAGTACTCATCATCGATTTTCTCGCTGAAGCGGATCAGGGCAGGAAACAGCTTGACGGTTCGCTTGCCTCGATCGATTTTGACAAACAAACCGGTACGTTCAAAAGTAGCTCTCATCTTGCGAACGTTACGGTTCTTGTTGGATGAATACCATAAATAGAAGAAAAAGGTGAGAATGACGGAGAGTGCAAGCAGTTTCCCCCGGTTGGCTTCCAGGAAAAAGGAAATCGTGTCCAGGGATGAATCGAACGGATTAAGAAGCATCCGGATCACCCCCAGCGCATAACGGTCTCCGGAAGCCTCCATCAGAAGCATTCCGCATAGCCGGGAGATTCCCTAGCGGTCTCATGGTCAGAACCCCTTTCCCAGCAGACATTTACTACAAGAATATGTTGTCCTAATGAAAATAGTCCACTGGAAAGGAAGAAAAAGCTACTCCCAAGGAAATGAAATGCCGAATGTTTCGGCCAGCTGCTTGCTTTCGATCCGGCGCTTGCTGCGCGCTTCCGCGCGGGCGGGAGCGGAGTCATGCAGCAGCTTCTCCTGCGGGGTCTCCGGGATGGCCTTGGGAACCTCCGTCGGCCGGCCATCGTCTCCCAGAGCGACATACGTTAAAAATGAAGTGGCACAGACCATTCTTTCCCCGGTGTGTAGGTCCTCCGTAAGCACTTTGACAAAGACCTCCATCGATGTCCGTCCGGCCCAGGTTACGAAGGCTTCCAGCGATACTTCGTTGTCTACCCGGATTGGCTGAAGAAAATCAATCGAATCTGTTGAAGCGGTGACGACCGGACGTCTGGAGTGGCGCATGGCGGCCCGGGCTGCTACGTCGTCAATGTAAGCCATCAGCTTGCCGCCGAACAAGGTATGATGGTTGTTGGTATCCGGCGGAAGCACATAACTGGACAGGACTGTACGGGACTGTTTAACTGGTTTAGCATTCATCATTCATTCTCCTTGATCTGGTTGGTATAGTCGTTTTAAGGTAAGAGGCGGGCTTTAAGTTGTTCCGAGATACCAGAAGCCCCGCTTACCGGCAGAAGAGGTGCTGGAAGGGCCCAGAAGCGGTAGCAAGGAAACTACTCCCGCTTCATCATCTGCTCGTTGAATTGCCGCGAGCCTCCTTTTGGAATCGACAACGTTTGCCATTCGGAGGATTTGATCATTTTAGCGAGAAAAACGATTTGTCCGATATGATAGCCGTAATGGGAAACTTGACGCTGGATTGCCTGGATGACCGTATGCGGTTCATTGCGGATATAAACGGTCTTGAGCAAATCATCTTCCGTCAGCTCTTCCAGGGCACGGAAGACCGCTGCCCAGCCTTGCTCCCACATGCTTGTGAGCTGTTCCTTGTCTTCCTGGCGGGCGATGAATTCCTCGTCCCGGTTCCGGTCCGGCTTCTCGCCGTCTGCAGTCAGAAAATCGGTAAACCGGGAAAGCATATTTCCATACATATGCTTGACGATGATGCATACATTGTTGGATTCAGGGTCGGGCAGCCAATGCAATTCATCGTCGGTAAGCTGGGCGATTGCTTTATCTCCGTTGGTTTTCATACTCTTGAAAGCCTGGATCGATTCCTTTAGAAATACGTTGCCCACGGTGAGCGGTTTAGATTCCATCACAAGAAGCACCTCCATCTAAAATAACGGACTCTAATTTGACTTTAACACAGCGCTTTTGCCGCGGCAAAGCATAATGCATATCCCTTGGCCGAGACGGAAATTACTCCGTTCGCGGAAATTGAGAATTGATTTATCCGACGGACAACAAACAACAAATGAATGAAACTATGCTATAGTTAATGTTGTAATGGTTATAGCAAATGTGAACCGGAACGAAAGCGCTTTAATCGTTCCCCAAGTAGACTGATTACAGGGAGAGAACTGATTATGAAACTGATCACTGCAGTATTGATTGGAGCCGGCGCGAGAGGTGCTCAGGGATATGCTCCCTATGCTCTCGATTTTCCTCATGAGCTCAAATTCGTAGCGGTAGCGGAGGCGAATCCGGTCAGAAGGGCCAAGTTTGCGGAAGAACACGGAATTCCGGAGGACCGCTGCTATGAAACCTGGGAAGATTTGCTTAAGCAGCCGAAGCTTGCGGACACCGCATTCATCTGTACCCAGGACCGGATGCACTATCATCCTACGCTTAAGGCGTTGGCGGCGAAATACCATGTGCTGCTCGAAAAGCCGATGTCTCCCGATCCGCGCGAATGCCTTGAAATGGAGAGGGCGGCCGCCGACAACGACCGGCTTCTGACCATTTGTCACGTTTTACGATACACTCCTTTCTGGTCGACGATTAAACGCCTTCTGCAGGAAGGAAGAATCGGCCAGGTGGTTTCAATACAGCTTAACGAGAATGTAGGTTACTGGCATATTGCCCACAGCTTCGTCAGGGGCAACTGGAATCATTCGGAGAAGTCCAGCCCCATGATTCTGGCCAAATCCTGCCATGATATGGACGTTCTGTCCTGGCTGATGGATCAGCCGTGCGTCCGGGTGAGCTCATTCGGCTCCTTGATGCATTTTCACTCCGGCAACGCTCCCGAAGGATCAACGGATTATTGTATTAACGGATGTGCGGTGGAATCGACATGCCCGTATTCGGCTCCGCGTTTCTATTTAGGAGAAGGCAAGGCTTGGGCCCGCCATTTCACCGAGGAGCTGACCCGCGAGAATATCGTTCGGGGCTTGAAGGAAACTCCCTATGGCCGCTGCGTCTATAAAAGCGACAATAACGTGGTCGATCACCAGGTAGTTAACATGGAATTTGCGAATGGGGCTACCGCGATGTTCAGCATGTGCGGATTTACCCGTCATCAGGAACGGATTATTCAAATAATGGGGACGAAGGGAGAACTGCGCGGTTTTCAGGATAAGATTACGGTTTCCGACTTTGTTACCCATGAGGAAACACAGATTACGATCCCTCCGCAGATAACCGGACATGGCGGAGGAGATTCCGGCATCGTCCGCAGCTTCCTGCAGGAGGTGAGAAGCTACGGCAGCGGGGGAGAAAGCCTTACTTCGGCTTCCGCATCCGTACGCAGCCACCTGATGGCGTTCGCCGCAGAGGAATCCCGGTTAAATAACGGTAAATCAATTGATCTGTCCGAATATGCAAAACAGCTTATGAACTCATGATATCCCGGTTTAAACGGATGAGAGGCGTATCCTTCGCGATAGGCCTCTTTTCTATTGCCGTGTTGTCCCCATCGGCTTAGCTCATTATTGATTTCGAGAGCAAGGTTACCTTAAGATAAGGAAAACTATAAAGGGAGAGAAAATAACTATGATTCCATATGGAGCATCCGTCTGGCAGGAAATTCGCTTCACCGGTTTTACTCCTACCGTGGAGGAGCGGCCTCCATGGATAGATATTTACTTAAAGCTGGAATGGGAAGAAGGCACGGTATTGCCCGAAGGTCTGTCCGATCCGAGCGGGCTGGTCATCTGTAATTCCGACCGCATGATTGTTCAGATCATAGTACTGGATGAGGGCTGCGATAGCGAGTTTCAATTTACGCCGGGAGAGAAGGACCAGATTATCCGGTATTTGCTAGAAACCGGACTGGCCTCAGGCTGCATCGAGGAAAGCGTCCGCTAGAATGCAGCTTGGCTGTAACGATTTCGCTTTATGGATATAGAGCGTAAGAAGCTATCGGCATCCGGCTGGACCGGTTTCCTTTGTTTAGCGGATCGGAAATAGGGGCATAATGTTTTCAAGGTGGGTCCTTTGGCAAAAATAAGCATAACAGAATTTTAATTTCCGGGGCTCCCCGCAAAGTACCAGGAATACGCTTCGAAGGTCCCACGTCACTTTGTGGGGTATTTACAGGGCTCCCCGCAATGTACTGTGCAAACCTTTATCGAAGCAAAGCAAGAAGAGCGACCGCGTTTAGAAGAAGGTCTAGACGCCGACTCCGTTGGAGTGCGGACGGAATACGCTTCGAAGGTCCCACGTCACTTTGTGGGGTATTTACAGGGCTCCCCGCAAAGTACCAGGAATAAGCTTCGAAGATCACACGTCACTTTGTGGGGGATTTTATTAGGGGTGCTATCATGAAAACACTTATTATTATCCCTGCCTATAACGAAGAAAAAAGCATTGTCCAGGTGCTTGCCTCCGTTAAACAAAATCATCCGGCCGCAGATATTGTCGTTGTTAACGACGGGTCCAAAGACCAAACCGGGGCACTGGCCCGTTCTACCGGATTGGCTCACGTCATTGATCTTCCGGTCAACGTAGGCATCGGCGGGGCGGTTCAGACCGGGTACCTGTTCGCTTATCGTCATGGATATGAGGTGGCGGTCCAGATTGATGCCGACGGCCAGCATAATCCGGCGGATGTCGATAAAATTGTGAAAGTCATCGAATCGGGGGAGGCGGACTGCTGCGTCGGTTCCCGATTTCTCCAGAAAACGGCTTATCGCTCCTCCTGGTCCCGCCGGACAGGGATTCGTTTTTTCGCATGGCTCATTCGCGGAGTAACCGGCAAAACGATCACAGACCCCACATCCGGCTTCCGGGCCGTCAACAGACGGGTCATTGAGCTGTTTGCCGAATATTATCCGGACGATTATCCCGAAGTGGAGGCCGTTGTGCTTCTCGAAAGGAAAGGTTTCCGGGTGCGGGAAGCGTCCGTATTAATGAATGAACGCACCTCGGGCAAATCTTCGATTACCCCTCTCAAATCACTGTATTACATGCTGAAGGTATCTCTTGCTGTGCTGATGACACGTATAAGAAATGTGAGCTGAATTCCATGAACATTTTTCTGTTATCGGTCCTGTTCAGTCTGTTATTTCTGTTCATTACGCTGGAGTTGATTCGACGGCAAAAAATAGCCGAGAGATACTCTCTGCTCTGGCTTATCCTCGCTCTCATTATGCTGGTATCCAGCTTCTTCCCCGAATGGCTTAACGCGGCTTCGCGGCTTTTGCATATTTATTATGCGCCCTCCCTTCTATTTTTTATCGGGCTTATTTTCTCGTTGCTGCTAATCATGCATTTGACCATCGTGATCTCCAAGCTTCAGCGTCAAATGACGAGAATGATTCAGGAGGTGGCCCTGTTGAAAGCACAGAAGGAAGGGGAGGAGGCTTCGTATGACCGCTCTTCTCATCGTATTGGTTAATGTTCTGATGCTGGTTACAGGGCAATTGCTGTGGAAAATCACCCTTAACCGGTATCCGGTTAAATCTTGGGACGGCCTGGTCACGATTATGCTTCAGCCGGCCATGATTCTCGGTTGTCTCTTATTTGGGGGGGCTACTTTGATCTGGTTCTATGCTTTAAGCCGCTATGACCTGAGCCGAATTTACCCGCTTCAATCGATGGCTTATGTATTGGGCGCCTTGGGAGGGGTTATTTTCCTGAAGGAATCGATGTCCCTCTATCAATGGCTGGGGATATCTTTGATCATAGGGGGGGCGTTCCTGCTCTCCAAATCATAGTGGTCGGTAGAATGGGGTGAACTTGAACTTGCAGCGAATCTACACTTGGACGCTGGCACTCATCATGCTGCTCGCGCTCGCTCTTAGACTGTTCTACGTCTGGAACGAAACGTACGAGCCTCTGGAATGGGACCAGCTGGAATATACGAAATTGGCAGTCCAATGGCTGGAAAGAGGGATTTACGCCTATCGGGATACGGCTCCGAATACATTGGTAACCCCCGGATGGCCGGCTATGCTCTATGTGCTGTACGGCCTGTTCGGCTATGACCCGTTGGAGCCGACACTGATGATCATTCGTACTCTCAACTGCTTTATTTCCGTTGTGGCCATATTTTTTATCTATAAGCTCGGAACCCGCTTGTTCCATCCGCTGACCGGGTTAATAGCCGCTGCGTTCGCCGCGGTCTACCCGTCCTACATATGGTCTACGTCGCTGATCCTGACGGAGGTTCCTTTTCTGACCGTATTCACCGCTTTTCTGTTCATGCAGGTCAAGATCATTCAGGAGAACCGTCCGCGCGACCATCTGATTATGGGGCTGCTGCTGGGGGCCTGTGTGCTGATTCGGCCCAATGTTTTGCCGCTTGCCGTTGTGCCCTACGTGTTCCTCTGGATCAATCACCGTCAGTTATTTTTGCCGCAAATCCTGCGGGGAGCCGGGGCTTTCGCACTCGTCATGCTTCCCTGGTGGATACGCAACGCCATCACCTTCCACGAATTTATCCCCATTGCAAAGGGGGAAGCGGGAAATCCGTTTCTGGGCGGTACGGATCCGTATTTCAGAGGTACCATCGAATGGACGAAGGTCGACGAGAGCCGTCAGTTCCAGGAAGGACTGGAGCGCATCCGGCAAGGCTTGAAGGAAGATCCCTGGCTCTGGATCCGTTGGTTCACCGTCGGCAAATTCAAAGTATTTTACAAAACGATGTGGGTGGGGCCTTATCAAAAATTTGTTCCGGAGGCTTATTTTTGGCTGCTTAGAAAGCTCCATTATGGTATCGTTTATATTGGGTGGCCGGCTCTGCTTGCCTTTAGCCGGTTTCACCGCTCGTTCGCTTACTTGGCGGTAAGTCTGCTTATTTTTTACGGCGTGCATGCGTTGTTTATTCCGGTGGACCGATATTTATACGGAATGCTCCCCTTCTTAATGATTGGGACCGCTCAGGCGGGAGTTATGGGGCTGCGTTGTTTGCGGCAGATTTGGCGAAGCCGGCGGCCTAAAGAGGCTTCGGCGTAGTACGGACGGTCATCGCTATAAATGATAAATTCCCCGCTGGACGAGGCGTATCCAACGGGGAATTTGGGTTGTTTTATTTTGCCGCAATACAGGGCCGGTATCGCTAACGGCTACAAATGGACTCGGGGCGAACCTCCTCCGGCCGGAGTAAGCTCATCGGGAGTTGACTTCCTTAAAAATCTGTTCGGAGCAAAATTCAATAATATCGCTTCTGCGTACAATTCCAATAAATTTATCCGTATCATCCACAACCGGAACGAAGTTCTGAACTTTGACCAAGCGGATCAGGTCCTGCATATTGGAGTCAATCCGGACGGATTTGTTCTGCATCTTTAACGGGACTTCGGCTAGGGTATGCCTGTGTGCATTGTCAAAGTTGACTTCCCTGTTATTTTTGAAAAACCAAAGCAGATCGCCTTCCGTGACACTTCCGACATATGTTCCGTCATCCTTCAGAATCGGGACGGCGGTGTAGCGGTGGTACTCCATCTTCTCAATGGTTTGACGCAGAGTAGTATGCAATGTTAAATGAATGACTTCATGCTTGGGCAGTAAAAAGAAAGCTATGTTCATAGGCCGAGCTCCTTTATCCTTTTCTCTCTCTCCCTGAGTTCATTTTATCAAAATCCCGTTCAAGAAGGTAGGGCGCGCAAAGGTTTCCATTAGAAAAAATTAGGAATGGAGGGAACATCGTGAAAATAGTGGAGGTACAAACGCAGGAGGAGCTGGATCAGTGTCTCTCCGTGCGGAAAGAAGTGTTCGTTATAGAGCAGAAGGTTCCGGAGGACTTGGAGATAGATGAATATGACCGATCCCCCGGGGCTTGCTCGCATTGGCTCGCCTTGGACGGCAGCAATCCCGCCGGTACGGGGAGATGGATCTTCTATGGGGAAGAAGCAGATACTGCAAAGCTTCAGAGGCTGGCGATATTATCCCGGTACCGGGGAACAGGCTTGGGAAGCCGGCTGCTTAATGCTCTGGAGAATTCGGCCAGGGAAGCGGGAGCGCAATATGCCGTGCTGGACGGGCAGTGTCACGCGGAAGCTTTCTATGTCAAGCATGGCTACGTTACGGTTTCGAAGGAGCCTTTCCTGGAAGCGGGCATATGGCATGTGCGGATGAGGAAGCGGCTGTAGCTTGGTCAAAGTTCGTTGAGCGGGATAATAGGACGGCGGAAGGAACAAACTAATGGAATCATAAGGAAAGGGATGATTTCATGCAGCAGGGTGAACAGAACGGCACAACGATTTCTACAGGACAAGCCGCTTACGGAATGGAAAACCGCCAGCAGCCGGATTCCGACTCGATGCTTAGGCAGGTTACGCAGATGCAGCAGCAGCTGGAGGTATTGAGACAGCAGCTTCTACAAGGCGCAGGCATGCAGACGGGCGGAATATCGCCGGCCAATGTCATGTCAAACCCGGAAGGGGCTATGTCCACTTATGGAGGAGGGGCTAACCCTTCCGGTGCGGTTCCTAACGGCTTGACGCAGTCCTCCGGCATGCCGTCCCTTCAGGGAGGGGGTTCATTCCCGTCCGGATCGCAGGTAAACGGGGGAGCAGGGCAAAGAGAGGCCTTCATCGCCGTTCGTAAAAATGGTGATGGGGATTTAAGAGAATTTATGACGTCCTCCGGCCGGGTATTGTCGTACGAGCAGGCTCTGCAGGAGGTTCAGATGGGACGAATCCAAGGGGCCAACGTCTTCAAAGGACGGGATGGAGATTTGTACATTCGCGGAGATGCCGATGGCGACCCGAGCAACAATCTGGATAATTTGCCCGGCTTCTAACGGGCACAAGGGTGTTCTACGCTTCAGCAGCGTAAGAACACCCTTTTGCTTTTGCAATCAGGCTCTGTGTAATAAGGCGCGCTTAGTCCAGGGGATAGCGGTAAAGCTCATGCTGGTGAAGGAAGGTCATGGGCCCCGTGCGGCCTATGTAGTTTTCCATGTCATCGCTATAATGCATTAATTGGATCTTCTCCTGCAGCTCTTCCGGCAAGGTGAGCAGCTCTTCCAATGTAGTATGGACACCGGGTGCGCCGTAAAGCTTGCATTCATGTAAAAAGTAGCGCACTCCCCGATCATGCAGCTCCTCAAGCCGTGCCCGGTTAAAGCGGGTATCCGCACTGTAGTACAACCGGTCGTTGACCAGCAGCGAATAACTTGACTTGTAGCGAACGTGCTCGGAAGGCAATATTTCCAGCCGGAAGTCTTCCGACAGCTTTGCGGCCGATCCTTCGGCTATTTCGATAACCTCGAAATAATCGTCCAGCGAATTCAATCCGGCCTCCGGATTAATCATTCCGCCCTTCAATGAATTCTCCCACAGCACGTTGCGAAGGGTGGAGGGAACGAACAGCTTTGGCTTCTGTCGATAGACGTAAAGCATTTGGAAAGCAAACTCTTCCAGTCCTCCTATATGGTCCGCATGCTGATGAGTGATGAAAACCCCGTCAATGGACGTAAGCGGGACTTTCATCTCGTGAAGCGAACGGATGGCGGTTACCCCGCAGTCCACCAGTAAAGTGAAGTCTCCGATCGTCATTAATGCGTTGTTGTTGGCATAACGGGTGGAGAAGGCACCGCCTGTGCCAAGCATCCTTAATTGTAATTCCATATATTGCTTTTCCTCCTTCGGCCGTTTGTTGAAGACCAGTACAGTAGTAAATTTTTGGATTCGAACTCTATTGTATCTCACAATGGATTCGGGATACAGAGTTTAATAAGGGAAGATTGGGCAAAAAAACGTTCCTGCGTACCCGTAATCCCTGATCCTTCCCGGGTAAAACTACTTAATAGCACAGACAGGAAAGTCTTCTCTCGAATATTCTGATAGCAAGGAGGCCAACCAGTACTGCTGGCTTACGGGAGGTGATGGCTTTCCATGGATATACGGTGGGTCGGCAATGAACATACCAATTCCAGCAGCAGGCAAGGGTATGTTCCGTTTGTCATTGTCAATCATATCTCGGCCGGCACGATGGCCAGCATGGATTATTGGTTTACGGATCCGGGCAACCGGGTTTCTTCCGCTCATTTCGGCGTCTCCAAGACCGGGACGATTCATCAATATGTCGCCATAGAACGGATGGCCTGGGCCAACGGCCTATCATCCGATCAGATGTCTTGGGCGACTGCGCCGATTGTGCGCCAGATGAAAGTGAATCCGAATTTATATACCGTTTCCATAGAACATGAAGGGATGGACGGGGCTTTAACCGAGGCGCAATTTCAAGCATCCGTTTGGCTGCACCGTTATATACAACAGTATATTTTGGACAAATGGGGTAAGGATTTTCCTTTGGATTCGGAGCATGTTATCGGACATTTTCAAATTAATCCGGTTAACAAGCCTAATTGCCCGGGACCCCAGTTTCCCTGGAAACGGCTATATTCCGCGTTAACTCCAAGCGAAGGAGGGACAGACCCTATGGCAAATCTAACGGACCGGATTGCGGCGTTGGAAATGGAAACGAAACAGCTTGAACAGAGACTCAAGCAGCTTGAAGACTATTTCCAGATGGACGCGATTCCGGAATGGGCTCGGGCCAGCGTGGACAAAGCAGTCCAATCGGGATTGATCGATACGCCATTGAACGGCTCCTACGATTTTTACAGGCTGCTGGTCATTCTTGACCGTAAAGGGTTGCTCTAAGCCACTTAATCTCTTGCGATCGTCAGAATGAAAGCACAGGCCTTTTTCCAAAGCAAGCTTCGGAAAAAGGCCTCTAAAATGAACCGGGAACATGATATAATTCAAAGGATCGTTGCTGCTCGCTCGGGGCAATAGGGTCCGAAAGGCGGGCTTGGCTGCATGTACCGACGGCTTGACCGGCATCCCGCAACCATGGACCGGACCAGTTGCGTAATACGCGTAATACGAAGCTTATATCGGAGGACAAAGATGATGCTCATTATATGGCTTGCGCTGCCAGTTCTGGCTGTGCTTATTTGCGCGGGAATCGCCGGGTATGTAGGCTGGAATCTTACACACCCCGAGAGAAGACCGCTGAACGATTCCCCTGCCAATTATCAATTGAAGTATGAGGACGTCCGCTTTCTCAGCAAACTAAAGGATGTTCAATTAAAGGGATGGTTTCTGCCCGCCAGTACTTCGGTACCTAAAATGACTATCGTCTTCGCTCACGGCTACTCTATGAACCGTCTGCAGGATGATGTACCGGCCCTACCGCTGGTCAGGTCTCTTGTCGAAGCCGGTTTTCAGGTGCTTTTGTTTGATTTTCGTAATTCCGGCGAATCCGAAGGAAACCTGACTTCAGTCGGACAATTGGAGAAGGAAGATTTGCTGGGCGCCGTCGAATGGGTCAAGGAGCATCATCCGGGTCCGATCGGGCTGATCGGCTTCTCCATGGGGGCGAGCACCGCGCTGATGGCCGCCGCCGAAGACGATTCCATTGCAGGGGTGGTGGCGGACAGCCCGTTCAATCATTTAACGAGGTATTTAAAAAAGAACCTTCCCACCTGGTCGGATCTGCCGGATTTTCCTTTCACCAGACTCATTCTCGCCCTGCTGCCGAGGTTGACCGGATTAAACCCGGATTCGGTCGATGTGCTTGCGGCTACCGAGCGGATCTATCCCCGGCCGATCTTGTTCATTCATTGCGAGGATGACGATAAAATCCCGTATACGGAAAGCGAAGCGATGCTGGAGAAATATCCGGACAGGTTTGCAATGTGGAAGCCGGCTAGAGGCAAACACGTAGGCGGATACCGGGAAAGCCCGGAAGAGTATACCGCCAGGGTTATCCGATTTTTTGACGGCTTGTGCTGAAATCAGTGGCGATTTATGCTCACCCGGATCGGCATGAAGCGCAAATAAGGACCCGTGAGCAAGGATCGGCCTGAAGAGGATACATAATTATTAGAAAGCCAATGATCGGATTAGTAAGGCAAGTGGGCGTTCCTGTTCCGCCGGACTGGAAATATTTCGCGCGGCCATCGCAACTTTTGCGCCCCGATGTGAGTATAAACAAGCAATACTAGCAAGATGGAGGGTTCCCGCTGCATGAAAACCAAATCCAAACGGATCGTCATTCTGACCACACTTATCTTTACACTCGGGACGGTAACCGCCTTTGGTGAATCCTTGTGGGGAAGCTATGAAGGCTACAGTAAAGCAAGGGTATTTATAAATGACAACCAGATTAACGTTCCTCAAGATGATGTGCCCGCATTTATTATCAATGGAAGAACAGTCCTTCCGCTGAGACTGCTGGCTGAATCCCTGCAAGCTACCGTATCATGGGACAACAAGACGCAGACGGCCAAAATCTATAAACCGAACATCCATATGTTCGTTTCGCTGGATGTGGATAAGGATTACACGATCAAGAAGCCTTTCGGCAAGGTGGCCCATGGCGAAACCCGAAACTTCGTCGTATCTACCCAGGTCGATACGCTGAAGATGAAGCCCAGCGGTTTCAAAATCACAATTGAAGCTCCGAACGGAGAATTGGCGACGGATGCCGTGGAGGTTCCGCTTGAGGAATCCAGTGAGAGCTTCTGGTACACCTGGCCGTTTAAAGTTAGCTTCACGCAAGCCGGAAATTATACCGTAAACTTCTCTCTGCTGGTCAATGGGGAGTACACGGTCGTTTCCAAAAAAACGATCGTTTCCGAATAGGGAAGAATGTTTGACCTTAATCAGTCAATAGTGATACGATACAAAGAAGCAATTTACTTTATAACGAAATGAGGCGATGTCATTGACCGATCATAACAACCAGGATTGTGGTTGCGGACATGACCATAACCACGAACATGATGAAGATATATTTTTAGTAACCGATACAGATGGCGTAGAGCATGAGATGGTGATGGTATACACCTTCGAGGCTGACAATCAGGCTTACGCAGTTTTGTTGGACCGGAATGCGCCGGATTCCGACGGGGTCATCTTTCGGATTGAGGAAGAGAATGACGACGCCTATCTGGTAAGTATAGAGGACGATGAAGAGTGGAATCGTGTCGTCACGATATATAATGAACTGGCCATGGAAGAAGCAGATGGACAGGCTTAATGGATAGTCTCGACAGTGAAAGAGGGCTGCCCGGCAATCATGCCGCTGCAGCCCTTATTTCGTTATCCGAATGAGCGGACGAAATCACTTGCGGGGGTTGTAATACATGACTCTCCCATTAAACAGGTGCAGCTCCGCCTTCCACTTGCGACCCAGGTGCTTGCAGAGCTCATTGGCTTTGCACTTGTCCCCGTGGGTGGAATCATCGGGAAGAACCGCCTGCACATACGGAATGCTCTGATCCTCGCGGGATTCGCTGCCCAGACCAAGGACAATATAACGGTATAAGCTGTCGATTCCTTTCAGGTAGAACCATCGGTTCTCACCCTCGGCTCGGGTTTCAATCGTGTATGGAAACGCTGCCCGGGCATAGTCCCAACCTAGCTGCCTGCCGGTCTGTGCCAGTTGTTCTTTGTAGCTCAGCAGGGCATCCTTCAACTCTTCCAAGGTTAAAGAGGAGATGCTCGACCCTTCAACCAGCTTAATGAAAGCGCTTTGAGCCATATATAAACACCTGCCTAATGTAATCTCTCCCCCATGATAGCATTCCGCTTACCGATTGACAATAACTCCCTGGCGGATCAGGTTCTTGCAGACGGAATAACTCCGTGCTCGGCAGCCTTCCCGGTCTTCGACGGAAGGCAAGCGGCTTTACAAAATAGAAGAAAGACCGGGATATATCCCGGCCTTCGTTAACCACATTAGAAAGTTTAAGTTCGTTAAAGCATTAAAATGGAACAAACTTTCTAATTGGCATAAAAAGCTTCCTCTAATACCGGGTTATTCGTCTTCGAAGAGGCTCCGTTAGGAGCTTTTTTTATGCAATCCAATAATCCATGTTGTACAAGCCTATGGTTACTACCCTGAACAGGGTCTCTAGAAAATGGCTTCCGTCTCAACAATAACCTTGACAAACTCGACATTGCGGTCTTCCGGACCTTTGACCGGCAGGCCGACCTGAACGTGATCCATAATGTAATCGATATTCTCCTGGGAGATTACCTCGCCGGGCAGCAGAATCGGAATGCCGGGAGGATAAACATAAATAAACTCCGCAATAATTCGTCCGGCGGATTCCTTAAACGGGATGATTTCCGTATCCCCGTAGAAAGCATCGCGCGGCGAAAGGGACAGCTGCGGGATTTCCGGAATCTGCACAACCAGCTCCCGGACTTCATTCACATTGCGATGCTGATCCGCGAGAGCAGTGAGCGCCTGCACCAGAACCTGGATCGATTCCTCCGTATCCCCGGGAGTGACCAGGCATAGAATGTTGTACATGTCGCTCAGCTCGACCTCGAGGTTGTAGTGCTCGCGCAGCCAGTTCTCGGCATCATAGCCGGTGATGCCCAGATGGCGGACATGAACCGTCAGCTTCGTGGGGTCGAAGTCATAGGTAGCTTCTGTCCCCAGAATTTCCTCTCCGAAGCAATACAGGTCCGGAATTTGGTTGATCCGCTTCCGCGCTTCGTTGGCGAGGCGGATCGTCGTCTCGGCAATTTCTCTGCCGTTCAGGGCCAAATTCCGCCTGGAGACATCCAGGGAGGCGAGCAGGATATAGGAGGTGGAGGTCGTTGTCAGCATACTGAAGATGGTCTGGACGCGTTTAGGACTAACGAGCCCTTCTTTTACATTGACATTCAGTATGGAGCTTTGGGTAAGCGAACCGCCAAGCTTGTGAACGCTCGTTGCGGCCATATCGGCTCCGGCTTCCATGGCCGATACAGGCAGCTTCTCGTGGAAATGAATCAAGGCCCCATGGGCTTCATCCACCAGAACGGGAATGCGGTAGCTGTGTACGAGCTCTACGATCTCTTTCAGGTTGGCGCATACGCCGAAATAAGTCGGGTTTATGATCAAGACGGCTTTCGCATCCGGATGGATCTCGAGAGCCCTTCTGACCGAACGGGTCGTAATTCCGTGATCAATTCCCAGATTTTCATCGCGGGCCGGTGACAGGAACACCGGTTTCGCGCCGCAGAAGATAATCGCAGACATGACCGATTTGTGAACATTGCGGGGAACGATAATTTTATCCCCTTCGGAACAGACCGACATAATCATGGTCATGATCGCTCCGCTTGTACCCTGTACGGAAAAAAAGGTATAATCAGCATGGAATGCATTGGCAGCCAGTTTCTGCGCTTCCTCAATGACGCCCATCGGCTGATGCAGGTCGTCCAGTGGGGCGATGTTAATCAGATCGATGGAGAGAGCGTTGTCTCCTATAAACTGTCTGAAATCGGGGTCCATCCCGATGCCTTTTTTATGTCCGGGTATATGAAATTGGATCGGATTGCGTTCCGCATGCTGAACAAGAGCGGAGAACAACGGGGTTCGACGATGATCCATTGTAACCTTCTTCCCTTCCGTATGAATTTCAACCAAGGGGCCTGTCCGTAATGCCCGTTTTGACCTGATTCCGTAACGGGTTCACTAAGCTCCCCTAAAGTGGTAAACAAAATGAGTATATCAAAATAGCAAAAGGATGCAAGAGAAATTTCTTGATCGGACGATGGACGAATAATGAAGAAGGCCATTGCCGCATGCTCGCTAATTATTATGGCCTTTCCCCGCAACAACTATTGGATGATCAGGCCAGATCACGTTCGTGCAAGAGGAGGAACCCAATTATGAAGAAACAAATGATCATCATCATGCTGCTGTTGATGACCGTGTTCATAGGCTTCGGCATTATTATACCTGTGCTGCCGGTCATCATCGGGGGCGGCGAAGGAGAGGGCATCCATCTAGCTCTGCTTCTTTCGCTGTACTCTGCCGTCTCCTTCGTCATGTCGCCTTGGTGGGGCGGCGTCTCCGACCGAATCGGCCGCAGGCCTGTCCTGCTAACCGGGCTGATCGGCTTCAGCCTGAGCTTCTTTCTGTTCGGTATTGCCGGTGATAACCTGTGGCTCATGTATGCGTCCCGAATTATAGGGGGTGCTTTCTCCGGGGCCGTTACCTCATGTGCGGTAGCCTATGTCGCGGACATTACCAGCGAGGAGAATCGGACGAAGGGTATGGGGCTCGTCGGGATGTCCATCGGGCTCGGATTTCTGTTTGGCCCCGCCTTGGGAGGAATATTAAGTTTATGGGGCACGCATATTCCCTTCCTGGCCTCGTCATTACTTTCTTTGTTAACCTTTGTGTTCGCTTTCCGTTTTCTAACGGAATCGCTGCCGCAAGCCGTCCGCAAGCAGAGGTCGGAGCAGCCGCGAACTTCGAGATGGACGGCCTTCCATGGGCCGCTTAAATATTTGTATATTCTGTCTTTCTTTGTCACGTTTACACTCGCCGGTTTGGAGACGACCTTCCAGCTGTTTCAAATGATGAAGATTGGCATCGGCTCTTACGAGGCCGGCTGGATGTTCTTTGTCAGCGGATTGGTCGGTGCATTAATTCAAGGCGGCGTAGTGCGCAGGTATATCAAGCCGGGAATGGAGAAGACGGCGATCCGGATCGGACTGCTGGTGTCCGCCATTGGCTTCTTGCTTATTCTTTATTCGACTAACGTCGTGACAGCGGCCATCTATCTTTCCGTATTTGGCGCAGGGAATGCACTGATTCGTCCGTGTGTTATCTCCCTGATAACCCAGAAAACGAATGTGGGGCAGGGAGTGGCCACCGGTCTGAATTCATCGATGGACAGCCTCGGCCGGATTGCCGGTCCGCTGATCGCTATGGCCTTGTATGGCTTGGAGGCTTCTCTGCCGTTTATCGTTGGAGCGGCACTTTGTGTGGCTGCCTTGACGCTGGTAGCCCAGTTTGTCCGTCTGGATAAGCGTTACAGCAGGTCGCAGGACGAAGCCACCCTCCAATAAGGGAGAGGGGCTCAAGAATCCTCCACAGAATAAAAAAAGGTGGTTGGGAAGGAAACTTCGCCAACCACCTTTTTTCTACCTGATTGAATTTTAATCTAAGCCGGCCAAGTTGATATGAATCGACCGGCCGTTACCAATGGCTTGTCCGCGTGCTCCCGGCTTCTAATGGGCAGGAGCCGGCAAGTCCTTGGCCTCTTCCTTCAGCTTGGCGATCAGCAGTTCTTTGCTTATCCCGTTGGCCTCTGCAATTTCAACCAGAGTCTTCCCTTCCTTAAGCAGGGAAGATAGCGCTTCCTCGGTAATGCCGATAATGGCAGCGACTTTTCCGGGGTTGAAATGGTTCAGGGTGTCATGTCTCATCGATTTCCACCGGTCTTTGTGCAGAGCCTTGATTCCTTTCTGCTTGACCATGTAGGTGATATGATCGTTCATGTAAGCTTTGATCTTCTCAGCCTTCTCCGCAGTCAATTTGCCGGCGATTACCGCATCATTGATTTTCTGGTTTCGGAGGGCAAGCAGCTTACCGATCAGGTCGCTTTCGCTTATTCCGCGGGATTGGGCAACGTCTGACAAGCTTTTGCCTTGCTTTAATTCTTTGACGAGGTCCTCCTTGGTTATTCCGAGCAGTGAGGCAGTCTCCTTAAGAATGGGCAGCGCCGATTTTCCGTCTTTCCCGTCTTGGTTAGAGCGGTGACGACGGTCGCGCAGCTGTTTGATCCGGTCATTCTTTTCCTTGGTCCAGCTTCTTTCCAACGCTCCGGACTTGCCGGAATCTTTAGCCAATCCGTAGGCTATATTTCCGCTGAAGACGAGCGATAGCACGAGTGCCGTCGTTACGATCGTTTTTGACCTCATAACGTTCACCTTCCTTTCCTGATGGTAAGCCGGTCCTTCTCTCCCTATATGTATAAAATAACCCAAAAACATTAATTTAAATTTAAAAACAGATTAAATAACTTTAAAAGTTTGTAACTTTTTGTTACTAAACGGTTCATTAGACCTTCGCATACATGCCGGAAATCCCGAGAAGCGGCCTCCCATCTCCGCAATACTCCTTCAGGAGCTTAAGCTGCGTCAGGTGCTGCCTATCCAAATGCCCGGTTTCGGGTTTTCCCTGCTAGAAAGCAATACGGTATAACGGGACCAAGGTTTCAAAAGTTTGCTCCGCTAACCCGATCAGCTTCTTGCCGTTCTTGAGCAGCGGGTCATTCCTTTCAATTCGCAGTCCGCACAGCACTTCCGCTTTCTTTACCTTCTTGAGCTTATCCATCCACTGAATCCAGTCTTCTTCATTCATGTCCCGATGGGGCACGGTCTCCGGCCGGGTATGATCGTCGGACCAATAGAAGTGATCGGGGATGGCCTGCTTCACTTCCGCCAGGTTATCCAGCAGCTTATCGGCAAAAACCGCCTTGTTCGTGCTTTCATAAATGATAGCGAACTGCAGGAACAGGTGAGTCGACCACAAGCCCAGTTGGAAGTGGGGATGAGCTTTATAGCCTCTTCTGTTATTCGCCCAAGCAACCCAGGTGTCATTCGGGGGGTTAACGGTCCGCCGGGCATGCTTGGCTACATGGGGAAACATCGGTTCTCCGCATAGAGCGGACAGCGATGGAGCCAGCAGCTCGCCAAGCTCCGTTAATTTCGGGCGAATTATTCCGATAATGGCTTCCATTCTGGGCTCCAGCCCGTCTATAGTCAGTGCTTTGAAATCTTGTTGGCTAAATCCTTGAAAAGTCATTGGTGATTCCTCCAGTGTGCTTGAACTGATTTATTCGTTAGTTTACATTAACTATAGCATATCTAAACCTGCGATGATGGATCAGCCTCTTCCGGCCATCCTTATTACCTACAAGCTACCTATTCCTCGATTAACCGGAGATAGGAAAAGCCTCTCATGGAAGCCCTTTCGAAGATGCTGTCCCGTCTAAACTAAATTCTCCTTGAGAGTGCAGCAGGTTCCGAATCCATTCCGGGAGCCCCCGTCCTTAAAGCATTCGAGCTATCGCGAAGGGGAACACCAAGCTCGAAATGCCGCCGTGGATCCGTTAAATTATTCTTTTGAGAGTTTTCTCCTCATAAATAGGTTTCTATTGAAGATTTTTTGTCTAAGCTATAAACAGAAGGACGAGATCAATCCCGAAGTCTCAGCCCCGACATGCAATCTTGGACATTCAACCAAATTTCTCCCCGCAGCAAGATTTAATCATTAAACCAAGTTGCTAAAACATAATAATGGTAATAAGATATTGTAAAAGGATAAGTTGTCTGAACATTCTGTCAAGTAAGTGCGATGGGGGAGGGATCGGCCGTGAGCAATGGGCACGAAGTGGAGTATTGCAACTTAGAATTGCGGTTTGATCGCCGTCAAATCCGGAACTTCATCAAGGCGTTGATTCAGGAAGGGTTCTCATTATACTGGAATGAAAACGATACCCAGTTCATCATCTCCGTCCGCACAGGCAGGAAACTCGTCAAATTGAAATTTGAGCGGATCGGGGAACGTTTCAAGATGGTGGGAAGCTACTCTTTTAAAGATGAGAAGCTTTCGGAATTGATGGAAAAAATGATAGGCGACACAAGAGGGCATGCGGTGGTCAAGAGGTTTAAGGAAAGACAGATATTGATAGAAAGCATCATGTTCGGTGAAATAATTCGGATGGTTGAGATTTCCGGGGTGGACCATAAAATAATTTTTCAGAGGGATCCTATGGTTACTTTAGAAGAAATGACGGAAGCACTCAAGTCGACACGTATAGAAGAGCGGATACCGGTTTTGCGAATGGAATTGGATTATGAGCTGGCCAACCTGCAGGAAGCGTTGGAGCGCGGCAACTACAGTGAGATTATGGAGATTAAGAAAAAGCTGGAGGAGCTGCGCAGAGAAATGCTCACGCTGGAGATGTGAGAAGTGAAGGGAACAGTCAAGAGCTAGGCAAAAAAATCTTTCGCATGATTCATTGCGGAGATTTTTTTGATTTACGGATGTACGGTAAAAGTGGAAGGCCGGCATCGATCGATGCCGGCCCAGGTAATAACAGAAACCTATCCCCTCATTTAAAGGACGCCGTAAGGCGTTCTTTTTGTTACCACATAGGAATCTTTAAGTTCTTTACAGTGTTAATACGATGAAAATATAGATTCCTATTGGCATAAAAAGCTTCCTCTAATACCGGGTTAATCTTCTTCGAAGAGGCTCCGTTAGGAGCTTTTTTTACCGATCATCCTAAATAATTTTAATGCTGCAATTTTCGGAAGACATGATAGCTTCTTTGAGCGCATTCGGAGATGGCAATGGGGTGGAAGCCGCTGACATCGGCATACAAGGTATCGTTTAGCGGCGAGATCCACTTCTCGGGAAGCGCCGCCGCTCCAAGCGATGCGCCAAGAATGGAACCGACGGTGGCGCCGTTGCAATCGGTGTCCCAGCCGCCAAGTACGGCTGTCGTAATGCCTTTCTCGAAATCGCCTCCGGAATGAATGAGAGCAGCCGCGCATAATGCAGCATTATTATTGGTATGAACATGGTGATAGTGCTTAAATGTCTCCCATATTTTACTCACCAATTCTAATGTGTCTTCCGTTTCCTCAGCAATTTTGACCGCTATGGCGATATCTTCTGCAAGACGGCTGCGTTTCGGTATTTCACTCAATCCGATCTCGACAATTCGCTTCATATCACTTTCAACGAATGCGGCGGCAATCATAGCCGAGCAGAACATGGCGCCGTAAATACCATTCTTCACATGGGAGAAGGAAGCGTCCCGCCAAGCAAGCTCGGCTGCAAGCTGGGGCTGGCCGGCAGCACCGTATGCATAGCCGTCCACACGGATCTGGGCGCCGATCCATTCGCGGTAGGGATTCAAATAAGAACGTACCCAATGGATATGTTTCTCCCAGTCATCCGGCTGGGCGCCGCTAATATGTGAAGTGACACGAGCGAAATTAAGATAGGACTGCGCTTCAGCCGTGAATACCTGCCCGAATGATAACTGGCGATGCCACAGCTTACCCACGTCCCAGGAGTTGAAATCAAGCCCGCGTTCCTCAAGCATGAGCAGGCCCAGAACGGTATAACGAATATCATCGTCCGTTTCCATAAAGCGAATGTTTTCCCGGCAGCTGGCCAAGCTGCACCATCGGGCTATCTCGATACCGTACTCGGCCTCTGCAGTTGATTCGCCCGGTGTATAATGGCGAATCGGCCATTGCCCTGCGCCTTCGAACCACAATTTAATATTGTGCCAGCCGGGTCTGCCGCCGGAGCCTTGCATGAAGGGAAGAGACTCCAGAGGTTTTCCGAGCGCACAACCGGCAGAACGGCCGAGCCAAGCACCATGAAATTTATCCTGCCATTTAAGTTCATCCCAGTTTCCGGACAATATTCTCGGTCCGTCCGGACGTTCGGCGCGAATGGCTTCCAATTCCGACGGCTCGATATACTTGAAATCCGCACGTGGCTCAAGAGCCATTAAAGCCCGGTATACTTCCATTAGCTTTACTTCGTCTGTGCCGGCCGCTTCCAGACGTTCGGCCATCCCTTCTACATTACAGCCTTCTTCTCCGCGCTGTCTTATTTCTTCCCGAACCAATTCCCTCAGTCCAAACCATTTCGTCATAACGGCTGCCCTCCTGAAATACGTGAAATCAACATATGCCTTGATTATAACCAGCCATGCCGGCAATGGCTTCTCAAATTAGGAAAGCATAATTCTCATTTTTTGCTCATTCCGTAACCCCCATAGATTGCCGATAACGGATCGGAGACATGCCGACAGTCTCTTTAAAAACGCGGTAAAAGGTCGGCAAGCTTTGAAAGCCGCATTCGAATGCAATATCAGCAACAGCTTTGTCCGTTCCCGCCAATTCCCGCTTGGCCGCCTGGATACGCAGCAAGGAAACATACTCCGAGAAACGGTAACCGGTCGTTTCCAGAAACGCGCGGCTCACGCGCGAGACGCTTAAACCAAGTTCATCAGCCAATTCCGCTAAGCTGACCGGCCCGGTGTAACGCTGCTCGACCAAAGCGGCCAGCGACTGCACCTGGCGAACGGACTGTACCATATTATGCCTCTCATCATCTGTTAGCAAACCGTTGTAATGTCGCAGAAGACGGCCGCATAGCTGAATGAGAGCGCTTTTGGCCATTACCAAATAACCCGGGGACTTCTCCCGCAGTTCTTCCGCTATAGCCAGCACCCAAGGAGTAAGCTGTTTGGCGAGGGGCGAGCCGCCAATAATATGATTGCAAAAATGTGTGGAGCGATAGGAGAATGGCAGCAGCAGACCAGGATCCTCCGCCAGCAGCAGCGCGGGATCAAAGTTTATAAAAAGATAGCGGCTCGGGTCGTCGGGGGCAGACTGGGCAATATGCCGTTCCTCATTATTGACCAGGAATAAGTCGCCGGGATTAGCCGCATATTGTTTATTCCCGAAGAAAAAACAGCCTTTGCCTGTTAAACAAAGGCCGATCTCCAGACTCGCATGCACATGAGGCGGCTGCCGATAAGTGGCGGGAGTCCATTCGAAAGCATTGATAGCAATGGGATGATCATAAGTAATATGAAGTTTCATTATGATCCAATGCCTCCAGACAATAATTAATTTATGGGGCTAGGTATATAGGACAAGGGATGAGTTCAGCAGGCACTGCTGTTTACTTTCATACATACATTTTGGGGTATTTCTACCTTGAAAATCCGTCTATTTTACCGTCTGCAGGCATCGTTGCAAGCGGAGCGGCACGTCTACCTTGAAAATCCGTCTATTTTCACCGTCTGCTGGTGCCGTGCAAACGGAATGGCGCGTCTAACTGTATTTTGTACAGGTAGATTCAAGCGAATGGGCGAAAATGATCAAACTAACTGGATAAACTACAGTTAAAATGGGCAACTTTGGGCGAAACGGCTGTTTTGGCGCAAACTAACTGTAGGTTTTCCAGTTAGTTTCCATATTTCTTCCGAATATAGAAATCTAACTGTATGAAATCCATTTAGTTTTCAAATTTCACACTATTGAAGCAATTCAACTCTATTCTACCTTGAAAACCCATCCATTTCATCATCTGATGGTATCGCGGTCAGCGGCATGGGGATCTAAATGAAAAGTAAAGTACGGCCAATTCAGCAACTTTAAACAACGGAAGGTCCTTATGCATTCGTTTTTGGAAACGGCCGCTGTATACGTCAATCAAAACAAATAAGCTTCCTCGCTACTCTGGGTGGGGTAAATAGACAGCGATTTTATATGGAGAGGCGGGCATGATAAGCTGGTTAGCAACGCGAATTCCTTACCCTTCGCGGCTTTCGCGAGTACTCATGCCCGCAGAGGCTCCATGTCAAATCGCTCTATTATGCCTCTCAAACGTAGTTTTTCCCATGTAGTATAGCGAAGAGCCACAAATAATTGTTTTATGCCTGGTGTCAAGAGGTGTATACGAAAGTAAAGACTAGTATATAGAACAGCGGGGAGCTTCTTTCTATACTAGAATTATGAAAGACTGCAGTGCAATTTGCAGCGAAAACTATAACGAAATATACCGGAGGGGTAAAATTTGAAGAGCAAAAAGGCACTTGCAATGATCTCCTTGACGCTTGCAGTGGCGATTACAGGCTGCGGCGGCAAAACGTCCCCTGAGCCAAGCCATTCACCTGGAAATTCCAAGGAACCGGCCGAAACAACAGGCACAGGAAACGGCAGTGATATTATTGAGGTTTCAACGGTTTCGCCAAGCGATCCCTACTTGAAATTTGACGAAGGGGAAAGCTTCGACAAAAACTCAGTTTATGATGCTTATGAAAAAGATATCGGTGTAAAAATTACAAACAAATGGGTTGCAGATATAAGCCAATTTAAAGAGAAGGTAAAAATCACCATTGCATCCGACGATCTTCCGGATTTCTTGCTTGTAAACGCTACACAGCTTAAAGAGCTTACTGAAGCGGATATGATTATGGATTTGACAGAGATTTATGAACAGCATGCTACGGAAGAGACGAAAAAGTTTCTGACCATGGACGGCGGCATGCAAATGAAAACAGCGATGATCGACGGGAAAATGATGGGTATTCCTAGCTCATATAACCCGTTCAACTATCAATACTTGTTCGTCCGTACGGACTGGCTGAAGGAGCTGGGCCTGCCTGAGCCTAAAACAATGGATGATTTCATGAAAATTGCCGAAGCGTTCAAAACGAAAAATCCTGGCGGCACAAAAGAAGCTTTCGGTATTGCGGTCAGCAAAAGCCCATTTAGTATAGAGACAGGCGTGACCGGTCTGAGAACGTTCTTGAACGGCTATCATGCTTATGAAAACATTTGGATGGAAGACGGGAACGGCGGTTTGATGAACAGTGATATTCAGCCCGAGATGAAGCAGGCTCTTGCAGCGCTGCAGGACATGTTCAAAAAAGGGTTGATCGATCCGGAGTTTGCGGTTAAAGATACGGAAAAAGCTGCTGAGCTAATCTACAACGGCAGCATCGGCATGGTATTTGGCGCTTCCTGGACTCCGGCGCAGCTTGCGCAAGGCGCTGTGAAAGACGGCAAGGTTGTTCAAGAATGGGGAGTGTTCCCTATCCCTTCCGTAGATAACAAGCCTACATTGAATCAAATCGGTCTTGGCGTTGATGAGTATTATGCCATCTCTAAACAAGCCAAGCATCCGGAAGGCGTGATCCGTTTGCTAAACCAATGGATTACAGTAAGCAACAATCCGACGGAAGAGCAAAAAGTGTATGAGTATGGTAAAGACCGCGTTGAAAAAGGCAACAACTACTGGCTGCTTAATCCGCTTCGAGTAGGCAAACAGTTTGACAATAACGGCGAAATCTTGCCCAAAGCCATTGAAAACAAAGACGAAAGCATACTTGAGACCAAAGATCAGAGAACACGTTATGCACGCGCTATGGAATACGTTGAAGGCGATACAAGCATGTGGTGGGAATACTTAATTTCCGGTCCTAAGGGAGCCTACTCTCATATTCCGGAAATTCAAAAAAACAAACAATACCTGCAAAACAAATTCTACGGCGCACCTACTCCGGCGATGGCAGACCGTCAAGAAATTTTAATCAAGAAACGTGATGAAATATTCATCAAAATCATTATGAACCAAGTATCCGTAGACGAGTTCGATAAATTCGTTGAAGAGTGGAAGAAGCTTGGCGGCGATGAAATCACGAAAGAAGTTAACGAGTGGTATAAGTCGCTTAAATAGAATCTGTACGCAGGGAGGGATTGATTCTATGCAATCCCTCCTTTTTTGAACAACCAGGTTCTTGAGCAAGGAAAGCACAGCATGAAAAGTGAATCAGCGAGGTGAAGATATGAATAGACTGACGCGCAGGTGGAAGAAGGAATGGCCGCTTCATTTGATGCTGCTGCCGGGTTTGGCTTTTATTATTATTTTTAGTTACATTCCTATGACAGGAATCATGATGGCTTTTCAAAAATATGTACCGAACAAAGGGTTGTTCGGCTCCCCGTTTATCGGATGGAGGAACTTCCAATTGTTAATGGATTATCCGGATATCGGCCGCATTTTCTTTAACACGGTCTATATTGCTGTAATGAAAATAATTGCCGGTTTGTTCGTGCCGATTACCATTGCTATTTTGCTAAATGAATTGCGCAGAGAGTGGATCAAAAGAACGTTCCAAACATTGGTCTATTTGCCCCATTTTTATCCTGGGTGTTGCTGAGCGGTATTTTGGTCGATATTTTGTCTCCTTCCTCCGGCGTATTTAACCAAATGCTCGGATGGTTCGGCATTGAGCCGATCTTCTTTCTCGGCGACAATAACTGGTTCCCTTATGTCATGGTCATCTCCGATGTATGGAAAGAATTTGGATTTGGCACCATTGTTTATTTGGCGGCGCTGACGGGAATTAACCCTACGCTTTATGAAGCCGCTGAAATTGACGGCGCGGGCCGCTGGAAACAAACGCTTCACGTGACGCTGCCGGGCATGATGCCGATCATAGTTCTTATGCTTACGCTTAATATCGGCAATGTGCTGAATGCCGGATTTGATCAAATATTTAACCTGTACAGCGCACCGGTTTATGAAAGCGCCGATATCATTGATACTTTCGTCTACCGCATGGGGATACAGCAAGCGCAGTTCGGATTTGCCACAGCTGTCGGCTTATTGAAATCAGTCGTATCCTTTATTTTCATTTCCGTATCCTACGTACTCGCATACCGGTTAGCGAATTACCGTATTTTCTAATTGCGGAAAAGCCGGTCATTCAGAAAGGAGACAGACCGTGGTCATTAAACCGTCATTCGGAAGAAGGGCTTTTCTAGTTTGCAATCTAATCTTTCTTGCGTTTATATCTTTTTTATGCTTAATGCCGATTATTCATATTTTGGCGCTTTCCTTTAGCTCGGGTTCGGCGGCGGCAGCCGGCAAGGTTGGGCTGTGGCCTGTAGAATTTACAACGGCGGCTTATGATAACGTGTTCGGCAAGCCTGAATATTTAAGAGCCTTTGGCGTTTCTATTCAACGGGTTGTAGCAGGGACGGCATTAAGCATGCTTTTAACGATCGTTACAGCCTATCCTTTATCCAAGGACCGCAATACGTTTCGTCTAAGAACCGTTTATGCCTGGATATTCGTTTTTACGATTTTGTTCAACGGCGGATTAATTCCTACCTATTTGACCATCAAAAGCTTGGGACTTATTGATTCCCTCGGAGCGCTGGTGCTTCCTACGGCGGTTAACGTGTTCAATGTCATCCTGCTATTAAACTTTTACCGCAATTTGCCCAAGGAGCTCGAGGATGCTTCACGGATTGACGGAGCCGGGCATTTTGCAACACTATGGAAAATATATGTTCCGCTATCGTTGCCCGCACTGGCGACAACGGGGCTTTTTACGATGGTAGGGCATTGGAATAGCTGGTTCGACGGCATGCTTTATATGAATCATACGGAAAATTACCCGCTGCAAACCTTCCTGCAAACCGTTATTATTAAGATGGATTTCCGATTTATTAAATCAGAAAATGTGGAACTCATGCTCCAGCTGTCCGACCGTACAAGCAGGGCGGCACAAATCTTCGTTGCGGCTTTCCCGATTCTTATTGTCTATCCATTCTTGCAGCGGTTTTTCATTAAAGGCATTGTAATGGGAAGTGTAAAAGAATAGACAGGAAGGTCGTAGATCTCGGGCACAGGAGAACAAACGATGAAAAGAATATTCTTTTTACAGGATTCCTCCATATTCAAAAAAATAATGGCTGCCTTTTTGGCGGCCTTGCTGCCGCTTATGGCCATTACCTGGATGATTAATGAGCAGGGGGCCAATAATATCCGCAGTGAAATATCCGATTCGATTTTAAATACGACGCGGTTTTATTTAGACTCTCTGGATAAGGAGGCAGAGCGGATCAGCCGATATTTGCCTAACTACGTCATGGACAGGGATTTAATGGAAGTGGCGGCGACAGGCGAGCAGATGAACTCCTATGAGCGGTCCTATAAAATATTGGATATTCAGCACCGCCTGGATTTGATGAAAAATTCCAGTCCGTTTATTCGCGAGGCAAAGGCGTACATTCCGCATATCGAGCGCACTGTGCTGAGCAACAGCTTTGAAACCATGCTGAATGAGGAAGAATATGAAGCGATGCAGCCAGGCAGGAAGCTTTATACCGAGCCCTTTATTTATTGGCAGGACCGGCTGTTTATTACGATGCAGTACCCTGCAGCCAAGAAGGAACCGCTCTATGTGGTGGGCGTAGAGCTCTCAACCGGAAAAATTAAA
This sequence comes from Paenibacillus sp. SAFN-117, assembly GCF_051966115.1. Lineage (NCBI taxonomy): Bacteria > Bacillati > Bacillota > Bacilli > Caryophanales > Paenibacillaceae > Paenibacillus > Paenibacillus sp. SAFN-117. The sequence goes on from NZ_JBQCLK010000017.1 coordinate 46,851, forward strand.
GAAACATTGGCGCAAATCGGCAACAGCAGGGGAGGCCAGACCGTATTGGTTAATCTGGAGCGCGGCTGGGAAATCAATAGCGGCTCCGACTTGGAATTGCATGATCTGATGAAGCAGTTGGCTTTCGAAAAGCAGGCTGCGAAAATGGATGAAGGCTATGATACGATCCATTATAAAAGTAAGCGATTTCTAACCGTATTCAAGTATTCCAGCCTCTGGAATTCATACATGATAACAAGCATACCGGAAGAGAAGGTTCTCGGTTCATTGCAAGTATATAAAACTTTGTTTTGGTGGGCTTGTGTGCTTGCCGTTTTTATTGTGCTGTTCTTTACCTATTTTTTAATCCGGTTAATATACCGTCCGTTGATAAAGCTGGTGCGTTCCTTCCGCCGCATGCAGCAAAACGAGCTGGAGCCGATCGTGATCGATCGCGGGAAGGACGAGTTCGGCTATTTATACCAGGCTTTTAACGATACGGTGAAATCTTTGAAAACACTGATTGAGGAAAATTATGAGCAGCAAATTCGCACTCAGCGCTCGGAGCTGAAAAGATTGCAATCACAAATTAATCCTCATTTTTTATATAATTGCTTTTTTGTGCTTTGCCGTTTGATTAAATCCGATAGCCAGAAGGAAAAGGCCTACCGGTTCTGTTTATACATCGGACAATATTTTCAGTTCATTACTCGCCATAATGATGACGACATCCTGCTGGAGATGGAGCTTGAGCATTCCCGCACTTATGTGGAGATGCAGTCGATCTGTTACGGGGATCGAATACAAGTGCTGTTTGAAGTCGAAGCCCCGCCGATTGAAGTCCCCCGGTTGATTTTGCAGCCTATTATTGAAAATGCCTATAAGTACGCCCTCGGCAATATGCCGGGCACGGGCGAGCTATGGGTGCACAGCAAGCTGCGCAATGATGCTTTTTATATTTATGTAGAAGATAACGGCGAGTTCATTACGGACGACGAGATAGAAGCGCTTGGCAAGAGGCTGCGTTATTCAACGAACCAGATGGAGGAGACAACCGGGCTGCTTAATGTTCATCGCAGAATTCAGCTTCGTTATGGAGAAGAGTTTGGGATTACCGTGTCACGCTCTGAGCTTGGCGGGCTTCAAGCTATTATTAAACTGAGCATGAGCTAAGGAGGAATCGCCATGTACAGGCTTTTGATCGTAGATGATCTGCCGATTATTGTAGATGGTCTTCTGGAGTTGTTCGAGAAGACGGAGCATTTGGAGCTTGAAATCATGAAAGCTTATTCCGGCGAAGAAGCGTTGGAAGTGCTGTCTCATCACCGGATGGATATTGTGATTTCGGATATTAAGATGTCCGGCATTGAGGGCATTGAGCTTCTGCAGGAAATAAAATCGCAGTGGCCGGAGTGCAAAGTTATTTTATTGACGGGGTACAATGATTTTCACTATGCGAAGAGCGCCCTTACGTTCGGTGCCTTTGATTATTTGCTGAAAGTGGAAAGCGACGAGAAGATCATCCATGCCGTTGAACGGGCGATAGAGAAAATTGAAGAGGAACAGGATCAGGCGCAAATGATCTTGCGGGCCCAGGCCAAAATGAGAATAGCGCTGCCTTCCTTGCAGAAGGAATATATTTGGGGCTTATTGCAAGGCAAGACTATGACGGGGCAGCAGCTTCGGGACGCTTTTGCGGAAATTGACATTCCTCTTGACGCATCGCTGCCTGTCTATTTGCTGATTGGCCGGATCGATGCCTGGAAGGAAATATTTACGGCGCCGGACAAGGCTTTGCTCGCTTACGCTCTGCAAAATATCGGTGATGAGTATTTATCCGCCCATGTGCGCTGCTTCTCAGTCGTATTTGACATGAACAAAATGGTGTGGATCTTTCAGCCTAAAGCCAGTCCGGAGTTAACGGCGGATACCGGTACTGCGGAATGGGCCAAGGCATACCGCTATGTGAGCGGCAATTTGGAGACGATACAGGCTACCGGCAAAAAGCTGCTGAGCCTCTCCATATCTTTTCTTATCGGCAGTGAGGCAGTCCCATGGAATCGGCTGTCGGATCGTTTTCATGCGATGAAATACGGTCTTGTGCAAGGCCATGGTTTGTTCCATGAAATCATTATGACAGATAAAGATATTCAGAAGTCCGCGGAAAAAGAGAAGGCGAAAAGCTATCATGACGGCTTTATTCACGCTCGCGTACAGCTGCTGATGAGCTGTCTTGAAAATAATCACCGCGAGCAGTTCAATAAACTTTTTGTTGAATTGACAGACATCTGGAAAGATCCGGATACTTCTGATGGGCGCAAGGTTGAGCTGTACCATTCCATATCTGCGGTATTTCTGGCGCATTTGCACAAAAATAAAGAGATGCGAGACAATATGAATACCCAGATCAATTTGGATATGCTGTTCCGCCAGGAGGAGACCGCTTCGTGGACGGAGCTAATTCCGTATTATTGGCAAATTGCGGACTGCTTTTTTGAATGGAATGCGATTAGAGGAACAGAGCTGCCGACGGAGATCGTGGGTAAGGTGCACCGCTATATAGAGGAGCATATTGCGGACGATATATCCCTAACCGCTCTTGGGGATTATGTCAGCTTGAATCCCTCGTATCTATCAAGGCTATACAAGCAGATAACGGGAATCGGACTCTCTAAATACGTAAATGATTACCGCAATGTCATTGCAAAGGACATGCTGCTCAATACATCCATGAAGGTCAATGAAATTGCCGCCAAGCTCGGCTATAATTCAGCGCTTGCCTTTTTCCGCTTCTTTAAGAAGCAAAATGATATGACGCCGCAGGATTTTCGGACGGCCCGCGCCGAAACGGTGCAGCAAGGTCAATAAATGTATATGGAATGTAAGCAATGATCTCTTTATGATGCACGGTGTCACCCCTTACAATGAAATTAGGATGCAATTGTATATGCAAGGGGGAAGAGCATTGAAAACATTAACGGCTGTACTGTTAGGCGCAGGCAGCAGAGGAAGATACATCTATGGACCGTATGCGGAAAAATTTCCGAATGAGCTGAAGTTTGTTGCGGTAGCCGAGCCGGATGATGAACGCAGGCAACGTTTTGCGGAGATTCATCAAATCGCTGAAGAGCATGTTTATAATTCTTGGGAAAAAGCATTCGAGCAGGGAAAAATAGCCGACGTGATGATCATCTGCACGCTTGATCGGATGCATTATATACCGGCAATGAAAGCGCTGGAGCTTGGCTACCATGTCATGCTGGAGAAGCCGATGTCGCCGAATGTACGGGAATGCATAGAACTGGAGCAAGCTTCCCTTAAGCATAAGCGGTTGCTGGTGGTCACGCATGTGCTTCGCTATTCCCCGTTCTGGTCGGGCATCAAGAAATGCGTCGAGGACGGGGAGCTGGGTGCAATCGGTACCATTCAGTTAACGGAGAACGTAGGCTATCACCATATGGTTCATAGCTACGTACGCGGCAATTGGCGCAATTCCGAGGAAACAAGCCCGATGATTTTGGCCAAATCCTGCCATGACCTGGACCTCATCTCCTGGCTGATGGATGAGCCGTGCACAGCGGTCAGCTCCTTTGGCTCATTGCTTCATTTTAAACCCGAGAACGCGCCGGAGGGTTCGACGGACCGCTGCATCGATGGTTGCGAAGTGGAGAGGGAATGTGCTTTTTCAGCGATTAAAATGTATTTGCAGCAGCCAGCCGACCAATGGGCGCGCTATATGACGCACGATTTATCACGGGAAGGCATTATACGGGCGCTTAAGGAAGGACCGTTCGGCCGCTGCGTCTATCGCTGCGATAACAATGTTGTCGATCATCAAGTCGTCAATATGGAATTTGCCAGCGGCGCCAACGCTAACTTTATTATGTCGGGATTAACCAAGAGCGGTACTCGCCGTGTGCAAATTATGGGTACGCAGGGAGAGATCATCGGCGACATGGATAAAGGCTCATTTACGCTGTACCGCTATGCGACGGGCGAAGAGATTGAAATTAAATGCAGCGTGCAGGAAGACGGCCACGGCGGAGGCGATGAGCGTATGGTGAGCTCCTTCCTCAAAAATGTACATCAGTTCGACCGCAACCCATCCCAAGGTCTTACCTCGGCTACAGCTTCGTTGCAAAGCCATTTGATTGCCTTCGCTTCCGAACGATCTCGTTTACAGCAAGGCAGAAGCATAAAGCTGACTGAGATGTATGAGAAGGAAGAAGCGGGCGTTTAATTGAGAAATCTGCGGAAAGCGCAGTAATAATGGCGGACATCCGCGGCGTCCGGGCTTGGGAAGAGCGTACCCCGGAGGCCGCACAAGTTCGCGGGCTAAGAAAGGAAGGGGGAATGAAATTTTTTTGTTATTGAAAGCGATTCCAAAGAAGGCTTGTGCCGGATTTTGTGAAAGGGGGGATCCATTCGGGTATTCATCACAAAGCAAAGATTTCAGGCATACCTACACTCGAGATTAAGAAAAGGAGTTGACCCAGATGATTTCGAATAAGAAATGGGGATCCGTCCTGATGGCAGCAGTATTGCTGATGTCCCCGGTTTCGGCAGTGCAGGCGAAATCGCCTGTTTCGGCAGCATCTTCGGCAGTGGAGGAGACGCAATTCCGCAATCTTGCGGCCGATCTCCCTTATGAATGGTCCGAGGAGCCGGAAGCGTCGCGTCCTGACGTCGGGTACAAGCTTACGGACGGAAAATACGGCACATTGGATATGAATGACCCTGCATGGGTAGGGCATCTGCGTGGAAAAACGCGGGAGGTCGTCTTCGATCTCGGTGAGGAAAAGTCAGTCGGAAAGATTACATCTCACTTTTTCCAAGATTATCCCACCAACTCGATCCTCGTGCCGCTGACAGTATCGATGTATGTCTCCGACGATAAAGAAAATTGGGGACTGCTTTCCCATAACGCCACCCAGCTGCTCTGGGGGGAAGGACCGCCAAGACAGGAGACCTTCGAATGGGACGGCAGCCGGGATGGAATCAAAGGCGGTTATGCGGACGGCAAGCTGGCTTATGCCCGTTATGTTAAAGTAACCTTTACGATGCATCCTTCGCAATGGTCATACATTGACGAAATCGAAATTATAGGTACGGATGACATGGTCGAGGGGGCCGTGAAGGTTTCTGCCGAGCAGCCTCGTTTTTTGGAGCCGGGAGAAGCTACGGCCGGTATCCGGAATCTGAATCTGCTGTATAACGGACAATATGCAGATGGTTTGGGTGACTGGAGCAAGAAACGGATCATCCCTAACATCAGTTATGTAAATAAAGATGGCGAGCCTGTCGACTGGCTTTTTGACGGCGTTCTATATCTCGGACTGGCTTCGCCGGCCGGCCGTGACTTCGGTGTCGGGCAAACGATCCTGGAGGACTGGAAGTGGTATTTGGATAAAACCTTCGCAGCCGCAGGGGATATGCAGCAGTTGAATGAGGCTGCAGTGGAAGTCGGAACCAAGCTGAACCAGCCTGATCATAAAGTGAAGGTTGTGCTAATGATTCTGAACCCGGGGGAATACGTAAACGACTTTGGCGACGTTGACGGTGACGGAGTATCCGAAAGCTTCAACGACTCTGTTGTCGGCCAAGAGAAAGCGCTCGAAAACCGGATAAAAGTGGTGCAGTGGTGGCTGGATCAGGTCCGCCAAAGATGGCAGGAGGCGAACTATTCCAATCTGGAGCTCGTCGGCATGTACTGGCTGGAAGAGCAAATCAGCACAAGCGAGACGGGCCCGGATTTGGTTAAAGCCGTAAGCGACCAAGTCCATAACATGAACCTGAAGTTTTTCTGGATTCCTCACTCCTTGGCTTATAAAAGCTTTATGTGGAAAGATTTAGGCTTTGATGCCGTGGCGCTTCAGCCTAACTATTTCTTCGGCGGAATGGATTCCGACCGCTTGGAAGACGCCGCGAACTTGGCCAAGCAGTATGGAATGTCGAACGAAATCGAGTTCGATGACCGGATGCTGACGGACGACGTATTCCGCGAGCGCTATATCGAATACTTGGACAGCGGCGCTGAAACCGGCTTGATGCAAAATGGATTCAGGGCTTATTACCAAGGCAATAAAACCGTTTACAACTTAGGGGTGAGCAAGGACCCAAGTTTGCGTTTAATGTATGACTGGCTGTACCAGTTCTTGAACGGAACGTACACGATTGACAGCAGCCCGACGCTGGAGACGATGGCGGAGCTTGTAAGGGGTTATGTCGCGTCGAATGAAATCAATGCGGCTTTTGGCGATGAGTTGTCGTATCGATTGCAGATCATCAAGCTTCTTCTGGACGAAAACAAGCCGAAGGACGCCGTAACGTATATGCAGGATTTTCTCGCGCACATTCACGACCCGGCCGTGCAAGCGCAGGGGTTGATTTCGGCCTCGGCGGCAACGCTGCTTGATACTTACGCCCAAGTTCTCATTCAAACTTGGTCTGAAGGCTGGGGCCTCAGCAATCTGGCTCAAGGTCTAAGCTATACAATTTCGCGACCGCCTAACAGCAGCTATCCCGATTCCGGGAATGAGCTTACGAACGGCCTATTCGGCGGGACGGATTTCCGCAACGAGCAGTGGCAGGGTCATGCGGGAAGCGCCTACCCCGAGGAACGAAGCCGCACCATCACATTTGATTTGGGCCGCAACAAATCGATCGGGGTAGTTAGAGCCCATTTTCTTCAGGATCAAGGACCCGGCATCTATGCCATAATGCATAGTAACTCTAATAAAAGCCATGGGAGCAGCGTTACTTTCACGCTGTGACCTATGGCTTCTGCTTTTGAATCGGGTGTTGATAACCCATGGGAAATATGTGCCGGAGATATTTAGTCAATCGGCTGGAGGCGGAAGTCCGTGCAGCGGGGGAATGAAAGTGGTTACCAGAGAGAGTTTTAGCGTCGTATTCCAGCCAACCGAATAATTTGTATCAATTCCGTTGTTAACGTGTGCATAAATATGGTATGGTAGAAGCAGAGGTGAACATGATGAGCGTAACGATCAAAGACATAGCGAAGTTGGCCAACGTTTCGCACACTACGGTTTCGAGAGCGCTTAATGGAAGTCCCTTGATCAACCGGGAGACGAAGGAGAAAATACAGGAAATTGCCAGGAAACTCCATTATACGCCCAATTTCAGTGCGAAGAGCCTTGTTCTGGATCGTTCCTACAACCTCGGGTTGTTTTTCTCGACGTTAAATGAAGGGACCTCTGCGGGCTTCTTCTTCGAATCGGTTCGGGGAGTCAACAGCGTGATCAAAGGGACCTATAATCTGGTCGTTCGCGGCATCGATGATTATACGGATTTTAAGGGGATATCGCGGAAAAGCTTCGACGGTCTTCTGGTGATGAGCCAAAGCGCCAAGGACGATGACTTCATCCGTCATGTCCGGGATATGCAAATACCATGCGTTGTGCTGAACCGCCATGTAGACAGCTTCGATGCGGTCAATATTTTATCCGACGACCGTCAGGGGGCCTTTCAAATCGTAGAGTATCTGATCAGGGAAGGGCACCGCAGGATAGCCATCATCGAGGGAAAAGCCGGCTTCAAATCCACTCAGGAACGGAAGAAAGGCTATCTGGACGCTATGACCAAGTACAAACTGCCCGTTCGGAAGGATTATCAGGTTCAAGGAAGCTATGACCTGGAGAGCGGTTACCATCGTATGAAGGAGCTGCTGAAGCTGGGAGCGGATGAGCTGCCGACCGCCGTTTTCTGCTCGAACGACGACATGGCTGTAGGGGCGATGAAGGCTGCCTTGGAATACGGGTTAACCATTCCTGACGACCTGTCTTTGGCCGGCTTTGACGACAACCTGTTCTCCGGGTATCTGTCTCCGGCTTTGACTACGGTCAAGCGTCCGGTGGAGCAGATGAGCCGTAAAGGCGCGGCCGTTCTGGTTGATCTTATTGAGACCAAGGAACAAGTTAAAGATACGGTCTACCTCCGTACGGAATTAATGATCCGTGATTCCGTGTCCCGGCCGCGGGAGGCTCTAGATAAAGCGAAAACGGCTGGGCCGTCGTCAGCAGACTGAACCGGATGACACAGCCGCTTGGAAATATGAAGGAGGCATCCATAAAATGGACATTTTACATGACTTGTTAAAGGACATCCCGATTCCGCAGATGGTCCGGATCCGGCAGAAATTCGACCGAACCGTCGTCGAGAATCCCAAGGAAAAGCTGGAGGAAGAGCTGGCCAAGCCGGGAGGGATCGATCGCATTCAACCCGGGCAGCAGGTTGCGGTTGCCGTAGGAAGCCGCGGGGTAGCTAACATTGATCTCTTTACGAAGACGACGATCGATGCCATCAAGGCTGCCGGAGGCCGGCCCTTTATCGTCCCCTGTATGGGAAGCCATGGCGGCGCTACGGCAGAAGGGCAAAAAGAGGTTCTGCATCATCTTGGCGTCACGGAGGAAGCGATGGGAGCACCGATTCGCTCTTCCATGGAAGTGGTGCAAATTGACCAGCTTCCTAACGGGCTTCCGGTCTATGTCGACAAATACGCCTATGAAGCGGACGCTATCGTTGTCATTAACCGGGTTAAGCCGCATACGGCTTTCCGCGGGCCGATCGAGAGCGGAATTATGAAGATGATCGCCATCGGCCTGGGCAAGCAGAAGGGGGCGGAGGCATGTCATCAGCTCGGGTTCAAGTATATGGCCGAGAATGTCCCCGCCATGGCCCAGATTATGATCGACAAGCTTCCGATTCTGTTCGGAGTGGCGCTGGTTGAGAATGCGTATGATGAAACCTGCCGCATTGAAGTGCTGCCCGCCGAATCGATCCGGGAGAGGGAAGAAGAGCTTCTGGTGGAAGCGAAGCAAAGGCTGCCCAAAATTCTGTTCGATCAAATTGATGTCCTTCTCATCGATTACATCGGCAAAAATATTAGCGGCGACGGGATGGATCCGAACGTAACCGGCCGTTACCCGACACCTTATGCCCAAGGGGGACCCGAGGTGTCGAAGATGGTTGTATTCGATCTGACTCCGGAGACGAAGGGAAATGCCAACGGGGTGGGAACTGCCGATTTTACGACCCAGAGGCTGGTTGACAAGACCGATTTGAAGGCGACTTACGCCAACGGGTTGACTTCAACGGTTTGTGCGCCGACGAAGATTGCAACGACGTTGGCCAACCAACGGGAAGCGATTAAAGCTGCCGTCAAAACCTGCAACATCCTTGACTACACCAAGTGTCGGATGGTCAGAATCCGCGATACGCTTCACCTCGGCGAGATTGAAATCTCCGTCAATCTGCTGGAAGAGGCAAGAAAGCATCCGGATATCGAGATCTTGTCGGAGCCGTATGATCTGAAATTTGACAGCGAAGGGAATTTGTTCTGAATGAGTGTAGCTAAACATTATGTCATCGCCGCCGATTTAGGAACAACAAGCACAAAAACTTTGGTTATAGACCGCGGGGGACGGGTGGTGGCTTCCCATTCCATCGAATACCCCCTTCATACTCCGCGGCCTGACATCGCCGAGCAGGACCCGCTGGAAATTTGCGAGGCAGTCATCCGCGGTATAGGGGAAGTCATACGTAAAGCGGGGATCTCCTCCCATGAGGTGCTCTGCGTATCATTCAGCTCGGCTATGCACAGCCTGATAGCGGTAGACCGGGAAGGGCAGCCTCTGACCCCTTGCATAACCTGGGCGGATAACCGGAGCATCTCCTATACCGGACGGCTGAAGACGGACGGGAAAGGGCATGAAATCTATTTGCGCACCGGAACGCCGATTCATCCGATGTCTCCGCTTACCAAGCTGATGTGGATGAAGGATCATCAGCCCGATGTGTTCCAACAGGCCTATAAGTTTATTGGGATCAAGGAATTCGTCTTCGCCCGCCTCTTCGCGCGATATGTTATCGATTATTCGCTGGCAAGCGCTACAGGGATGTTCCATCTGCGCAATCTGGATTGGGACCGGGAGGCGCTGGAGATCGCCGGAATTACTGCGGACAGACTATCCGAACCCGTACCGACCACCTATTGTCTGGAAGGGCTGCAACCGGATACAGCCGCCCGTATGGGTCTGGCCCCGGACACCCCCTTCGTTGTCGGAGCATCGGACGGGGTTCTGGCCAACCTGGGGGCGGGCGCCTTCGAGGAGGGCATATATTCCGTAACGATAGGTACGAGCGGAGCTGTTCGCGGAGTCGTCCGCGAGCCGCTAACGGATCCCCGCGGCCGTTTGTTCTGTTATGCTTTGAAAGAGGATTTCTGGGTGATCGGAGGACCGATCAACAATGGAGGGATTATGTTCCGCTGGGTCAGGGATCAGCTCGCAACGCTGGAAGCGGAGGAAGGGCGGCGCAAGGGAATGGACCCTTATGATTATTTGACCCAGTTGGCCGAAGAAGTCCCTGCCGGCTCCGGAGGGCTGTTGTTCTTGCCGCTCATGCTGGGTGAGAGGGCCCCCTATTGGAACGCTAACGCTCGCGGAGTCTTCTTCGGTTTGTCCATGTTCCATGAGAAGAAGCATATGATCCGTTCGGTTCTGGAGGGGGTTGTTTACCGCATCCATTCGGTCGTTCAGGCGTTGGAGGAGATAGGAGGCAATACGAAGGAAATTCGCGCTTCCGGCGGATTTGCCCGCTCCCCCTTCTGGCGGCAGGTGATGGCCGATGTGCTCGGCACTCCGGTCACCGTTCCGGATTCCATCGAGAGCTCGGGGCTCGGGGCGGCACAACTGGGGCTTCTTGCCCTCGGAGAGGTCGGTGATTTCAGCGGAGTACACGATTGGGTGAAAGCGAACCATCGGCATGAGGTCAACCCTGCCAATCATGAGCTGTACCGGGAATTGACGGAAATCTATTTACGGGTATACAAGCAACTGGCCGGCGAGTTTGACGCGATCTCGGCATTTCAGCATAAGTATGTTGAATAAATCTTTTTAGTCTTGACATTCCAATCCCAGGAGGTACAAAATGAACTTATTCGATTTAACCGGTAAAACGGCAGTCATCATCGGCGGAAACAGCACTTTGGGCGGCGCCATGTCCGTCGCATTGGGCGGTCACGGAGCGCAAGTAGCGATTGTTGGGCGCAATCAGGAGAAGTCCGAACAGGTCGTTCGGCAAATCCAGGAAGCGGGCGGACAAGCCAAGAGCTTTACGGCCGACGCAACGAGCGCGGATGATTTGCGGCGGGTGTTGGAGGAAGTGATTGCCTGGACCGGACGGGTGGACGTGCTTATGAACTGTCCGGGCGTAAACAGCGCCACTCCATTCTTCGAGCTGACGATGGAGGAATGGGATCGCATTATGGACGTTAATTTGAAGGGTGTTGTACTAGCCTGTCAAATCTTTGGCAAACATATGGTTGACAAGGGAGAAGGAGGCAGCATTATCAATATCTCCTCGGTGTCGTCGGATCCGCCTTTGTCCCGGGTATTCACTTACTCCGCTTCGAAAGCCGGCGTGAACAGCGTGACGAAATATTTGGCAAGGGAATTCGCTCCGAGCCGGGTACGAGTCAACGCCATTATTCCGGGCTTTTTCCCTGCGGAGCAAAATCGTAAAATTTTGTCCGAAGAACGCATCGCGTCCATCATGAGCCACACTCCGATGCAGCGTTTCGGCGAAGCGGAAGAGCTGCAGGGAGCTGCTGTTTTCCTGGCCTCGGATAAAGCCTCCAGTTTTGTAACCGGGGCGTTGATCCGTGTGGATGGCGGCTTCGGTTCGATGACTATTTAACATGGGTGTGCACGGTAGAAGCGATCCATGAAAGACTACATTAAAACGGCCGGCCGGAACGGAGGACGTCCCAACATCCACTCCGGCCAGCTTGAGATTTCAGGAAGGGAGAACGTATATGTCTAAACAACAAATAGGCGTTATCGGGTTAGCCGTAATGGGCAAGAATCTGGCATTGAACATCGAGAGCAGAGGGTTTACCGTCTCTGTTTATAACCGGTCTCCGGAGAAGACGAAAGAGCTGCTGGCAGAACATCCCGACAAGAAGCTGGTAGGTACATACAGCATGGAGGAGTTTGTCCAGTCTCTTGAGGTTCCCCGCAAAATTTTAATAATGGTCAAAGCCGGCGAGCCGACGGACGCCATGATCAATCAACTCGTTCCTCTTCTGGATAAAGGGGATATTCTGATCGATGGGGGCAATGCTTATTTCCCCGATACCCAAAGAAGAAACAAGGAGCTTGAAGAGCATGGTATCCGCTTCATAGGAGCGGGGGTTTCCGGCGGAGAAGAAGGGGCGTTGAAAGGACCTGCCATTATGCCTGGAGGCCAAGAGGACGCTTACCGTCTTGTTGAACCGATTCTGACCGCCATTTCCGCCAAGGTGAACGGGGATCCGTGCTGTACGTATATCGGGCCCGACGGCGCCGGCCATTATGTAAAGATGGTTCATAACGGAATTGAGTATGGGGATATGCAGCTTATCTGCGAAGCGTATCACCTGCTTAAAGATGTGCTCGGTCTGAATACGGACGAGCTTCATGAAATTTTCAGCGAATGGAATAAAGGGGAGCTGGACAGCTACCTGATCGAGATAACCGCCGATATTTTCGGCAAGCGCGATCCGGACACCGGGCTGCCGATGGTGGATGTTATTCTTGATTCTGCGGGACAGAAGGGAACGGGCAAATGGACAAGCCAAAGCGCTCTCGATCTTGGAGTGCCGTTGTCCATTATTACCGAATCGGTATTCGCCCGCTTCATCTCCGCCATGAAGGAAGAGCGGGTGGCCGCCAGCAAAGTGCTGAAGGGACCCGGCAGCCAGCCATTTGACGGAGATAAGAAAGCGTTCATCGAAGATGTCCGCAAGGCGCTTTATGCCAGCAAAATTTGTTCCTACGCCCAAGGCTTCGCCCAGATGAGAGCAGCCTCCGATGAGTACGGGTGGAACTTGAAATACGGCAACATCGCGATGATTTTCCGCGGCGGCTGCATCATCCGCGCAGCCTTCCTGCAGAACATCAAGGATGCGTATGACCGCAATCCGGAGCTTAACAATCTGCTGCTGGATTCTTACTTCAAGGAAATCGTGGAGAGCTATCAGGATTCCTGGAGAAAAGTCGTTGCGGCTGCAGTTTCGCGCGGTATTCCGGTTCCTTCCTTCGCATCCGCTCTGTCTTATTATGACAGCTATCGTACGGAAAGACTGCCGGCCAACCTGCTGCAAGCACAGAGAGATTACTTCGGAGCGCATACGTTCCAGCGTGTGGATAAGGAAGGGACTTTCCACTTCCAGTGGATGAATAACTAAGACGGATCGGTCAAGCCGTAGCAGGCTTCCCGCATCCAGATCCTGATCCGGTCAAGTTCTTGATCGTATACGGGACGGCGATGGATCAACATCATGGCCGTCTCGGCAAAATATTGAAAATTCTTCAACAGGCGTGGTTGGGGAAGGTCCAGCAAGGCAGGATCTTCTTCAGCCACCCTTTTTTTTATCAGCTCCAGCACCCAGACAACATCATCTCTGCACAGCGGATGGTTCGGATGCAGAATTTGTTCAAGCCGGCTGCGGATCGGCTGGTTCGGTTGGGACGGCAGCATCAAGGCCAACTCCTTTATTTATCGGTGATAAAAAGAGTATTCTTTGGTTGTCCAAACTTGGGCGCGCAAGGTTCCATAAATCTGACCGCACTTTTAGTCTTGTACAACTAATCTATTCACATCCTTGCTGTAAACATGATAATTTATTCATAATGGGTGCAAATAAAGGTTTGCTAAAGCATAAAGGAGTGGGAGCATGGATTATAATAACGTGGTGCTAATCGGCTTCATGGGCACCGGTAAAAGCACAGTAGGACTAGCGCTGGCGGACAAGCTCGGCTGGCGGTTCGTGGACGCGGATAGAGAGATTGAGCAGAAAGAGGGAAGACCGATACCGCAAATTTTCTCTGAGGACGGAGAAGAATATTTCAGATCTGTGGAAAGCGCGGTTATAGCAGAAATTATGCAGGGCAGGCGGCAAATTATTTCTATGGGGGGAGGGGCTGTCCTCGCTCCGGTTAACCGGGAGGAGATGAGCAGGAACGGCCTGGTCATCGCATTGACTGCTTCCCTGCAAACCATTGTACAAAGAGTGCGTACGGATCAGAATCGGCCTCTGCTGCAAGGCAATGTAGAGGAGCGGGTAGCCGCTTTAATGGAACAGCGTAAAAATGCGTATGATTTTGCCGATATACATATTAATACGGATGAGCTTCCGGTGCAGGAAATCGTGGACCAAATTGTGGAAGCTGCGGGTGAGGCGGGGAAGAAGCTGCTATAGCTTCTCCCATTCCAACATACCGCCGACCATGTTCTTAAGGCCTGTCACGCCGACGGAGGCCAAATATTCGCATGCTTTGCCGCTGCGGTTTCCGCTTCGGCAGATGACGATGATTTCGTCGGCCTGCGGGATTTCCCGGTATCGCTCCGGCAGTTCGCCAAGAGGAATATGCTGAACTCCGGGGATCGCTCCTTGGGCGATTTCTTCATCCTCCCGGACGTCAAGCAGATTCAGCTTCTCTCCTTTGGAGAGGCTTTCCTTAACCTCGGATGGAGATGCATGCGGGGAGCCATGTCAAAGAGAAGCTCTTGAGAGCCGGGGATTACAATGTGGGAGGAAAAAGCAGGATACATTCCCAAGGCGGCGGCCATATGGTACACTTAGGTCGATTGAACTGCAATGCCTTATACTTACAGCAACGAAAGACCAATAACGATTTGCAAAGGGAGAGTCAGACCAGATGAAGGCTATCGTAAAACCTGCGCCGGAACTTAAAGGTACGATCAATGCGCTATCGTCCAAAAATTATACGACCCGGTATATGCTCGTCGGTGCTCTTGCGGAAGGGACGAGCACCTTGTATTATCCTGCCCACAGCGAGGACAGTGATGCCATGCGCCGCTGTATTCGCGACCTTGGTGCCATTGTCGAAGAAGACGATGAGAAAATGACCATCACCGGCTTCGGCCGTCATCCTAAGCCCGTGCCGGAATTGAATGTCGGCAACGCCGGTGCGGTGTTGAGATTCCTGATGTCGGTCGCCGCCTTCTGCCCGGAGCTGACCTTCGTCAATACGTATCCCGAGTCGCTTGGCAAGAGACCGCACAACGATTTGATTGACGCTCTGAAGCAGATGAATGTCCGCATCGATCACAACGGCGGCAAGCTGCCGATAACGATATACGGCGGGCAGCCCAAGGGCGGGAAAATTAAGGTCTCCGGTAACGTAAGCTCCCAATTTTTAAGCTCCTTGCTTTTCATGACCCCTCTTCTTGAGGAGGACAGTGAAATCGAAGTGCTGCACGACCTGAAATCGAAAATTATCGTTGGGCAGACGCTGGAAGTATTGGAACAGGCGGGAATCCGTATAGAAGCGGATGACGATCTGATGCGTTACCGGATCCCCGGCAGGCAGCGATACCAGGCCCAGGAATATAAAATTCAGGGAGATTATCCCGGGTCCGCCGCCATTCTGGCTGCTGCAGCGGTCACTTCTTCCGATGTTGCCGTTCATCGATTGGAAGAGAACAGCAGACAAGGTGAGAGGGCTGTTGTCGATGTCCTGCGGGCGATGGGCGTTCCGCTTACCCATCGTGATGGAATTGTCCATGTTCGGGGGACGGGCTTGCTTAAGGCCGGAGAGTTTGACGGGGATCATTTTACCGACGCCGTATTGGCAATGGTAGCCGCTTCCGTCTTTGCCGAAGGTACTTCGCGATTCTACAATGTGGAGAACCTGCGTTATAAAGAGTGCGACCGGATTACCGATTTTGTTACCGAATTGAATAAGGCAGGGGCTTCGGTGGAAGAGAGGCAAAGTGAAATTATCGTTCACGGGAAGCCGGAGGGCGTGGAAGGCGGCGTAGAGATCGACGCGCATTATGATCACAGGGTGATTATGGCGCTGACGGTCGTCGGATTACGTTCCAAGCAGGGGCTTGTCATTCGGGATGCGCACCATGTGGCGAAATCTTATCCACATTATTTTGAACATTTGCTTTCCCTTGGAGCAAATATTGAGCTGCAGGATTAAAGGGTTGTTTCGAGAATATTAGAAAAAGAGTGATTGCGAATGAGCGGTGTTGGCAATGTGCTTAAAGTAACATTGAGTCTTTTGCTGATCATCTCATTGGCTATATCCAGCGGAGGATTAACTCTGGCTCTCTATGCCAAAATCACGGGCAAACCATGGGCATTCTCTGCTGCGTTCGTAGCGGCGGACGACAATCACAGGCAGGATGACCAGAACGCAGGAGATGAAGAGAGTACGGAGGACGGTGAGGCCGCTCCCGAACCTTATCCTTCATCCGCCATGCTGACGGCCCCGGCTATTCGCCAATATCCGGAGCTCTACTCCGGATGCGAAGTGACGAGCCTGGCCATGCTGCTGCAGTTCGCCGGATTTGACAAGGACAAGATGGAGCTTGCCGAAGAGATGCCCAAGGACCCTACTCCGATCCGATATAACGAGGATGGCTCCATCGCTTATTGGGGGAATCCGAATTTGGGCTTCGTCGGGGAAGTGACCGGCAAGGCCAAAGGGTTCGGTATTTTTCATACGGCTCTGATCAAGCAATTGGAGAGCTACATCCCGTCGGCGGTCGATTTGACCGGCGGGGAATTTGAAGACATCGAAAGACATATCGCCGGCGGAATTCCGGTTATCGCCTGGACGACGATTACGTTCAGAATACCGGATAAATGGGTGGTATGGGATACCCCCATCGGCCCCATTAAGACAACATTTATTGAGCATGCGGTGCTGGTTGTCGGCTATGATGAAAACTATGTTTACGTCAACGATCCTTATTCAGGGAAGGCCCAGGTTAAGGTGGATAAAGCCAGATTTATCGAAACCTGGGAGCTGATGGGCAAACAAGCTATCACTTACACAAATTAGGGCAGCCTATTATAAGATATTGTCTTGCTTCA
The DNA here is from genome assembly GCF_051966115.1 of Paenibacillus sp. SAFN-117. Classification (NCBI taxonomy): domain Bacteria; kingdom Bacillati; phylum Bacillota; class Bacilli; order Caryophanales; family Paenibacillaceae; genus Paenibacillus; species Paenibacillus sp. SAFN-117. The sequence goes on from NZ_JBQCLK010000017.1 coordinate 63,745, forward strand.
CAACCATCCTCGGAGGTGTTTGCCATGTCGTTCAATAACCCGTCTCGGGAAGAAATCAAATCCATTCTGGAGAAAGCGGCAAATATTGCTGTCGTCGGTCTGTCCGACAATCCGGATCGGACTTCGCATATGGTTTCTCAGGCGATGCAGAAGAGAGGCTACCGCATCATTCCTGTCAACCCGAACGCCGACCAAATCTTGGGCGAGAAGTGCTATGCTTCACTATCCGACATTCCGGAGCCGGTAGATATCGTCAATGTCTTCAGAAGAAGTGAGCATACGGTGCCCGTGGCCCGGGAGGCAGTAAGCATCGGGGCTAAAGTATTCTGGCTCCAGCTTGGAATTATTAATGAAGAAGCGGCACAGATCGCCCGCGAAGGTGGTCTGGAGGTTATTATGGACCGATGCATCAAAGTGGAGGACTCCATTCTGCGCCCCAACCGCTAAGCAGTGAACCGCCCGAATTCAGGGCGGTTTCTTCATTTTCACCAGTAGTATCCATAAATAAAAGGCCGGGACTTGGCGGACACTATTAAAGGCTTCCTCCGGAAACGGCAGGGAAGACCTCACATTATTCAAGGAGGACAATGGCGTGTATAACCAAAACACTTTCCATTCGGCAAACTACCGCGGAAACCAACCGGGTCATGACAATTATCTGCGCTCCGACTCGCAGCAGCCTTCTCAAAGCTCTTTCTCTAGAGGGCAGGCCACGGCTGGATTTTCCCAGAAGTTTCAGCCAACCGGTTTAGTTCAATCGCAATACCAAAACAAGCAAAACCAAGCCGGTTTCTCTTCTTCCGTCGGAACGCAATCCTTCCACACGGCCAACTACCGCGGAAACCAAGCCGGTCACGACAACTATTTGCGCTCCGATTCCCAGAATCCGTCGCAAAGTGCTTCGTTCGGCGGCGTGAGCCAAGGAATCAGCCAAAACAGCTTCGGTCAAGGAGTTAGCCAAAGCTTCCAAAGTTACGGAAGCCAGACCAGCCCTCAATCCTTCCACACGGCCAACTACCGCGGAAACCAAGCCGGTCACGACAACTACTTGCGCTCCGATTCCCAGAATCCGTCGCAAAGTGCTTCGTTCGGTGGCGTAAGCCAAGGAATCAGCCAAAGCAGCATCGGTCAAGGAGTTAGCCAAAGCTTCCAAAGTTACGGAAGCCAGACCAGCCCTCAATCTTTCCACACGGCAAACTATCGTGGAAACCAAGCGGGTCATGACAACTACCTTCGTTCCGATTCGCAAAATCCTTCCCAGAGCGGGATTCGTTTCTAACCTAACTGCCATTATGCGGGCCTAACTTAGGTCCGCTTCTTTCTACATCCAGACATGGAGGTGTTACGAACGATGCCGACCGGTAACGAACAGATGACATCGGACCGCAATCTGATTTCGGAGAAGGAACTTCTCTACTTGAAGGATTTTATGTCCTGGGAACTGCTGGCTATGAAGAAATGCAACGAAACGGCGAATGCCTGTACGGATCCTCAGCTAAAGCAGCTTATCAAGCAGGTGGGAGAGAAGCATAAGCAGCACTATCAGTCGATATTAGCTCATCTGCAATAATCCGTTAAGAAGAAGGAGGCGGCTTACAATGAGCGTACAAATTGCCATGCCTAAATCTCCGCAGGAGCCTCAGGTCAAGGGGCCGGAGATGAATGACCGGGACCGGATTAATGAAGTATTATCCTCGATAAAATATATGACCGTCGGGTACAATATCGGTTTGAACGAAATGCAGAATCCGAAGCTCCACCAAACGGTAGGCCAAATTTTGCACGAGTATCATCAAATGCAGTATCAGGTGTTCGACCAGATGTTCCAGCGCGGCTGGTACAAAATGAAAGCTGCGGATCAACAGGAAATCAGCCAGGCTCATACCCAGTTCAGCGGCTACAGTACCCAATTCCCCAACTTTCAATAACCGATAAAGCAAAGCCTGCCCATTGAGCGGGCTTTGCCTCTAACATCTAAGTTGTAAGCATTTTCATAACAATAATGGGAAGATATAAACTTTACAAATGAAGCCGCAAGCTTTACCATCTAATAATGGAGTACAAGGAACAAGCAATTTAATGAATGAATACAACCAGCCCGGGAAAGGAGGGCAGGAAGCGGAAATGAACTGGATGGGAACTTTGCAGCAATTGGGCCGGTCCTTAATGATTCCGACCATTGCTTTGCCCGTTGCGGCGGTCTTTCTGTGCCTGGGAGCGCTGCCATGGGATTCGGCGGGGCTTGGCAAGCTGGGGGATTTATTTATTTTCTCCGGCGATATGATCTTCACCTATTTGCCGTTTTTGTTTGCAGTAGGGGTTGCTCTGGGTCTTACCGGCAGCGCAGGCATTGCGGGAATGTCCGCTCTTCTGAGCTATTTTCTATTAACGCAAATTACTCAAAAGTATATGGAACCTGAACTGCAAATGGGGGTCACCGGCGGCATTGTTATCGGCATATTGACCGCTTTGTCCTACCATCGGTTCAAAAATATCGAATTGCCCGAATACATTCAATATTTCGGAGGGCCCAGATTCGTACCGATCTTTGTCGGAACGGCGACTATTTTTCTGTCGATGGTCATCATCGCGGTCGGTCCGGTCGTCGAGCAGACGATACAATCTCTCGGAGATATGCTGTTAAGCTTGGGAGGGTTCGGAGCCTTTATATACGGTGCCGCTTACCGCCTGTTGGTTCCATCGGGGCTTCATCACATTCTTAATAACGTATACTGGTTCCAGATCGGAACGTTCGAGCGCGCGGACGGAACGACGGTATTCGGGGATCTCCCCCGCTTCTTCGCCGGAGATCCGGAAGCGGGAGTCTTCATGGCGGGACTGTACCCGATTATGATGTTCGCTCTTCCGGCCATTGCCTTGGCTATCATTCAAGAGGCCCGCGAGGATCTGAAGCCGAACATCCGCAAAACCTTCTTGACAGCGGCGCTTGCCTGCTTTCTGACTGGAGTAACGGAACCGATTGAATTTGCCTTTTTATTTGTGGCGCCGTTCTTGTTTTTCATCCATGCTATCCTGTCCGGGCTGTCGATGTGGATTGCCTACGAGCTGGAGATCCGACACGGCTTCTCGTTCTCGGCCGGATTGCTGGAATATATTATTAACGGGCACCTGTCCACCAAAGGGCTGTGGTTAATTCCTATCGGGCTGTTGTTCGGAATAGCCTATTATGTGCTCTTCCGCTGGGCCATCCGCCGCTTTCAACTGCCGACGCCGGGCAGGGAGGAAGGCTCTCCATTGGAAGAATGGGCAGGGGATATCCGTTATCGCTCTCCGCTTATTTTGCAGGCTCTGGGCGGCAAAAATAATATAAAGACTATAGAAGCCTGCATTACGCGTCTGCGCCTTACTTTGCAGGACGATAAATTGATCGACACCACTGCATTAAAGCATTTGGGGGCCGCCGGAGTCATCCGTCTGGGTGGCGGAAACGTCCAGGTGGTGTTCGGTACGTTCTCGGAATTGATCCGTGAGGAAATCATCAAGGTGACGCGGACGGATCTGAAACAGGTGTTGTTCAATTCTCCGGTCCAAGGCAAGATGATTCCGCTGGAGGAGGTTCCCGACCAGGTTTTCTCCAGAAAAATTGTCGGCAACGGCGTCGCATTTATTCCTGAGCGGGGAGAACTGGTGTCTCCGGTTGCAGGCAAGGTAGTTCATATTCATCCGACCATGCATGCGATTGGTCTGGAGACAGAGCATGGCCTGGATGTCCTGCTTCATATCGGAATCGATACCGTACAGCTTGACGGTAATTGGTTTACCGCCGCTGTGCAGGAAGGAGACGAAGTTCTTCCGGGACAATTATTGATTAAATTCAATCTGGCCAAAGTGAAACAGAACGCCAAATCATTGGCTACACCTATGCTGATCACGAATACGGAGAGAATCAAGTCCTGGAGCTTTGCTCCCTTTAAATCGGTTAAGAAAGGTCAAGGGGCCGTCATGTCCGTCGTGTTAAAAGAACAAGCCGCAGCAGTTGGAGGTCATTCTGATGATTAAAGGAATTGGAGCGTCTGCCGGTATCGCGATAGGAAAAGCGATTGTCCTGCCCAGTTGGGAATGGAATCTGCCCGATAAACTGGTGGATGTGGGCGACTTGGCTTACGAATTTGAAAAGCTGTACGAAGGAATTCAGATATCGAAGGTAGAATTGGAGACGATCAAACAGGATATCGCCGAGCTGATCGGCGAAGAAGAATCCAATATTTTTAATGCCCATTTGGCCATTCTGGAAGATCCCGTCTTTATGAACGAAGTTCAGGCCATTATGCAGAGGCAGTACAAGGCGGCGGAAGTGGCCGTCAAGGAAACGATAGACAAATTCGTCGGCATGTTTGATTTGCTGGATGACGAGTATATGAAGGAACGGGCGGCCGATATCCGCGATGTCGGGAACCGTCTGCTGAAGCATTTGCTGGGCGGGTTCGAAGATACCCTTCCGGAGCAAGACAGCCCTTATGTGCTCGTGACTCGGGAGCTTACCCCCTCCCAATGGACTCACCTGGACCCTTCCAAAATTTTGGGGATCGTTACGATGGTCGGGGGGATGAATTCCCATGCGGCCATTATGGCAAGGGCGATCGGTATCCCGTTCGTCCTTGGACTGGACGGAAAGCTGAAGAAGCCGATTCAAACCGGAGATATGATTATTCTGGACGGGGAAGAAGGGCTGGTCTTTGTCAATCCCGATGAAGAAACGACGAATCACTACCGTAAGCGCAAGGAGATGATTCTGGCCCATCTGGAAAGCCTGCAGCAATTGGTCGATGTGCCTTCAGTTACGCTGGATGGCAAAGAGATCGAGCTCAAGGCCAACATCAGCTCGGTGAAGGAGCTGGAGCAAGCTCTGAAGACAGGCGCCCGGGGAGTGGGGCTCTTTCGGACGGAATTTTTATATATGGACCGCAATTCCCTTCCGCCGGAGGAAGAGCAGTTTGAGGTTTACAAGCAGGTGGCCGAAATGCTGGATGGCCAATCCCTGGTGATTCGGACTTTAGACGCCGGCGGAGACAAGGATATTCACTATATCGATCTTCCGGAGGAGGAAAATCCGTTCCTCGGCTATCGGGCCATCCGAATTTCTCTGGACCGCGAGGAGCTGTTCAAGACCCAGTTGAGAGCCATTCTGCGCGCCAGCCATTACGGCCATGTAAAAATTATGTATCCGTTCATCAGCTCGGTTCAGGAATTCCGGGAGGCCAACCGTCTTCTCGAACAGGCCAAGCAGGAATTGAGAGAACGGAATGTACCGTTTGACGAAGAGATTAAAGTCGGTATCATGATCGAGGTGCCGGCCGCAGCGATGACTGCCGATCTGTTGGCGAGGGAAGCGGATTTCTTCAGCATCGGTACCAATGATCTCGTTCAATATTTGTTGGCTGTCGACCGGATGAACGAGCATATCGCCCACCTGTACGATCCGTTCCATCCGGCGGTTATAAGACTGCTGAGGCAGACGATTGAAGCGGCCCAACAATGCGGAATCCCCGTCAGCGTGTGTGGAGAGCTGGCAGGAGATCCCAAGGTTCTGCCAATGTGGCTCGGCTTTGGCATTGAGGAGCTGAGCATGTCCGTCAAGACTCTTCTTCCGCTCAAGGAACGGCTTCTGAAGAGCTCGGTGGAGCACAGCAGAAGAGTGGTGGAAGACATCCGACATTGCACGGGCAGCGATGAAATTCGCCGGCTGCTCGAACAATGTTATAATAATAGTCATCCGAAGCAAATAGATTAAACCGGGAGGAGAAAACCGTTATGAATTTATCGGGCTATAAGATTCTTGCTTTCGTCGATGAGGAATTCGAAGATTTGGAGATGTGGTATCCGGTTTTAAGGTTAAGGGAGACCGGGGCAGAGGTAGATCTGGCCGGTCCCGAGGCGGGACGGGTTTACAAGGGGAAGTACGGAGTTCCCTTGGAGACGAATTGCTCGTTTGAGGAAGTGAAATCCTCAGACTACATAGGGCTGTACGTGCCGGGCGGCTGGGCACCGGATAAACTGAGAAGGTATTCCTCCGTGCTGCAGCTTACGAGGGAATTTCATGAGGCGGGCAAGCCGATTGCCCAAATCTGCCATGCCGGCTGGGTGCTTATCTCCGCGAAAATTGTGGACGGCTATACGATGACCTCCACTCCTGGAATTCGTGATGATTTGGAAAATGCCGGCGCCACCTGGGTGGATGAGGAAGTCGTCGTCGACCGCAATATTGTGTCCGGACGCCGTCCGCCGGATCTGCCTGCTTTTGTCAAAGAATACATTCGCGTTCTGGACGAATATACAAAGAAGTGAACAGACAATTTTGGATCCGGTGGACGCCGGCAATCATTTGGATGGCTGTCATTTTCTATTCATCTTCCAGGACGGGAAGCAGCATGAACAAGCTGCTCCCTTTTTTTCAGAAATTTATTCCTTCCATGCAAAGTTTCGATTGGGGGCATTTTATCGCTTACTTCATACTGGCGCTGACGTATTTGTGGGCTCTGGATGACGGCAGGCCCTCCTGGAAAATTAAAGCGGCCGTCATCGGCTTATGCGTTTTGTATGGAGCCACTGATGAGTTTCATCAGCTTTTTGTGGACGGACGCCAGTCCGATTGGAAGGATATCCGCAATGACGGGATCGGGGCTGCCATTGCAATGCTGCTGATCTCTATTAAGCCGGTCTACCGCCAATACGCCAAACTGCCTCATTCCAAAAAGTGCTAGCCCCGCGGGAGAAGGATTTGAACCTTGAAGATAGAATACCCAAGGGAAGTAGAAACAGATGGTGCCGCACCAGAGGAGTGAACCAATTGCAAAAGCAGTGTATTTGCGGAGAGACGATGGCCGTTCATCTGCGAACCGTAATTTATCAGAAAAAAATTGAAATTGACCATGTGCCGGTCTATACTTGCCCCGGCTGCTCAGCGAGCGAGGTTTATCCGGATGTCAAGAACGACCTGACCGACTTGATCTCGGCCTATGACGCTTATCCCGGCCGGCTCCGCCTTAACTTTGAAGAAACCAGTGAACTGGCTTATCTTATTAAGAAAGCGGCCGACCGCGAATATTGGAACGAACCGGTTCAACAGATCATCGACGGGCGGATCAACGAACTGCTCGATATGCTGTTATTGGCCCAATCACTGGAGGATAACCACTGGGCGGAGCAGGTAAGGAAGAAGCTCGGGCAGATCGCCAGTTATTCCCAAACGGTTAACTTTACATAACGTCCTGCCTTCCGCGCGGACAACCTTTTGAAAAAAGTCAATGAAAATTGGCTTTTTTCTTTCATTTTTGTTAGTATAAATCCAATAGTAATCTTTTCGAATGAGGAGAGGATTCCAATGGGAAACGTAGTCCAATTGAATACGGTGGAGGATTGGCAGTCGAAGCTCCGGTCGTCCTCGGACAAGCCCGTGTTTGTGTTTAAGCACAGCACCCGCTGCCCGGTCAGCGCCGATGCTTATGATCAGTATATGATCTATATGAACCGTGAGCCCAATCCGGAGGTGGAATACTGTCTTGTTCACGTAGTCGAATCCAGACCCGTATCCAATGCCATCTCTGAAGCCCTTTCACTGAAGCACGAATCTCCGCAGGCTATATTGATTAAGGACGGGAAGGTAGCCTGGCATACTTCTCACTGGAGAATCACGAAGGAGTCCCTGAAGGAGAATTTGAAATAGCCGTTAGTCAAATGAAATCCGTTTCCCTGGATATCCGAATGAAGCGGATGATCGCCCTTATGGAAAACAATGGAACGGAAAATTTGTAAAATGTATTAAATTATCGTATTATTAAGCTAATCGGATATGCTAGTAAATTAATTTTATATAGATGGAGCGAATCAAAGTGACCGTAACCATATATGATGTAGCACGAGAAGCCGGAGTTTCCATGGCAACTGTTTCCAGGGTTGTTAATAACAACCCTAATGTAAAGCCGCAGACCCGCAAGAAGGTTTTTGAAGCGATTGAGCGGTTGGGCTACCGTCCCAACGCCGTTGCCCGTGGGCTGGCGAGCAAGAAGACGACGACTGTCGGAGTCGTCATTCCCGACATTTCCAACATGAATTTGGCGGAAATCGCTCGGGGAATTGAAGATATTGCCACCATGTATCACTACAATATCATCCTCTGTAATGCCGACAAGAAGAAGGATAAGGAAATCCGCGTCATTAACACGCTGCTGGAGAAGCAGGTGGACGGACTCCTCTTCATGGGCGGAACGGTGACGGACGAGCATATTCAAGCTTTCAAGACATCGTCCGTGCCGATCGTGCTGTGTGCGACAACAGACGATAATAATACCATTCCGGCTGTGGATATCGATCATCAGCAGGCCGCTTACGATGCGGTCAAGCTTCTTGTCGATAGCGGCCATCGCAAGATCGGGATGATCAGCGGCACGCTGCAGGATCCTTCGCTTGGATTTGCCCGTTACCAGGGATATAAGCAAGCTTTGGAAGAATCGGCTATTCCGTTCAATGAAAATTACGTTCGTGTCGGCAATTACAAATACGAGTCGGGAATCGAAGCGATGAAATATTTCCTCGCCTTGGAAGACCGGCCTACCGCCGTGTTTGCGGCTACGGACGAGATGGCGATCGGGGCTATCCACGCCATCCAGGATGCGGGATTGAAGGTACCCGAAGATATTTCGGTAATCAGTGTCGACAACAGCCGTATGGCTTCCATGGTACGGCCTCAATTGACCACTGTAGCTCAGCCGATGTATGATATCGGGGCGGTATCCATGAGACTGCTGACCAAATTAATGAATAAAGAGACGACCGATCAGACCAAATACGTGCTTCCGCACACGGTGATCGAGCGCCAGACGGTTGGTCAGGTATAATCCCGGGATGGGTGATCGATACGACCGGCACAAGGCATCATGATATCACTAGATCGGAAGGAAGAATACAATGGGATATCGGAAACTAGGACTTATCGGAGCGATGGAAGAAGAGATTGAACGATTTCATGGCGGGATGGAGAACGTCGTCACGGAGGAAAGAGCTGGAATCCGCTTTGCCTCCGGACAGTTCGCGGGAATGCCGGTCGTTGTCTGCAAGTCCGGGGTGGGCAAGGTTAATGCCGCGGTCTGCACACAGATCTTGATCGACCGTTATGAAGTGGACGCCGTTGTCTTCACCGGAGTCGCCGGGGCAGTTAATCCGGCTCTCAATATTGGGGATATCGTCGTATCCACCGAGTGCATCCAACATGATATCGATGTGACCGCTCTAGGGTTTGAACGCGGGATAATTCCTTATCAGGACAATTCCATCTATCAAGCCGATGAGAAGCTGCGTCAGCTTGCTTTGGATTGTGCGAACGAGCTGTTTCCCGGTCGGACGGTCAGCGGCCGGATTCTGTCCGGCGATCAGTTTATCGCTGACCGGAGCTTGGTTAGAGAACTGCACGAAACCATGGACGGAGCATGTACGGAAATGGAAGGAGCCTCTGTCGCTCAAGTATGCGAGATGAACAAGATTCCGTTCGTCGTTATCCGCTCCATGTCGGATAAGGCAGATGGCTCGGCACATGTTAATTTTACGGAATTTACCCGGTTGGCGGCGGATCATTCGTACCAAATAGTAGAGAAGCTGGTATCGAGGCTGGTCGGGTAATAGCTGACTATTTTGGTTCTATATGATTATGATAACGACAAGACTTCCCTTCGGGGGAAGTCTTGTTTTATTTAGCGCTGAAATTTATAGCCGATTCCGCGAACCGTAACGATATACCGATGGTGTCCGCCATCTTCCTCAATCTTACGCCTTAGATTGTGGATGTGGACCATAACCGTGCGCGGATCGCTCCAGCCATCCAATCCCCAAATGTGTTCATAAAGCTGCTCGACGCTGAACACCTGTCCGGGATGTGCCGCCAGCAAAAACAACAGCTGCCGTTCTTTCGTAGACAAAGTCACCGGCTGCCCATTCAAGAGCACCTCCCATCCGTCAAAGGAAAGTTTGAGACGACCGTCGCTCCACGTTTTTCGATCTTCCGCAGCTTGGATATGCTGCTGTTCTCTATGAGGAAAGCTGCGCAGGCGTGCCTTCACCCGAGCGACCATAATATCCGGGTCGAAAGGCTTGGTGATGTAATCGTCTCCGCCCAGCTCCAAACCGCGAATAATGTCCTCCCTTTCGCTGCGGCTGCTGAGAAAAATTACAGGCACCGCGCTTTCCGGCTTGATCCCCTGTATCCACTCGGTCCCTTCTCCGTCGGGCAGCATAATATCGCATATGATCAGGTCAGGCTTCCGCTCTGCCCACATTTGAGAAGCTGTCTTCAGGGACGGAGCTGTCCTTGTGGAATAATATTGACTGCGTAAATAAATAGAGATTAAATCTGCAATATCTTCATCATCTTCAATAATCAGGATGTCCTGATCTTGTCTGGACGCTTGGGGATCCATCTGTGTCATCCCTTTCTTTTGCTATCCATCGGGAGATAGAAGCTGAATTCACTGCCTGCACCCGGCTCACTCTCTACCCAAATTTTCCCCTCATGGTAATGAACAATTTCCTTACAAATCGCTAGACCCAGACCCGTTCCGCGATGCTCTGCCCCCGGCGGCTGCACAGCTTGGCCAAACCGTTCGAAAATAACCCTGTGCATCTGTGGGTCAATTCCCGTGCCTGTATCTTTTACCGTAACGATTGCACAACCGCTGCCGTCGGCAGCTTCTCCCGGCTCTTCCAGCCGTAATATCAGACTGACGGTTCCTCCTGACGGAGTATGCCTGATCGCATTTGAAACGAGATTGGCGAGTACCTGCTCTATGCGGATTCTATCTATCAGGACTATATATCTTTTATCGGCATTTTGCTCCTGCGGCAGCACTATTTGACTGTGTATCCCTTTCTCCAGCAGCTCCCATTCATACTTCACAAACAGCTCTTTGAAATAAGATATCGGGCTGGTTTCCATCATATGAAACTGCGCTTGTTTCGTCTCCAGCTTGGTCAGTTCAATCAAATCATAAATAAGCCGCTCGAGAAGAAGACTGCGTTCATAGATGCGATTCGCATATTTCGGAGCTTCCGAAGTAATGACCGCATCCCGCAGCGCTTTGGCGAACCCTTTGATCGATGTGATCGGAGTTTTCAGCTCATGTGAAATGTTGGACAGAAGGCGAAGCCGGAATTGTTCCATTTCCGCCATGCGTTCGTAGGCTTTTTGGAGTTTGTCGTTGCTTTCCCGCAAGGAAAAGGTGCGCTCTTCCACGGTGCGTTCCAATGAACGGTTGGTTTCCTGCAGTTCAGCCGTTAATCGCTCTGTTTCCAGCATCGCCCGCGAGAAACGGGCCGAAAGATTGAGCGCCTGCGTCAATAAAAAAGCAAACAAACCAATCGACAGCAAATCATCGGTAGCCAAAAAGCCGCTGTAAAACAGCATATCATTCAAAGCAAAGACGGTAAAAAACAAAAATCCGACCGCATTGGTCAGCGAGCCCTTGCGCCGCCGAATCGCCGACAGCCCGTAGATGTAAATGGCGTACAGCAGGACCGGCAGCAGGACGCCCCATATGAAAGCAGTCAAATAATGCGTGTACACGCGTGCCGGAAGTGCCAATACAAGGATCATACACCCAAGCAGCACCGCGCCCCCTATCCGGGGTGCCCAGCTAAACGATTCCTGCGGGTATTCCCGATGCACGAACAAGAGCAGCGTCAGCGCTGTCATGCTAATGGACAGATACTCGGTCTTCACCGCCCACTCCCAAGGCAGGCCGGGGAGCAGGAACAACGCTGTCGATTCCCCCAGCACGATGGTGCGGACACCTACAGAGAGACATAACAAGCCGAATAACAAGGCGGATAGCTCCTGCCTCCGATTAAAGTAAACAAATAAGTAGTACAGGCCCATAACGAAAAAAATGCCTACGATAAAAACCTGTGCGGCTACCCGCGCAACGCGAATCCAGGAAATTGCCTCAGCCGTGCCAAACTCTATAGATTGCCAAATTCCTGCATTCCTCTGTGAAAAGTTGGATATCTGAATAATGATTTCGTTCCATCCAACCTGGGGCTCAAAATAGATCGTCTTCGGGAAACTGCCGGGCTCTTCGCCGGAGCGATCGTTCCCCACTATGCCGTTTCCGCCCTTATGGCTGCCATTAATCCAGATTCGGTAGCTTGATGCTATGCTTTTCGGATAGATTCCCAATGTCTGCCGGTCACGGGTAAGCGTCTCGTCAAGATAGACCCTCAAGCGAAACGTGGCATAACCTTCGTGGGGCACAGGCTCTCCGGCATCTTTCAGCATGTAATCCGTCCATGGGCCGGGCACCGACACCATTTGGGGCTCGGGCAATGTGGCCGCCGAGCTGCGGAAATCATCCGGCCCGAGCAGGGCGTTCCAATAAAACTCCCATTCGCCATCTAAAGCTGCCGCCGTCCGTTTGCCCTCGTACGGCCAAGCGAAAAAAAACATCTCGCCCCGCTTCGCTTCATTGAAAGCCGTGCCGGGTTCAACCGATGAGGCTTGTATTCCCGCTTCATCTGAGAAAGCATTTGCGTTAAAAGCAGGCAGGAGGAAAATCGCCAGGACCGCAAGTACGAGCAGGGCACGTAACACCCTCTTTTCAAAATTGGATGGTTGCTCCACTACAGGATTATTTGAATTGATCGACACTGCATTCCATCCGCCTTCCCTAGCTGGCCTATCGGCTATCTTCGGCTTCATTATAGCAGAGCACTGGCTAGCCTTGGTAAATTTCCGCCACTTTTTTTTCAGAGAATTAAACAAAACTTAAACTACGCCTGATACGATACCCTTGGCCTTGGAAAGTCATTATCTGAACGTGGAGGAGACCTTGACAGAATGAGCTTCTATTTTTCCGTCTGTTCAACTTATAATTACCACTCCAAATATATCGATTTTCTGCTAGAGCATTATACCGAGCTGCAGCTGCCCTATCCTTTCGCCGTGACGCTTGGCTATATCGCCAGCCCGCTGTTAATGGGCAATGAAGCGGTCCTGGCCTTTAATGATGAGGATCAGGTCGTGGGTGCGTTCGGATATATCCACGGGACCGGAGAGAAGGATTACAGGGATGTGCAGATCATCCAAATTCAGTCGGTTTATATTACTAAAGCCTATCGTGGTACCGGTTTGTTCGTTCAGGGGCTGCAATTTTTGCTCGAACATGTGAGCATGCAGCCAACTGCTGTTGAAGAATTGCGCTTTTGGGCGCCCAACCAGCCGGATTCCCATAAACTGTTTTCCAAATTCGCCACCCTGGTTGCAGGCAGACACAGTGAATCGGTGCCGGTATCAGAATACCGCCTATCTCCCGAAGAACTGAGGACTTACCTGGCGAAGTTCAAGCAGCGCATCTTCAGCTGAAGCTTACGCTGCATTCAGAAGTCCACTTTCAGCCAGCGCTGATCCTTCATTCGGAGCGTCCCCCCCCTTAGTGAAGAGATTGCTCCTAATTGATGGACAGAACACTCATTATCCGAGACAGCAAGGAGGAACAAGCATGTGGGGAGTTATTCGCCAGTTGGCCGGTTTCTTACGCCCATGCGGTTGGCGGTTTGTTCTGTTTTTTCTAACCGCATCCGTCGAACTGACCGTTCTTGCCCTGGCGCCACTCAGCTTCAAGTTCATGATCGATGAAGCGATTGACCCGAACAATGCCAGTGCCTTCTGGCTCATTCTCGCAGTTCTTGGAATCGGCGGAATCGTTGGTGTCGGCTGCGGCTTCCTCAGCGATCGGCTGCTGGCCAAAATGAGCGCCATCGTTCAACGGGAGCTGCGGCTCAAGATGTTCAAACAAATCCAGCGCCTGGACACCCGATCGGAGGCTGCCGGTCACAAAAATGAAATCGTCTCCCGATTCACGCTGGACTTGCCTGCGATCGATGGGGCGATGATGTCCATTCTTACGATTGGCCTTCAATCGTTGGCGGTCATTACCATTAGCGCAGCTATTTTGTTCACCCTGCAATGGAGCATGGCACTGATTATTCTGGCGGGAGCCAGTGTAATCTATCTGGCGCCTTATCTGCTTGGCGGGAGGGCGCGGGCGGCTTTTGCCGACTATCGTAAAGGACTGGACGGAATGGCAGGGGATGTCCAGGAAAGCCTGAACGGACGCATGATCATTCAAGGCTTTGGTCTGCAAGCCACGTTCATCGGCAGGTTCGAGGCACGGCTTAAATCGCTGTTTGTCAGCCACTACCATAAAAATAAGATGGCGGCCTCGCTCGATCGTCTGCCGATCGCAAGCTTACTGGCAGTCAATTTTACAATTATCGGCTTTGGCTCCTATCTGGCGCTTAATGGGCACATCAGTCTTGGCGCTTTGGTTGCCTTCTTCACCATTTACACATCGATGGGCAACTCGGTATATAATCTGACCGCCATCCTGCCTTCCTTCGCCAGTGCCCGGGTAAGCCTTGACCGGTTATCCGCTTTGCTGCTGGAAGAGGAAGATGTACGCGGAACAGAAGTTGGCGGCAGCGGAAACAGCGGGAACGGGCTTAACCGGGAAGGCCGGGCAGCAGCCTATACTGCCGGGGAACAGCTCGCAGCGGCATCCGCAGTGGCAGCTTCCACGGTAAATACGGAAGCTGAAGCCCGCACGAGGTACGCTTCGAACGTGGTTGATCCAGGCGCTGATTGTCGGGCAGGTGCTCAACGGGGGGGATTCCTTCGCAGCCCGTCCATCAAGGCGGATCAGCTCCGGTACGCCTACAATCCCGGCAAGACCGTGATAGATGGCATCAGCTTCGCCATCCCGGCGGGAACGACCGCTGCTTTCGTCGGCCCGAGCGGCTCCGGCAAGAGCACCGTACTGCTGCTGCTCCTGGGCCTGCTGCGTGCCCAAAGCGGAAGCTTGACTATGGACCGGGAGAGGCTGAGCTGCATCGACGAGGAACTCTTCCGCCAAAGCATCGGAGTCGTGTTTCAGGACAGCTTCCTTTTTCGCGGTACGCTGCTCTACAATTTGAAGCTCGGCAAGCCGGACGCATCCCTTGATGAAGTGATCGAGGCGGCACGACAAGCGGACATCCACGAGTTTATCGCCCAACTGCCGCATGGATATGAGACCGTGGTGGAAGAGGACGGCGGCAACTTCTCCGGGGGCCAAAAGCAGCGTATAGCCTTGGCCCGCGCACTGATAAGGAAGCCGTCCCTGCTGCTGCTGGATGAAATGACCGCCTCGCTTGATCCTTTAGCCGAAGCGGCTGTATTGAAAACTATACGAAAGCTGGCTGGCCAGCAAACGATGGTCATCGTATCCCACCGGCTGGCCACGATTGCCGGGGCGGATCAAATTTTTGTGCTCGAGAACGGTCAAATCGTCGAGAGAGGGCGGCATGAGGAGCTGCTTGAGAGAAACAAGCTGTATGCTTCGATGTGGGCCCGGCAAACCGAGGGAACGGAGTCTCGTAAATACGTGGTTTAACAGAAACACCTTTTGAAAAGGCAATCCAAATAAAAGCAGTCACATCAAAGTAAAGGAAACAGCGCTGCAGTAAAAGCGCGGGCTTATCAGAAGGAGGCGCGGCCATTATGCGGAGGGCACATGCCAGTCGGTGCATGGAGGATGCCGATTACGCCCGGTTTACCCGATTTTATTTGAGCAACAGCGAGGAACTGGATAGGGACTACACACTGCATGACGCTTTGCTGAACCTGATGCATACATTGCCGGACTCTCACATTATGCTGTTTGATAATGACGAGGGAGAGTTGATCGGATTCATCCAGTACCAATATGGCGGGGACCCCGATTCGGCCGGAGTGACGTTAACGATCGATGCCGCCATCCTGGCGTCGGCTTACCGGGGGTCGAGAGTGTTTTTTGCAGGATTTCGTGAATTCCTCGAACTGATCCTGCGGGAGAAGCCGGACGTCAAGCTTGTCCAGTTTTACGCTCTGGCTGATCATCGTTACCTTAACCGGTTATACAGCAAGTTTGCCAGGCCTTGCGGTGTCCGTCAGAGCAGTCACCGAGACGTTGATGAAAACCGGTACGTTCAGAGCATGGAGCAGCTGCTTCAGTATTTTCGACTATAGCGTTCCGTCCATCTCATGAAAGGAGGTGATTGTCCATGGTTCCAGCACGTCCCGATATCAGAAAAGGAGGCGGCAGCAGGATCTCCTTCCTGCAAAAGCTTAAAGAAAACGAAGCAAGCCGTATCGTCATTCCTGCCAAGGCTAACTAATCTTATGATTACTTAGCCTCTAAGTGGGCTAATGTTCGCGGCGCGAGCCGCACCCTAATACGGTGTTTGTGATAAAACAGTCGAGACTTTCTCTCGGCTGTTTTGTCGTTTGGTTCGGAATGAGGTTAGGCGTCTTCTAGTGCATTATTCAGAAAGAAATTCTAATTAGTGAACGATATTCCAATTGAAAAAACATAATTATTCTACAAATTCTAAAAAATGTATGCTATTCAATGACCGTTTAAAATTTTAGAATGAACACGAACAGCTTTGTAAGCGCTTCATTTTTTCTATACTTATTATCTTTTGAAGGAGGTAAGTTAATGAAGAAAGTGCTTCTTGTTTGCTGGGTGTTGATGCTTTTCTGTTCTTTGGCGTTTCCGATGCCGTCCTTGCTGGCCCAGAGTGCGGGGGAACCGGCGGTCCTCGAGGATGAGCTGCCGGCTGGAACCACCATTCTGGAGCCGGTCCAAACCGGAACACTGCATGCGAATATGCTGGAAAACGCCGGGTTTGAAGTGCCCTCGTCGGATGGAACGATTCCGGGGTGGATGATAGGAGAAGGCGGAGATAAAAGCTTTGGTCTATCGTCAGCAGAAGGAACGTTCATGGAGGGCAAGCGCAGCTTGAGAATCAGCGGCTCCGGCGGGGAGCAAGCCTCGTGGCTTTACAGCAAGCCCGTCCGGGTAACATCCGGTCAACTGATCAAGGCGTCGGGGCATTTCCAGGTGCGGCAGGGTAAGCTCCATTACGCTATTCAGGCGTATTCATCAGCGGATCAGGCGCCGGAGTTGTTTGCCAAGCAGAGCATTCAAACCTTGGAAAGTGACGGCCATAACGAATGGCTGCAATCCGAACTGTCCATGACCGTTCCCGAGGGGGCAGAATATATTCGGGTTGTCCTGGGAACGGTTCCCGGAGAGAGTGCGGAAGCCTACGTTGACCAAATGAACGTTGACGCGGGTGTATCTTTTGACATGACGGATTGGGGCCCGCCGATTGAAACGGTTGTCAATTCCCGTGCCGTATTTACTCAGGAAAACGGCAGGAACATCATGTACATGAATTTAAACGGCTCCTCCGCACACCTGGCTAAAATTGATTTGGACTCCCTTACACTGCTGGATCAGGTAGTCCTTCCGGACACGTTGATCCGGGCATTGGCACTGGGGGCGGACGGGAATGTCTATATAGTGGGATATAGTTCGGGCAAGCTGATGAAATATGATGTGCAGAGCTCTACAGTAGAGGTTTTAACCAATATCATGGCGGGGCATAATGCCTTTGACATGGTGGCCACTCCTGACGGCAAGCTGTATGGCGGTACCTATTCCCGATTGGAGGACGATTTCGGACGGGCTTTCGAATACGATATTTATACCGGGAAATTTACCGATTTAGGGGTTGTCCGGAATGGAATGAAGTATATTCATTCTATAGCATACGATGAAGTGCATGATGCCGTTTATTTCGGACTGGCTACCGATGCTTATATCCGAAAATATGACCGAAAGCAGGGGCAATGGTCGGGAGAATTTATCCCGCTTCTGTATGACGGTAAAAATTTTACCGATCTGTATAAATACACTTTTGATCTGGATGCCATAGACGGTCTGGTTTATGCCCGATTATCCCAGTTGAAAATTCCTGGAGCGGGTACAAGCGTGGTAGATCTTGTCCTCGATTCGGCCAGCAACGATGAGGTCATAGGCACGTTCCCGAATAACCAGGCCCGTGAGGTTTCTCCCTCTCGTTTCAATATTACACTAATTACAATGGGGTGAACGGCCGCTGGCTGGCTTATTATGACCTGGAAGATCTGCAGGTTCATTTGGTGCAGAATCCTGAACCCGTTAGAATGGAAGGACAGTACAATGAATTCAGCATCCTTTCCCTGAACAGGGAAGAATATCCCGGCGATACGTTCGTGGGGTTAAGTGCGGAAGGAGTCCTGTTTACGTACAATTTTGAAACAGGCCGAACCGAAACGAAACTGCTGCCGGTCCTCGCGGAAGCGGGAACGATTCATTCCACCGGAAGCGCCAACAATGGCACGATTTATATGTCCGGCTACACATCAACAGGCTACGCCATGTTTGATCCGGCAGAGCGCAAACTGACGCAATTTACGTCCAGAACCGTAGGGGCCGGCAATTATCTTTATCAAGGGGAAATGTTCATTCCTTACGGGGAGGATCAAGTATTGATCCCGGTATATCCCGGGGTCATTATGCATCAATTCGATCCCAAGAAGCCATGGAATTTGAAGGATACGTCGCAGCCGCTCAATCCGGTTCGGCTGTTCGGTCTGGATCAGGCAGGACCGGACAAACAGGAGCGGGCCTATGGGGGAGAGGTGATAACAAGGAACGGCAATGAAACCTTGGCGATTGTCACTACCCCGGCCAGGGATACCCGTACCGGACAGCTCGTTTTCTATACCACCGCCACCAAGAATGTAGAGAGGTATCAGCCCATTCTGAATCAGAGTCTGGTATCCATGGCTTATAAAGACGGGATGATCTATGGCGGCTCATCCGTATGGAACAGCTACGGCGATACGGAGGAAAACGAACCCGAAGCTAAAATGTTTATTTGGGATGTAGAGCAAAACGTCAAAGTCAAAGAGTTCGTGCCGGTTCCCGGTAAGAAAGCCGTTACCAAGCTCATAGTGGGACCGGACGGAAACATATGGGGATTTGCGGAAGGGAATCTGTTCATCTATGACATTGAGCGAGGAGAGGTGTTTTATAATGAACCGAAGTTTGACATTGCTTATTCCTCGATCACCTTCAGAGATGCCTTCCTGGAAATAGGTCCGGACGGCAATATATACGGCACCATTTCGGGCCGGTTATTTATGATTGATCCCGAGACCAAGAACGTTTACCTGATAGATCCGCGGGGGAAAAGATACTTGACCCAGGATAACCGGGGGAACTTGTTCATGATGGGGGAAGGGCAGCATCTGCTGCAGGTGGCGAGCAGTATGGCGTCAAGCGCCGATCTGATCAACGTTAAAGTCAACGGCGAATTTATTGAAGGCTTCGATCCGGATCAGTTGGAATACTCGATTACAATCAGCACAGGGGAAACGGAATCGGTGGTGCTGGAGCCGGTGGCCAAAGCAGGGGACGCCGCCCGGATTACACTAACGCCGGTCGGACAATTGCCGGGGACGGCGGAAATTCATGTCCAATCCGCAGACGGACTTCATGAGAAAATATACCGGCTGCATCTGTCTTCCGCCAACGCGGCCGGATTGCGATTGGACGCCGATACTTACCGGCTTCGGGTAGGAGAGAAGCACTCCACTGTGGTTTATGCAGTCTATGGGGATGGCCGGGAAATCGAGGTAACCGGGCTAAGTCAATTTAAATCCAGCCGGCCGACCGTTGCCGATGTAGATGAGAATGGGGTGGTGACCGCTTATTCTGCCGGAACGGCGCAGATTACCGCCCGCCATGGGGAACTGGAGACGGCTGCCACAGTGACCGTCACCGAATCGGGCGGGCCGAATCCGGAGCCTGTACTCCGTTCGATGGAGTTCCAAGCCAAGAAGTATAAACTGAGAATAGGAGAGCAGCAGAGGGCAGAGGTGATCGCCGTATATTCGGATGGCAGTCGATTGGAGATTACGGACAAAGTCGAATTTGTCAATCCTTCTCCCGAAGTCGCGGAGATCGATACGAATGGGGTTCTGACGGGGAAAGCCAAGGGGAAGACCCAAATTACAGCCCGTTACCAAACTTTGAGCGCAAGCGTGGAGGTCATGGTCAAAAAAGAAAAGTAGGACCGGTCGGATGATCTCCCCCCTCCAGGGGGAGATCATTGCTCAACCGGACGATCGGGCAAGTAAAGCATGGCGATTTCTTTCGTCTGCTTGTTCTTTTCGCTAATTTCCTTACGCCTTGGAATGGGCTCCCAGGTTTCGACCGGGTCCAGCCAAGTATCCGGGAGCGGGAGAGGGCTCTCCGGCTGCCACCGGGCCAACCATTCCGGAGCAAGAGGAGTAAGCGGTTTCGAAGATAGGGCGCTTGCCAACGGATGATCGGTCATGGTCAGCCAGAGCAAAGCCCAGGCCCTGGGCACAACGCGCCAAATATCATATCCGCCGCCGCCCAAAGCAATCCATCGGCCTCCGCAATATTTATGGGCGAGCTCGTGGATAAATTGCGGCATCTGCAGATAGATACTCATACTGCAATGGATATGGGCCTGCGGATCGAAGGCATGGGCGTCACAGCCATGCTGTGAAATGATCACGTCAGGACGAAAGCTCGCCACCGCCTTGCCAAGCACTTCCCGGAAACTGTCCATCCACGACTCGTCCTCGGTATAGGGCTCCACCGGCAGATTGATATTGGTGCCGAATCCGTCGCCATCGCCGCGTTCCTCCACAGGTCCGGTACCCGGATATAGATATTTGCCGGTCTCGTGAATGGAGAATGTACACACATCAGGGTCCGTATAGAAGGACCACTGCACACCGTCGCCATGATGCACGTCCGTGTCGATGTACATGACGCGGGCGTTGTACTTGCTGCGCAGATGCGCAATAGCTACGGAGGCGTCGTTATAAACGCAGAAGCCGCCACCCTTGTTCGGCATTGCATGATGCAGTCCTCCGCCCAGATGCAGGGCATGATCGGATTGACCCGACATTACCGTGTCCACCGCCTCCAGCGAGCCGCCGACCAGCAGCGAAGTGATCTCATGCATCCCGGGGAAGTAAGGGGTATCCTCATCCATCAAGCCCCAGCGGTCGGCCTCTCGGATTGCGTGTTCATCCGGATCCGGTCGGCTTAGAGCCTGGACCGCTTGGATATACTCGGAAAGATGCACCCGTTCAAGTTCCTCGATGGTAGCCTGTCTGGGAGGGACGATGGAGGCTGACGAAAGCGCTCCCGTTTTTATAAGCAGATCAACCGTCAATTCCAGCCGCTTCGGATTGAACGGATGATCATCGTTAAACCGGTATTGCAATTCCTCATTGCCAAAAATAAATTTTGCTCGACAACTCACAATAGTTCCCCCTAACGCCTAGTACATGAATCTTTGACGGAAACGGAGATGATCGAATTTCTCGATTGACTCCAGACTGACGTCTTTCCCAACGCGTACCATCAGGCAGTTGGCGGGATGCGAACATATTTCGGGATCGTCCGTAGCATACCATACCATATCTACCGATTTCATTAAATCTTCCATCATTTGCCTGTATTGCCATACATTAAGACCGCTGCGCTGGAGATCCCAATGCCAGTAATATTCGGTCGTAAAGACGATTACATTTTCCAATTGGCCGTCTTGAAAAGCAAGCCGGATAAGGCTTTTTCCCAAGCCTAATCCCCGGTAGTCATTAGCTACTTCGATAGCGCCGAGCTCGATCAGATCTTCCATGTTTCCTTCCGACCAACGCTCCATTTCATCCGGATAGTGGAAGGTCACGTAACCGACGATCGTCATTCCGTCCCGGGCCAGAATAATTCTGCCTTCCGGAAGGGAGGCGATTTCCACCAGTGCTTCCTGCTGATCCTTCGGGCGGCGGAAGGCATCGAGATCCGAGTGCATCGTATATTGGGAAATGATTTCCGGGGCAACAGGTCCTTCAATGACAATCTGCTTCCCGTCACGGTCCAAAGTAACCGAATGGTAATTTTTGATATGCTCCATAGGGCTTGCAGCTCCTTTTCGTGGCCTCTCTTTACTTATAACAAATTTTACAGTTTGTGAAAAGGAATACACCATGATGACAGGTTATGTTATAATGGAAATGTCATTAAGTTTTCATAATCTACATATGAAAGCGTTACATTTTGTTAAGGGAGGCAAGGAGACCATATGGAAGACCGCCAAGAAGTTTTGAAGGCAACCGCTGAACATTCCAATCTGGGAGACTATGAGAAAGCCAGGGAAAACTTCAGTTGGGAAGAAGTAGAGAAGTATTTTACCTGGCATGAAACTGGAAAAGTCAATATAGCTTATGAAGCGATAGATCGTCATGCCGAATCCTCCAGGAAGGATAAGGTGGCTTTAATTTATAGCGACGATCAGCGGGAAGAGTCCTACACCTTCGATGAGATGAAGAGAAAGAGTAATCAATTCGGGAACGTGCTTCGCAAATATGGAATCAAGAAGGGCGACAGGGTATTCGTCTTCATGCCGAGAACTCCTGAGCTGTACTTTGCCTTGCTTGGCTCCATCAAGATCGGGGCGATCGTCGGACCGCTCTTCGAAGCCTTCATGGAGCAGGCTGTGAGAGACCGGATGGAGGACAGCGGCGGAGTGGCCATTGTGACAACGCCTTCGCAGCTTCCGCGTGTACCGGTTAAAGACCTCCCGGAATTAAAGCATGTGATTATCGTGGGCGACGATCTGGAGCTGGAGCCCGGCCAGATTGATTTCCATAAGGAAATGGCTGCCGCATCGGAAGAATTGGAAATCGAGTGGGTAGACCGCGAGGATGGAACGCTCATACATTATACATCTGGTTCTACTGGAAAGCCGAAGGGCGTATTTCATGTTCATAACGCCATGATTCAGCATTATTATACCGGCAAGATCGTTCTTGATTTGCGTGAGGATGATGTCTACTGGTGTACAGCCGACCCGGGATGGGTAACGGGGACTTCCTATGGAATTTTTGCCCCTTGGCTTAACGGAGTGACCAACGTCATTCGCGGCGGCCGGTTCAGTCCGCAGAATTGGTACAATACGCTTCAGAAGTACAAGGTCACGGTATGGTACAGCGCTCCGACCGCCTTCCGCATGCTGATGGGTGCCGGTGATGAAATCGTTTCCCAATACGATCTGTCCGCTTTGCGCCATGTGCTAAGCGTCGGGGAGCCTCTGAATCCGGAAGTGGTCCGGTGGGGAATGAAGACGTACAAGCAGCGCATTCATGATACTTGGTGGATGACAGAAACGGGAGCCCATCTGATTTGTAACTATCCTTCCATGGATATCAAGCCGGGCTCGATGGGACGTCCGATTCCGGGTGTCGAAGCGGGAATTCTGGACGACTCGGGTAATTTGCTTCCTCCGAATCGCATGGGTAATCTGGCGATCAAGACCCCATGGCCTTCGATGATGAGGAAGATCTGGAACAATCCGGCCAAATTCGAAGAATATTTCCGCTTCCCTGGCTGGTATATTTCAGGAGATTCCGCATTTGTCGATGAAGACGGTTACTTCTGGTTCCAGGGCAGGGTGGATGACGTCATCATGACAGCCGGTGAACGCGTCGGGCCGTTCGAGGTCGAGAGCAAGCTGGTCGAGCATCCGGCGGTTGCGGAAGCCGGCGTCATCGGCAAGCCGGACCCGGTCCGTGGAGAGATCATCAAAGCCTTCATCTCGTTGAGAGACGGCTATGAGCCTTCCGATGAGCTTAAGCAGGACATTGCCAAGTTTGTCAAAGAAGGTCTGGCCGCCCACGCGGCGCCTCGGGAAATTGAATTTAAAGATAAGCTGCCGAAAACAAGAAGCGGTAAAATTATGCGCCGGGTCCTCAAAGCTTGGGAGCTTAATTTGCCGACAGGCGATTTATCCACCATCGAGGATTAATGCCAAGGAGGGAAGAATATTTTCCCCCTGCGCAATGAAAAAGGTACCGAGGCACGCTGGCTTCGGCTTAAACAAAAGCACCCCACGGATAATGATCCATGGGGTGCTTTGCTTGTACTTAGACCGGAAGGAAAGCCTTCCCGGTTGTTTCCTACCCATTAAGCAATTGGAAAAATGGCGCCTTTAAGCTCGCGCAATTAAACCGGATTAGCGGGGGGAGGATCGGTTCTCCCTAAGATTGACCAGGACACGATCAGGACCGCTCGGCTGGAGGCTTCCTCCCTTGGGTTCAATGCTGATCCAGATCCCCTCGGCTTCACGAACCTGATTTGTTCGCGCCGTATAGTATAAGGAGGCCCTTCCGTTAGCCAACTGGAGCAGGCCGCCGTTACGGCGATCGTCCGCCTTGACGATCCACACCTGGTAGTCGTGCTCCGGCAGGGGAGGCAAGCCCTCCACCTGGATGAACATCTCTCCGGACTCCGAGTTGATCCAGACATATCCGGTCACAGCGTCTTGGGCGGCCAATGGCACATAATAGAGAATAGTTCCCGGATGGGAGACAAGCTTCAGCTCAGGCAGAGTGGCAGGCATATCCCGGTTCTGCAGCCATGGGTCCGAATGCGGCCGGAAGATGCCGATATACAGCAGAATGACCGCAACCGCCGCCAACATTCCCGCACCCCATCTCTTGCGAAGGAGATTGGAGCGCACCATGCCTACAAACCAGTGCCAACGCAATCTTCGCTTGATTCTCGTCTTGGTTATGGAACGCGGCTGTTTCGCTCCGGAAGGCTGCAGCAAGGAGAACCACTCGTTATACAGCTTGCGGCAGCTTTCGCAGGAATGAATATGCTGCAGGGCTTCCCGTCCGGTCTGCTCATCCTGCCTTCCTTGCAGTAAATCTACCATAAGCTCTTCTTCTACACAGTTTTTCCCTCGTTTATTTTCCATCCCCGACACCTCCCGGCGGCTCCAGCCAGCCCATTTTTGTCAATTGCTTACGCAGGCTGGCAACACCGTAGCGAATCAGCGATTTGACTGTTCCGTGAGGCTTCTGCATAGCAGCGGCAAGCTGTTTTTGACTTTGTTCATGAAAGTACATTCCGATCACAGCGGCCCTCTGAGCTTCAGGAACCTGCCTTATAGCTTTATGAAGCGATTCCATCTGCCATTTGCGAATGACGTATTCCTCGGCCGACCGCTCCGCCGGAAACCAGGGAGAGGAGCTTTCCGCTGCGATTCCCCGCTGATTGCGGCGAATACGATCCAGGCATCGGCTCTTGGTCCTGACGGCGAGCCATGCCTCCATACTGCCTCGCTCGGGGTCGTATTGCTCCGCTTTGTTCACAATTTCCAGAAACAAATCTTGACATACATCCTCCGCATCCATCCGGTTTCCCGTTATTTTCAGAGCGATCTGGTAGATTAGCGGAACGTAGCTTTCATAGAAAAGTTCAAAGGCCTCAATAGAACCTTTACTCATTTCCTTCAGCAGAAGATGAGCCTCTTCATTGGACAAAGACACGTTAATCACCTTTCCGTCGCCATGTTTAATCGTTCTGAAGGACATATCGTAACCGTTTTCAATAAAAGCACGGCATTTCTTTCCAAACAGCGTCCTTAATTATTTATGTAGCAAAAATGACGCGGAAGGGGAAGAGCTTGATTGGATTTTAAGCTCCTTTTAATGAAATTTTTATCTTCTTTTCATAAATCCGATTGCGAAGTTCATTCGTAGGAAGATTGATACAAGAATAAAGGGGGAAGATTTCATGCTTTATAGTTGTATGAGGAAGATGCGTTGGGTCAGCATTATCTTAATGGCGGCGGTAGTTTGTCTGGGCTTCGGTGCCGGAGAGCTGTCGGCGGCGGGAGGGGTGACGCTGTATACTCCCTATACGGATATTTCGGTAACTCCGGGAACGACGATCAAGTACACCATCGATGTCATCAATGACAGCGGCAGTGTGCAGAATGTCGCGCTGCGTCTGGAGGATAACGGCGCAGGCTGGGAATACGGATTGACCTCCGGAGGCTGGAAGATCGGGCAAATCTCGGTGAAGCCTAACGATTCCCAGCAGGTCAATATGGAGCTGAATGTTCCGCTGCAAATTGATAAAGGGGACTATCAGTTCGTCCTGACGGCGGATGGCCTCGCCAGCTTGCCGTTGACCGTCCGCGTGTCCGAGCAGGGAACCTACCAGACAGAGCTGACTACAGAGCAGCCTAATATGGAGGGGCACGCCGAGTCTTCGTTCAGCTTCAGTTACACTTTAAGAAACCGTACAGCGGAGAAACAGGATTACGCTCTTACTACCCAAGCGCCGCGCGGGTGGAATGTGCAATTTAACGCGGATGGCAAGAGCGTGACATCGGTAACGGTCGAGCCCGGGGAGTCCAAGTCTTTAACCGTTGAAGTAAAACCGCCGGCCAACGTGCAGGAGGGAAGCTATAAAATTCCGATTTCGGCGGCTAACGGCAATACGGAGGCCAAATCCGAGATGGAAGTCGTCATTACCGGCACTTATAAAGTGAGCTTGAGTACGGAAAGCGGGTTGTTAAGCACTGAAGTGACGGCCGGCAGCAGCAGAAAGCTCGAGCTCAAGGTAACCAACGAAGGGACGGCGGATTTAACGGATCTGCAGCTCAGCGCCCAAGCGCCGGTGAATTGGGAAGTGACGTTCGAGCCCAAGACGATTACGAAATTGGAGGCGGGGCAGTCCACTACCGTAACGGCCGAGCTCAAGGCCGACAAGAAAGCTGTTGCCGGGGACTATGTCACCAACATGAAGGTAACCGCTCCGGAGGCATCCTCGGATGCGAGTTTCCGTGTAGCCGTTAAAGCCTCCGTGCTCTGGGGATGGATAGGGGTGCTGATTATCGCTGCGGTTATTGCGGGGATTTATTATTTGTTCCGCACTTACGGGAGGCGGTAGCCGATGAGTGAAGCCATTATCGAACTGGTGGATTTGACGAAGAAATACGGTGAGAAAACAGCGGTTAACCAGTTGAACCTGTCCATTAACAAAGGAGAAATATTTGGGCTTCTCGGCCCGAACGGGGCGGGCAAATCGACAACGATATTGATGATGATCGGTTTGTCGGAGCCAACCTCGGGCACGGTGAAGGTATGCGGCTTCAACTCAACCCGGCAGCCGATGATGGTCAAGAAGAGAGTCGGCTATTTGCCGGACGATGTGGGGTTCTATGATGATCTTTCCGCAAGGGAAAATTTAATTTATACCGCCAGGCTGAACAGAGTTTCCGCCGCGGAAGCCGCCGTCCGGGCGGATAGCCTTCTGGAACGGGTCGGCCTTAGTCATGCCAAGCGGCAGAAGGCGGGAACCTTCTCGCGAGGAATGAGGCAGAGGCTCGGGCTGGCGGACGTTCTGATCAAGCAGCCGGAGATCATTATATTGGATGAGCCGACCTTGGGAATCGACCCCGAGGGTGTCAGGGAATTTCTGGATTTAATCCGCACGCTCAGCCGTGATGAAGGATTGACCGTGCTGCTGTCTTCGCATCATCTTCATCAAGTGCAGCAAATTTGTGACCGTGTCGGTTTGTTCGTACAGGGGCGATTAATTGCTGAGGGAACGGTAGAGAGCTTGTCCCGAGAGCTGTTCGCGGGTGAACCGCTGCTAATTGAAGTAGAAGCGGATGCATTGACCGACGATATGGTGGAGGCCGTGCGGGGCATTGAGCATGTTCTGAGGGTGGAGCGAGAAGAACGGAGGCTTCGGCTCGGTTGTGCGCAGGATGTCAGTCCGCAAGTGGCCCGTACCCTTGTGGAGCAAGGAGCGGCTCTCACCGGTCTAACCAAAAAGCAGTACGGGCTGGACGAAATTTATCACCGCTATTTCGAAGGGAGTGATTCGAATGACAGGGAAGGTTCCAAGCTGGCAGGACTTAAAGCAAAAGCTGCACGCCAAGGCACTTGAATGGAGAAGGCCGCAACTCCGTACGGAGGCATCATCCGTGGAAAGTGGGAGGGGCCTCCCTGAAGGAGAACAAGCTTCCAAGGGGCATTCTTCAGCCGCGCATCCGTTCTGGGTCATAGTGCATAAGGAAATTGGCGATCACATTCGCAGCTGGCGGGTGGTCATCCTGCTTTCCCTAATGATCCTTACCTGCATAGGCTCCTTATATGCCGCACTGGATGAAGTCCGCTCTATCGCCCGCTCGGAGGCAGACGCGTCCTTCTTGTTCCTGAAGCTGTTTACCGAGCATAACGGAACCCTGCCCAATTTCATTACATTCGTCAGCTTCCTCGGACCGCTTCTGGGCATCGGGCTGGGCTTCGATGCGGTGAACTCGGAGCGGAGCAAGGGCACGTTAGGACGAATGATTTCGCAGCCGATATACCGGGATGATTTGCTGCTTGCCAAATTTACAGCCGGCTTTGCCTTGATTGCCATTCTCTTTATGTCTCTGGGATTAACCATGGTCGGCACAGGCCTGCTTGCTCTTGGCATTCCGCCGACGCCGGAAGAGTTCTGGCGCATCGTTATCTTTATGTTGATCGGGATTGTTTACGTCGGTTTCTGGCTGAATCTGTCGATTTTATTCTCTACCCGATTGCGTCAGGCGGCAACATCGGCCATCAGCAGCATCGCGGTATGGATTTTCTTCAGTGTATTCTTTAATATGATTGTCCAGCTTGTGGGGCGGGCCTTGGCTCCGGCCGGAAGCGCGAGAATAGACGATATTCTAAGCTATGCACGATCTATGCAGCTTCTTATGCGTCTTTCTCCAAGTCAATTATTCGATGAAGCTACAATGACCATGCTGGTTCCTTCGATCCGTTCGCTCGGTTTGTTAACTCCTGAACAGCAAATAGGGGCCATTCCGAGCCCGCTGCCGCTGGGGCAGAGCCTGCTTCTGGTATGGCCGCAGGTGACCGGCCTGATCGCGGCCACGATGGTTTGCTTTGGCATTGCCTATGCTTTATTCATGCGGCAGGAGATTCGCTCGAAGTAATAAAGCTTGCCAATAATTGCGGCAATAAATAAATCACGGCGTTCCCCTGGTGGGAAAACGCCGTGATTTTACTTTGGGCCGGTCTTGCGCGTCTTGCGCAGGCTGGCCGGACTGTGCCGACAGGCTATGATGGATTAAGACTCGAAGTGAACCGCTGCGGAAGGAGACGATTCTTTGCTGCCGTTCGAAGCGGTGACCCGATAATAACCTTCGAGTTCGGAAGCGTAATAGTTAAACTCCGTATCGCCCTTCGTCGAACCTATCTTTTGGAAAGGCCCATCTTCCTTCTCGCTGTAATAGACATTATATTGGCTGGCTTTATTGCCTTTCCAGGTAATTTGCAGCGCCTTTCCGTTCATCTTGGCCTTAACCCCGGAAGGGGGGCCCAGCTCTTCCCCTCCGTTGGAATTTCCTTTGACCTCGCTGTTATTCTGGCCTGAATCGCCGCCGGGCAGAATCAGATCGGGATTGATGCTGTCGTTGAACACGATTCTGCTTGGAGCGGACTCTTTTCCTTCGACATCCACTGCCGTGACGTAATATCCGCTGCCGAAGGAATAGGGCAGTCCGCTAAATACATTTTCCTCGCCGGCGATAACGACCTTGCCATTCATCCGTTCGAACGATTTAACCCCATCCGTCCGGTATATTCTGTAGCCTACGACATCGCTGCTGGCACTAGGAGCGAAGGATAGTGTGTTTGTATCGCCGCTTCGCGTAAAGACCAGATTCGTCGGAGGCTCAGGTGCCTTGCCGTCGCCTGCACGCGGATCGGTTTCGGTCGGAGCGTCCATACCGGCATCTTTAGGAATGTAGGCACTAAGCGACTTGCGCTTGTTCGCCGGCAGGGAAGAGCTGACTTCCTTGATCCGGTTCAAGATCGAAGCGATCGATTCGGGCCGCTTGATAACCACTTGTTCCTTCAGCATGTCATCCGGCGTAGCCGGGTTGGGCAGATAGTTCACCCCGTTATACGTAATATATTTCATTTTGACCAGAACATCGTCCACTTCCGTAGGAACATACTTGCGATTGAACAGATCGGTAACCAGATGTCCGGTGCTTCTCGTCAAATCGCTTGGCAGCTTGCCGGACAGATTGGAGACCGTCATCTCCACTATGTCATCGGGCCGCTCGAATTTGTCGGTTTTGAACAGCTCGGGCTTCTTCTCGTAAGCAGCATCCATGACAAGAGACCATACTTTCATGGCATGCATCGTGCTTCCGTTCTTGCTGCTGAGCTTATATTTGGGCTCGCTGTATCCGGCCCAGACTCCGACGGTTATATCGGGAGAATATCCGACAAACCAGGCATCTCCATCCTCATTCGTCGAACCGGTTTTACCGGAAATCGGGAATTTCCCGTAGTTTTTAAGATACGTTTTGATGTTCTTCCCGGTTCCGGAAGTGATGACGGTACGCAGCATGTCGGTCATTAAATAAGCGGTCTGCTCCGAGAACACCTGCGTCGGTTCATGCTTGTGCTCGTAGATGATTTTGCCGTCGGCACTTTCAATCTTGCGAATCATGTAGGCGTCATTGAAGGCGCCTTTGTTGGGAATGGCCGTATAGGCGTTCGTCATTTCCTCTACGGATACTCCTTTGTACATACCGCCGATGACTCCGGTCTGAGAGTAGTTATCTTCCTCCGTAATGGAGGTGATGCCGAGCTGTCTGGCGAAATTCCACGCTTCCTCAATTCCCACTTCATTCAGGAACAGCTTGATAGCCGGGATGTTATAAGATTGATTCAATGCTTCTCTGGCCGTAATCAAGCCTTGGAAGCGGTGGTTCCAGTTCTCCGGAATATGCCACCCGCTGTTTCCGTTCTTCAGAACGACGGGAGAGTCATCTATGACACCGCCTGGCTGAATGGCTCCCTTCTCCAATGCAGGCAGGTAAGCGGCGATCGGCTTCATCGTCGATCCCGGCTGCCGGTAAGCTTGCGTAGCATGGTTGAAGGAGCCTGACCGGCCTTCGATCATACCGAGAATCGCTCCGTCCTCATTATTGATCATAATGGCGCCGATTTGCTCCACTCCGGCCTCCGGATGATCGGGCAGGAAGTGAGACGGTTCATTGGCAATCGCCTGCATGGCATCATATAACGTCTTGTCGATCGTCGTATAAACTTTATATCCCCCGCGGAACAGCTCCTGCTGGGTTTCTTTATACGCTTCCTGATACGCTTCTTTATTTTCCTCCTTCTTCTCCAGCACTTCAGGATACTTTACAGAGAGGAGAGCTTCCGTCGCTTTTTTCTCGACCTCGATCATCAGGTTAGGATAAGTGGTATAAGCTTTCTCCTGAGGCTCAGACAAGCTGTCCCGCAGGTTGAAGCTCAGAGCCTCCTGATATTCCTCCTCGGTAATTTTCTCCGTTTCCAACATCCGCTTCAGCACCCAATGCTGACGCTCGACCGCCCGGTTGAAGCCGGGTTCGTCAAATTCTCCGTTCCCCTTGAAGGCGGAGTAGCTGCTGGGGAGCTGAGGGAGGCCTGCCAAATAGGCGGACTGAGCCAAATTCAGTTCATTCAGATTATCGATGCCGAAAATTCCTTTAGCCGCCGCTTTGATGCCGTGAACGTTATACCCGTTGGCCCCTGTTCCGAACGGTACTTTGTTCAAATAGGCGGTGATGATCTGTTCCTTCGTCATTATTCGTTCGATTCGGACGGACAGCAAAATTTCCTTGACCTTACGGCTCAATTCGCGGTCCATGCTGAGGAACACCCGTCTGGCCAACTGCTGGGTAATAGTGCTTCCTCCGGTTTGGATAGGCTCGTTAAACACTTTCTGTTTGACGGCGCGGAAGACACCCTTGACATCGAAGCCCATATGTTCGTAAAAATTGGAATCCTCTACAGCGACTAATGCTTCCATGACCAGCTTGGGGATTTCGTCATAGGTGGCCATTCTGCGATCTTCATCCGACCGGAGCTGTCCCAGCTCCATATCATCGTTAAAATAGACAAAGCCAGTCATCGCATTTTCTTCCATCTTGGCCAATATTTCTTCCTTGCTTCGGACAGGATCGTCCTTCACAAGGGCGGATGTGTAGCCAAAAATGGCGCCCGCAGCCAGAAAGCCGCAAACCAGAATGGTGATGAAGGTCCATTTGAAGGTTAGCCAAGTATAGCGGCCTATATTTCTGACTACCTTATGACTGAAGAATGATTGCAATCGCTTAAGCATAAAAGCACAACAACCCCGTTCCCATATGTAAAATAAACAAAACTATTATATCATAATTGTTCGTATCGTGGCAGAAAAGCACGAAAAGTGCAGTGAGACCGATACAAATTGTCGATTAGAGGCTAAATCCCAAAGGCAGGGGAGGGAGGGAAGAATGTAATCGGCAGCGGTATTCCGCAGGGGGACATTCGAGTCCGGTCGACATCCAGCAGTCGTTGAATTGTGGAAAGGATGATGGTGTCGGCGGTAAGGTCTAATACTTTGTATAGTATCCATGAAAATGTTACGGACACGAGGAGGCTGTGGAAAGTCTAACAGCGAAAATGTAACGGACCTGGGAGACTCTATTTCGTCTAAATAGGCGATTTTTTTAGACGGACACAGATGCTCTTATTGCTTGGAATTCTCATACTTTCGCAAGCATTTCTTAGAATAAGGTCATCCGAGTCCATTAAAATTTACAGAAAGGCCCTTCTGGAGCAAATAAGGTCTCCAGGGTCCGTTAAAACCAAAACCGTGCAGGTTTAGCATATATTTGAGTCCAAGTTTACGCAGCGGGCGCGATTTCAAATAAAAATCCCGGACATGTGTCCGGGATTGTGGATTCAAGTGATTAACGGCTGTAGAACTCGACGATTTGCTTCTCGTCAACGTCCTGGGACAGCTCGGAACGCTCAGGCAAACGGATGTATTTACCTTCCAGAGCCTGCTCGTTGAATTCGAGGTAAGCAGGAACATGGTTGCGGTTCTCGAGAGCTCCCTTGATGGAGGAGAGGCCGCGGCTTCTTTCACGAAGGCCGATGACTTGACCTACGCTCACCATGTAGGAAGGAATGTCGACTTTCTTGCCGTCAACTGTGATGTGGCCGTGGGATACCAATTGACGTGCGCCTGCACGGGAATTGGCGAATCCAAGACGATAAACCAGGTTATCCAGACGGCTTTCCAGCAGGATCATGAAGTTCTCACCGGAAATCCCCTTCATCTTGGTAGCTTTATCGAACAGATTGCGGAATTGCTTCTCGCTCAGTCCGTACATGTGACGAAGCTTCTGCTTCTCTTGAAGCTGCATTCCGTAACCGCTGATCTTTCTTCTCATTCCCGGACCATGCTGTCCCGGAGGAAAAGGACGCTTGCTTAATTCCTTGCCTGTGCCGCTAAGGGAGATGCCAAGACGGCGGCTCAATTTAAACTTAGGACCTGTGTAACGTGCCATGTATTAGATTGCTCCTTTAATGTTAATTAAATTATTCATCAAAAATCAAAGTCTAGTTGTTGGATCGTCCGGTCTACAGATTGACGTTATGCCTGGCTTTGTTTGTCGCGGGGCTTAAGCCGGCCGCTCTGACACGAAAAGTTCAGCCGCTGTCCTGTCAGCAACAAAACCAGTGAGGGTGTTCATAACTTGAATCTGTCGGTACGAAGAGAGGACAACATCCACTCAACTTCTAATTCTATAGGAATTGGCAATTCTATGTCAAGTGCTATTATTAAGTGTTTCAGATTAAGAGTCCAATCGACTAGAAACCAGGATATGACGGCTCCGATCTCATAAACTCAGAGAATGCCACGCACGGCATAAACTGACTCGCAGGGGAGAACCCTAAAGTCATCAATACAACTAAAGGAGGGAGCCGGGAAGCATGGCCTGAAGGCTGGGTAAGCCAGTCTATACGTAGATACAAAGAATTCGTTCGGGTCATGAATCTCCTTGCGCATTTCATTGATGAAACGAATGGGGCATATTCTAATTTTATGGTGTCTGGCGGCGATGCTGGCGTCATGCAGCAACTGGGCGACCCCGGAGCCGGAGGCTCTGCTTGATAATGTGCTGGCGAATATGGAGGGGCTCGCAGGGCTTGCCTATGAGGGAAGGTCCGAGGTCCAAATAGCGGGGATGTCGGTAGCCGTAAGCACCTTCTCTCAATCCGCCGACGGCAGCGGTCGTCTTGCAGTGAACGCGCAGGGGGGAGGACGCGCGTTAGACCCTGTGGACCTTATTGACGGGCTGGGCAAAGCACGCAAGAACGTGCGCTTGGAAATGGCGACAGGAAGGGGGCCGGCTCTTGTGGTAGAGACGGATGCCGAGCAATGGACCCGATTGATTCGTCAGCAATGGGAGAAGCGTCTCGCTGAGATTATAGAACAGCAGGCCGGCCGGTCCGCTCAATACCGTCAGGTGATAGGGGTAGAGAAAGCGGCACAATTGGATAAGGAAATTGCCGGACGCATCCAGGAAGAGAAGGCCAGACTGGAGCAATTATCATCATCGCTGTCCGCCCAGGGCAACTGCCGGATCTGGATTGATCTTCCGAGCCAACGGGCCAAGGAGTTGGAGGTTAAGACCCGTCTAAACTATTCGGCACAAGGGGCCGGACAGGAGGAGACCGTGCGGTCGCATTATATTTTCAGCACGCCTCTTGACTGATGCTTAAGTTCGGCTGGAGAGCGCGGCCGATTAAATTTGTCTTGATCCTGTTTAGGAAAACGGGTAGAAGAAGCCGAATGGATTCGGGCGGAATGGATTTTCCTCCGTAATCTAACATGATACAATGATAAGGAAGCTGCGAGAGGAGTTCCCCCATTGAAAAAAACAACGAAGCCTGCCGGTTGGATCAAATATACCCTTATCGCCGTTATTATACTGGCGCTCGTCCTGTTGTTAAGCTATCCGTATTGGAGGGGCAAGCTGCCGGAAATTACCGTAGAGCAGTTGTCGCAGTATATCCTTTCCTTCGGGGCATGGGCGTTTATATTCGGGATGCTCGCTGTGCTGCTGCAAACGATCATTCCCGTTGTCCCGTTCGTGCTGATCGCGGGCGCCAATGTCCTTATTTTCGGATTATGGTGGGGATTTGTCATCAATTATGTCATGTCCATTGTCGGAGCGGCGCTTACCTTCTGGTTCGCCCGGTCCGTAGGACAGCAGAAGGTTCTGGACAGACTGGAGAAGTATCCGGCGGCAGCGGCCTTCAACAAGCGGCTGGAAAGCAACGGATACTTTTACATCTTCATCGGGCGTCTTCTTCCTGTCGTTCCCTCCACTTTGATTAACATCGGAGCGGGAGCGATGGGAGTCAAGGCCAGCCATTTCCTGGCGGCGACAATTGTCGGCAAATTGCCGATGATCCTGCTGGAAAGCTATATAGGCCACGATGTCATGCATTTCCGGCAGAATAAGGGAAGACTGCTTATATTGGTAGGGATTTTTGTAATCCTGCTGATTATTGGCGGCTGGCTTAAAAAGAGGATAGCTCATAAATCGGCAACTTAAGGAGGAATGATGAATGAGAGACCCACGATTACAGACGCTGGCCCGCAATTTGGTGAACTATTCCATGCAGGTGCAGCCCGGGGACAAGGTACTGATCGATATGCAGGGCTCTGAAAGAGAGATTGTAAACTGCCTGATCGAAGAGGTTTACAAAAGTGGAGGGTTTCCGTTCGTGGAGCTGAATGACAGACGGGTGCTCAGGTCTCTACTAATGTCCGCCACACAGGAACAGATGGAGCTGTGGGGACAGATGGATCTGAAACGTATGTCGGAGATGCAGTGCTATGTCGCCATCCGCTCCGGAGAGAATGTGAACGAGCTGGCCGATGTTCCCGATGACAAGATGAAGCTATATGACCGGTACTACCGGAAGCAGGTTCATCTGGAGCAGCGGGTGAAGCATACGCGCTGGGTCGTCTTGCGTTATCCCAACGAATCCATGGCTCAGTTGGCGAATACGAGCACCGAGGCCTTCGAAAATTTCTATTTCAACGTCTGCAATCTGGATTATTCGAAAATGGACCGGGCGATGGACCCGCTGCAGAAGCTCATGGACCGGACCGACAAGGTCAGGATCGTTGCTCCCGGTACGGATCTGACTTTCTCGATCAAGGGCATTCCTTCCGTCAAGTGCTCCGGGCACCGCAACATTCCTGACGGAGAACTGTATACAGCACCGGTCCATGATTCGGTCAACGGTGTTATCAGCTATAACACTCCGTCGGTTTATCAAGGAACGACCTTCGAGAATATCCGTTTTGTCTTCGAGAATGGCCGGATTGTAGAGGCGACAAGCAGCGATACCCGCAAAATTAACGATATATTGGATACGGATGAGGGAGCCAGATACATTGGCGAGTTCAGCCTGGGCTTCAATCCCTACATACTTCATCCGATGAAGGATACCCTGTTTGACGAGAAAATCGCGGGAAGCCTTCATTTTACCCCCGGCCAGGCTTATAAGGAAGCGGATAACGGAAATCGTTCCTCCATCCATTGGGATATTGTGCTTATCCAGCGGCCGGAATACGGCGGAGGGGAAATTTATTTCGATGATGTGCTTATTCGCAAGGACGGAAGGTTTGTCATCAAGGAGCTCGAAGGGCTTAATCCGGAAAATCTGAAATGACCGCCTGATGAAAACGTTTTTAAATGAGTAAAAAAGAACCTTGCACCCTACTTGTTTCCAATGTATCATTACAATGAAAGCAATGATGATACTATATTTGGAGGGATAGCAATGGCTAATTCGAGCAATGCCGCTGTCGTCGATATTTCCCAGACGGCTAACAAGTTTCGCTCTTCCATCGTTCTGCAATATGAGAACAAATACATCGACGTTAAAAGTATATTAGGTCTGTTTACTACCCTGACCTCTTCGGGAAAATATACGCTTCATGTACATGGTCCCGATGCGGACGAAGCCTTGAAGAGTATGCAGGAAGTATTCGCAAAGCATAACCTTGCGGTTCAAATAGCCGAAGAATAAGGTTCGTCCGTGCCAAAAGTATTCCCTGAACCGGGGAATACTTTTTTTCATAGGCAGGCAGGCTGTAGAGCGGAAGGAATATTTTGTTCGGGGATGCATGACTTAAGAAGGCGCTGAATCTCTTGTAACTTGTTATGTTTTCGTCTAATATAGTGCTTAGGAGCTTTATCGATTCTTCGCATCTATCTGCAGAAGAATAACAGGGCCGCTATATATGAGAACAACGGAATTAGCAAGT
Source organism: Paenibacillus sp. SAFN-117 (assembly GCF_051966115.1). Lineage (NCBI taxonomy): Bacteria > Bacillati > Bacillota > Bacilli > Caryophanales > Paenibacillaceae > Paenibacillus > Paenibacillus sp. SAFN-117. Next base: position 100,683 of record NZ_JBQCLK010000017.1, read on the forward strand.
TGTTATTCTACTACAAGGGGGAAGTTTAATGTCTTCATCCGAAATGATGTTGAGTTTAAACCAGCGGGCCTTCCAGCTTCTCCAGGAAGACGCCTTGAAGATACAGAAATTAATTGAAGTGCAAATGGAAAATTTAACGACCCGTAAATGCCCTCTGTACGAAGAAGTACTGGATACCCAAATGTATGGGCTTTCCCGGGAGGTCGACTTCGCCATTCGTGCCGGTCTGGTCAGCGAAGCGATGGGTAAACAGCTGTTGAGCGAACTGGAACGGAATCTGGCTCAGCTGTATGAAGCTTTGAACGCTAAGGAGTAACTCGTTTGCTGCGGTTACTCTTTTATTTTGGATTGATCCGGCAAGGGGATCAAGGACAGTTTTGCGCCAATGCTTAAGCTGCTTCGAACGGTTCAAGCCTGTATTTTATAGCAGGAAGAAGGCAATCCCCAGAATCAGGTAGACGGCAATCAGCAGAACACCCTCGTACCAACTGGTGCTTCCGTCTCTGGAAATCGCTACGGCAATGATGACGGCCACTGCAATGGCAAGCAGCTCATGAAGGGTAAAGACGATATTCATCGGCTCCCCCATAAAAAAGCTGATGAAGACAAGCACCGGGGCTACGAATAAAGCAATTTGCAGGCTGCTTCCAATAGCAATTTCCACCGAAGCCCCGATTTTATTCTTCAGCGCCAGCATAACGGCAGCGGAATGCTCTGCGGCATTGCCGATGATCGCAATGACGAACGCACCAATAAATAGCTCCGATAGACCAAAACGATGTGAAATCTCCTCCAGCGTCCCGACCAGCCATTCACTGACGAAGGCAACCATGACGGTCGCTGCAATCAAGAATATAATAGACAATCCTCTGGACCATTCCGCTTTTCCGTTCGCCCCTTTTACTTCTGTCACTTGATCCTTATGGGTCACCATCGAGAAATAAAGCCACAGCAAATAACAAACTATGAGTATAGCTGCAACCGTCAGACTGAGCTGCTCCGTCTCGCGATCGTTTAGCGAGTAGGCGAACATGGCGGGAATGAACAGAGCGACAACCGAAAGCTGCATGAGCGAGGCATTATAAGTGGCCAGGACGGGATTGAAGCTCTGGGTCTTGTATTTGATACCTCCCAGCAGTAGGCTTAAACCCAGGACAAGCAGCATATTTCCGATAATAGAGCCGGTTATGCTTGCCTTGACCATATCGAATAATTGCGGATTGCCATTAGCCGCTTCTTTGATTAGAATGATGGAGATAATTAATTCTGCGGCATTGCCAAAAGTAGCGTTAAGAAAGCCTCCGATACGCTCACCGGCATAATGCGCCACATTCTCGGTAGCTTTGCCGAGAAATCCGGCAACGAACAATATAGCAACGCAGGAGGCTATAAATTGTACTGTGTTGTTCATCCCTGCATAATGTGTAATTCCGCTGATAACAAAGGTGGCAATGAGGCAAATAAACATCAAGCGGTTGTTCAAATCAGATCACCTCTTCTGTCTTAGCATTCCAAATTATTGAATTCTGATGCAATAGGTGACAGCAAGCTGTTATTTTTTATTGCTTCCTATGATTAATCCCAATAGAATGGGGCGGAAGCTAATATAGCTACAAATCTTGAAGGAGCAGGTTCCCCGGGACCGTATCAATAGTTACATAAGGAGAGATGGGAAATGGATTTGCAATTGAAGGGCAAGACAGCGGTTATAACGGCTTCCAGCAAGGGACTTGGGCTAGCCGTAGCCTCCAAGCTGGCCGAGGAAGGAGCCAAGGTGATCCTAGGAAGCAGGGATGAGAAGAAGATTGCCGGCGTGGCAGAGGAGCTTGCTTCCCGCTACGGAATCGAAGCGCATGGGTTCGCGGTCAACGTTGACGACCCGGAATCAGTGGCCGGGTTTATAGAGAAATCCGCCGCTTGCTGCGGCACGATAGACGCGCTTGTCTGTAATGCGGGAGGTCCTCCCGGAGGAAGCTTCTTATCCATGACGGATGAGGATTGGGAGAAGGCTTTTCAGACGAATTTGATGAGTGTAGTTAGATTAGTTAGAGGCTTCTACCCGCATATGAAAGAGCGTGGGGGCAGAATCGTTACGATTGCCTCAAGCTCGGTCAAGGTTCCGATCCCCGGCTTGGTGCTTTCCAATACGTTTCGCGCCGGAGTGGCCGGTTTGATGAAGACTTTGTCCATCGAACTGGCGGCAGACGGGATCCTGCTGAATACGGTTTGTCCCGGAAGGATAGCGACGGATCGGTTAACGGAGCTTGATGGTGCGAGAGCGGCACGCGAGCAAAGGTCCATCGAAGAAATTCAGGAGGAAATGGTTCGGGATATTCCGCTGGGCCGATACGGGCGTCCTGAAGAATTGGCCGATTTGGCCGCCTTCCTGTTATCCCCGCGAAACAGTTATATGACGGGTTCCTCGTTCTTCGTTGACGGGGGAATGGTGAAATCATTATAATGAATAAAAAGGCAAGGAGTGAGCGGTATGACTGAACTGGACCGTACAGGTAACATTCGTATTTCTAATGATGTCGTAGCTACAATTGCGGGGTTGGCTGCTCTGGATACTCCCGGAATCGCGGGTATGTCCGGCGGTATTTCGGAAGGATGGGCCAAGAGACTGAGCGGTAAAAACCTGCAAAGAGGAGTTTCCGTAGAAGTAGGGGAATTGGAAGCGGCCATCGACTTAAGGGTTATCGTTCATTACGGCTCCCAAATTCAGGTAGTCTGCCGCGAGCTGCAGCAGAATGTGCGTGACTCGGTTGAGAACATGACCGGGCTGCATGTAGTGGAAGTGAATGTTAAGGTAGAAGGGGTCGCTTTCAGAGAGAAGGAAGAAGAGAGCGAGGAACCGAACCGGGTGAAGTAAGCCGGTAATGTTACATAGCATATAAGTCAGGGGCGGCGCAAGCCGTCCCTTTTTGATGTGCGGCGCATCCGGGAAGCATGGCCCTATGTCCATCTTTTCTGTTTGAGAAACATGTTCACAGATAGAAATAAATCTTGACGGAGACAAATTTACTGGAGTAAAATTTGAATACGCATAAAGGATTTATACATTATAACCCGATTTTATCTAAAAAAGGTAGAAAATAGGATTTCAATCTGGTCCGCAGGAAGTAAGGAGGGTATGCCATGAAGAGGGAGGAAGACATTTATGGCCGATAATCATTCTCTTAATGTAATGGTAGTTGACGATGAGCTGCCTCTGCGTCAAGAACTTCGCTTATTTCCATGGATAGAGCATGGCTTTGAGCTTATGGGCGAGGCGGAAAATGGGCAGGAGGCGCTCAGCTTATGCCGCAGATTGAAACCGGACATCGTTATAACGGATATCACTATGCCCGTTATGGATGGACTGGCTTTTTTTCGGATTCTTAAAGAAGAGCTTCCGGTAACCCAAGTCATTCTGCTGACCTGTCATTCGGATTTTGAATATGCCCGTGAGGCGCTTCGGCTTGGGGCGGTAGAATATTTATTGAAAGTGACGATGGACCCCTCGGAACTGTTGAACGCTTTAATGTATGCGAAAGAAGCGTACCTTCGCGAGAAATCGTTTGTACAGACGAAACTTCAATCAGGAATGAAAGCGGATTCTTCCCGACTGGAAGACGATGCTGAATCCACAGAAGGATGGATGCTTGCCCGCCGAAACCGTGGGCAAATGCTGGATTTCATTCGTAAGGAACTGCCTGAATGGGCTGCAGGTTACGATATTTCCGGATCTAAAGCTTCTATTCGTAAAGAAGTTGAAGATGCTATAAATTACATTAAAGAGAATTTGCATCGTCCGCTTACCTTGAGCGTAGTGGCTGAGCATGTCCGTTTGAGTCCCCATTATTTCAGCCGGTTATTCAAAGAGGAGACAGGCATATCGTTTCAGAGCTATATCACCAGCAAAAGAATGGAACGCGCCGCGTATCTGCTTAGAACATCTTCTCTGCGGGTGTATGAGGTGGCCTACGATGTCGGGATTCCAAGCTATCGCTACTTCGCGGCCATGTTCCGGGACTATGCCGGTATTTCTCCAACGGAATATAAGAAAAGCGGTTTGTCTCTTTCTCCTGTGCGGAAGGAGTGAGCCTGCCGATGAACCGTATCCGCAATTGGAATATGGCGACAAAGCAGTTCCTGCTTTTGTTTGCCGTCACCTTGTCCATCTTCCTGTTCCTTGCCGTTACCAATTATCAGCAAACGGCGAAGCTGTTTAAAGCGCAAATTATCGACGATGCCCAAAAATTAATGAATCGGACCAATCAGTTTCTCGATTCCTATCTTGACAATGGGCAAAATATCCTGCTGCTTTTGTCTTCAAGGACCGACCTTTTGCAATCGGCCGGGGAGAAGGAAATTACTGACTTTTTAAGATCTGTCGCGGAGACTAACAGCACAATATTGAAAACGCTTTATATTATCCGCGATGACGGCAAGGTTTACAGCAGCTCCCAAGTGTTCTATGAGGTGCTGGGGAATCCGGAGCTGCCTGAAATTTACGAACAGGCCAGGCTGAATTACACGGCCATGATAAGCGAGCCTTATTGGTCGCCTCAATCGGGACGGACGGTTGCCATCGCCCGGCCTATGCTGAATTCATATAATGAACGGATCGGGGTGGCCGTGGTTGAACTGGACCTGGAGAAGCTTCGCCGTAAACTGATCGATATTTCTTCCGGTAATCAAACCTTTGCAATCATTTCAGGCAAACAACAGATAGTGCTGTATGATACCGCTAACGGATTGCTGCCGATGATAAGGACGGTTTATCCGGCGACGTTACCCGATGCTTTCCTTGCTGATGTGGCCGCTCTTCCTTATGGCTCAGGCGAATATAAAGGACCCGAGGGTCCGCTCGTGACTCTGAAGTCCGGACAGAACCGGCTTGGCTGGTCACTTGTTCTTTTTATGAAAGAAAGCTATTTCTACCAGAGTCTTAAGGTGCTATATGACAGTTATAAGACAGCAGGTATGATCATGTTTGTCATCCTTTTGGTAATGGCTTATGTCATGTCCAAGTTCTTTACCCGCCCGATCCGATTGTTGGCCTTGAGAATGGACAGGGTCCGAGACATGGCGGTCGTCCCTAACGTTGAGACAAGACGGAATGACGAAATCGGAAGGCTGGCCCGCAGCTTTCATGCGATGATGGAACGGATTCAAAGCTTACTTAAAGAGACCAAGGAGATGGAAGCGCGGAAGAAGGAATTGGAGCTGAAAGTGCTGCAGAGTCAGATCGCCCCTCATTTTCTATACAATACTCTTGCATGCATCGGCAGTCTGGCCCGGCAGCAGCGAAGCCGGGAAGTGACGGCAACGATTCGCGCACTGGTGGGAGTGTTGAAATTTACTTTTGATAAGACTTCTGAATTTGTAAGGTTGAAAGAGGAAGTAGAAGGCTTGCATCAATATATGCAAATTCAAAGAACCAGATACGGGGACAAGATTTTGTTCCAATGTCAGATCACGGAAGAAGCGCTTTCCATGCCCATTCTCAAGCTGACCCTTCAGCCGATAGTCGAAAATTCTATATTTCACGGGATTCTGCCTAAAGGGCAGGAAGGGGGGCGAATAATGATCCGGGGAGAGGTCCGCAGGGGAAGATTACGTCTTGTCATCCGTGACAATGGCATCGGTATGGAGCCTGAACTGTACAAGGATTTATATACCAACCGCCGCCTTCCATTACCGCGGGAACGGTTTACCGGCATTGGAATGTCCAATGTTTATGAAAGAATCCGGTTGTATTACGGATCTCCTTACGGTCTGCGCGTACGCAGTTTCAGAAACGCGGGAACCATTACCGTCATTTCGCTGCCGGCCATCCCCTCTGGAGAGGAATGGGGGGAAAAGCAATGGATCCGGGAAACGGGGACGGGCTGACGTAAAACTGCGGGAAGGTCGCTAGAAGCCATTCTTGGCTGTCTCCAGTCAAAGCTTGACATAGCTGCAGGATTAAGGCTATCGTGATCTTGAACTTACTTGTTATCAAGGAGAATGCCAATGATTACCCGAAACGATGTGGCCAAGCACGCCGGTGTATCGGTAGCGGTAGTGTCTTATGTGATCAATAACAAAAACAACGTGAAGGAGTCTACCCGGCAGCGGGTTTTGAAATCTATTGAAGAACTGGGCTATAATCCCAATCTGGCGGCCCGCAGCCTGAAGACCAAGAGAACAAATCAGCTCGGTGTGCTCTTCAATAATTTGGGAAATCCATTTGAGACCGGAATTTCTCTCGGTTTGGAAGCCAAGGCGAGAGAGTATGGGCAATCCTTAATTTTTCAAACTTTTCTGCAGGAGGAAGAAGAGAGGCTCAAGACGATCTTCATGGGAAGAACGGACGGCCTGATTTTGCTCGGACAGAGCCTCAAACCGGAAACTGCGGAATATTTCAATCGATTGGACATCCCTCTCTATTCCATCACTACGCCTGTGCATGCCGCCCCTTCGATTCAAATCCTGGATATTGATTGGCATAAGGCTATGCTGGATATTTTGCGCTATTTGCAGCAGAATGGACACCGCCGGATAGGCTTTATAGGCAACAGGATGAAGGACCATCACCATCATTTTCGCTATCAGCAATTTAAGCGCGCTATTCGCGAGACGGGGATGCAATTTGAAGAAGAATGGCTGCTGCTTGCCGACGGCAGGCTTGAAGCCGCCTATGCGGAAATGTCCAATCGGCTATGTGAGCAACCGCAGCTTCCTTTCAGCGCGATGGTATGTGCCAACGATCTTATGGCGATTGGCGTGTTATCGGCCTGTAAGGACAAGGGCTTATCTGTTCCCGGAGAGCTTTCCATAGTCGGTTGCGAGAACATATTGATGGCTTCCCATACAACCCCTGCAGTGACCACCATACATTTTCCGCGTCGGCATAGCGGCTTCATGGCGATAGATAGCATTCTGAGTACGGCGAACAAAGAAAAACCATCGTTAGGTCAAGAAACACTTGGCCATGAGCTTATAGTCAGGCAATCCTCCGGCCCCTATACCGCCTGAAGCGCCCGCTCTTGATGAGGGGGCGCTTTGCTCTGCTTCCGGCGGGATGCCACACTGCACCAATGTTCCTTAAGCCTTCCAAGATAAAGCCCCCCGTATAAAATGTACGGATACATCCTATTTTGACAAGATTACTGCATAGAGCCATGCGATCAGGCGTTGCTATAATAACCTTAGACTTTATCCGGTCTGTGGAAATCTTGGAGAATAACGGGGGGGACTCTATGAATCAACCGATTGCGGCCAATCCATCGCCTCGTTTTAAAGTCAAAAAAGCTATACTGCTGAGACGGATCTGGCAATTGAAAGCGCTCTATTTTATGCTGCTGCCCGGGGTTATTTATTATTTGATATTCAAGTATTTACCTATGTACGGCGTAATTATCGCGTTTAAGGATTTCAGCATAGTGGACGGTATTGTGAAGAGCCCGTGGGCCGATCCGTGGAACAAGCATTTTCTTACTTTTTTTGAATCCCCTTACTTTTATCAGCTGCTGAGAAACACGATCCTTATCAGTGTATACAAGCTTATTTTCGGTATTTTCCCGCCCATTATCATGGCGCTTCTATTAAACGAATGCCGGGTGAGATGGTTTAGATCGCTGGTCCAGACCTTGACGTACATGCCTCATTTCTTGTCCTGGGTTATTATTTACGGCATTTTGATTGCCCTGCTCTCTCAATCCTCCGGATTGATTAACCACTGGATAAAGCTGCTGGGCGGGGAAGCGATTCCGTTCATGACTTCAACCGCTTATTTCAGATCCATACTTGTAGGATCGGAAATTTGGCAGAACTTGGGTTGGGGTGCGATTATTTATCTGGCGGCCATGTCGGGAATCGATCCGACGTTATATGAAGCGGCCCGCGTAGACGGTGCCAGCCGTTTGCGAATGATATGGCATATCACCTTGCCCGGAATTCGGTCGGTTATCGTCATGCTGTTTATCCTGAACCTCGGTCATATTCTGGATGCCGGTTTCGGGCAAATCTATATTTTATACAACCTGCAGGTATATCCGGTTGCAGACATTATTGATACTTGGGTATTCCGAACCGGATTGCTGCAATTGAATTTCAGTCTGGCTTCGGCGGTAGGGCTGTTTAAATCAGCGATTGGACTCGTGCTCGTACTCCTTTCCAATAAGATTGCGCGGAGATGGGGGGAAGGAATATGGTAACGGGAGCTGGAGATCGGCTGTTTAATATGGTGGTCATTGTCATCCTGTCGCTGTGCGGTATCGTGGCGGTCTTTCCTCTTCTGTATGTTGTGTCCGTCTCCCTTACTCCGTTGGGCGAGGTGCTGCGAAGCGGCTCCTTTCCGATTATTCCAAGGCAGATTACCTTCAGCGCCTACAAAACTTTGCTTCAAGAAGCCGGTATGGTCAAGGCTTTAGGAGTAACGGTCCTCGTAACCGTGGCCGGGACATTTCTGAATATGCTGTTTACCGTCCTAATGGCGTACCCGTTGAGCCGTAAATGGCTTCCCGGCCGAAGCCTGTTCCTGATGATGATCCTGTTTACGATGCTGTTCTCCGGGGGGATCGTCCCGACTTATCTGATTGTCAAGGCGATGGGACTGCTTAACTCCTTATGGGCGCTCATTCTTCCTACGCTGATAGGCAGCTTCAACGTACTAATAGTCAAAAGCTTCTTTGAGCAGCTGCCCGAGGAGATATTTGAATCTGCGAGAATGGACGGGGCCGGAGAATTTCGGATTCTTGTTCAGATGGCGCTGCCGCTCTCTCTGTCCGTTATGGCAACCATATCGTTGTTCTATGCGGTAGGACATTGGAATGATTTCTTTCAGGCGATTATGTATATAACGGATCGAAATCTGTTTCCTCTGCAAGTTGTAGTACGCGAAATATTGATGCAGACCCAACAGCCAATGGAAAACGTAGAGAACATGACGCCTACACAAACCTTGCAAATGGCGGCGGTCGTATTAGCCTCATTGCCTATTATTGTCGTTTACCCATTCTTACAAAAATACTTTACGAAAGGGATGCTTCTGGGATCTATCAAAGGTTGAAGGCAGGAGGAGTAATCCCGCGGATGGCGGGCCATATTCCGAATGATTCAATAAAAAAATGATTGGAAGAAGGGGTGTACTATGAAAGCGAATAAAGCGATAGCTCTGCCGGCAGCCGTTCTGCTGCTGTCGGCTGTATTAGCCGGGTGTATCTCAAGCAAAGACGCAGGTGGAACGGGAGGGTCTTCTGCCCAACCGCCCGGTCAGGCGATTAAGCTGGAGATTATGCAAAGCGCCAGCGGGCTGCCTTCTCCGGACAAGGATTTCGTCAAGCAGGAGCTGGACAAAGCGCTTAATGCCGATATCGTACTGACTTCCTATGGAAGCGCGGACGATTATCAAAATCAATTGAATGTTCGTATGGCATCCGGTAATTTTCCCGATCTGTTCGGGGTGAATAAAGCCCAGTTACAGCAATATCAGAAGCAGAACCTGCTGCTGGATTTAACACCTTATTTGGAAAAAAATTTGCAGACGGTCATAGATTTTATTGGCGAAGATACGGTGAAAAAAGGAATGGTGGACGGTAAGGTCTACGCCCTGCCGAAGGCGCCGGGAATTCCCAGCATGACGATATGGATCCGCAAGGACTGGCTGGACAATTTGAAGCTGGAAATTCCTAAAACTATCGATGAGTTTTTTGAGGTAGCGAGAGCATTTACGGAGGACGACCCCGACCAGAACGGCAAGCATGACACAATCGGCTACACGGGAGGATCTTTAAGCACTTTTGCTCCTTTATACGGTTCATTCGGCACGGTTAACCCGGGGGAATTTTTCGTCAAGGACGGGGAAGTTATTAATTCGCTATACGATCCGGCCATGAAGGACGCGCTGGCATTCTTCAATAAAATGATAAGCGCCGGGGTGGTCGATCCCGAGATTATGGCCAATTCCGGGCTGCTGCATCAGGAGAAAGCGATCAAAGGCCAGGCAGGCATGTTATTTATTGACTGGGCTAATATAAGCAAGGATGAAATTGTTGAACAGATCAAGACCGTCAATCCGAATGCGGAGTGGATCCAACTGGCAACCCCCGAAGGGCCGGGAGGGGCGTACGCCAACTCTTGGGACATCGGAAACGCCGGAGCTATGTATTCGCTTCCTAAATCATTGGAAAATAATCCCGACAAGCTTAACAAAATTTTCGAGCTTCTGAATTACGTCTCCAGCGAGGAGGGATCCCGGCTTGTTCAATTCGGCGTGGAAGGCAGGCACTATAATTTGGAAGGGGGTAAAGTAGTTCCTACCGAGCTCATGGGGGAGGAAGCCGGCTATACATGGCTGTATCAATTTACGGGCCGCCCCGAAAGAGAGTACCTGCAGGTTAAGTTCAAACGCCAAGCGGATTATATTGAGTTCGCCAGCACTCATCCCCGGATCGAGGTGTTGAACGGATTTGTCAGTTACCCGGAGGGATATAATCCTGCGGATGCCAACCGATACCTGGAAGAGGAATTCACCAAATTTATATATGGCCAGCGGCCGATTTCCGAATACGATGATTTTCTGAAAACGATGGAAACGACGATGAATTACAAGCTTTATGTGGACTCCGCAATAGAGCAGCTAAAGAAATTAGGTTATGGAAAATAAAGGTTGACAACGAGATCTACACGAGTAAAATTTAAACTAAGAAAAGGGAGAAGAGTTGTGAATCTCCTTTTTCTTTAAAATAAAATTTACACGAGTAAATTGAATTGGAGGATGAGCTTGATGAATTCAATGAACCTGGATATCCCTTCATTAGTAAAACAATTTCATGAAGAGGGGTACCTGCTGCTGCGAAATGTGCTGTCCCAAGAAAAAGTACAGGAATTAAATACGGCCGTTGACCGGATCATTTCGGAAGAGCCTGAATCGCTTGCCTATAATATTTATAACAGCGTAGAGCGTGACCCGGCCATTCTTTCACTGATTGATCATCCCGACCTGCTGCCGCTCATGGTTAACCTGCTTGGCTTCAACATCCAGCTTCACATTTCCCATTTAACGGTTCGCAAGCCTAATCCGAACGATGTCAAGACGGCGACCAACAGCTTCATCAATTGGCATCAGGACGGCCCGCATCCTCAATTTCCCAGGATCGCCGGACTAACTTCAATCTATTACATCAAAATCTGCTATATTCTAAGCGATATGTCGGAGCCGGATCGCGGTAATACAAAAATCATTCCGGGAAGCCACCGCAAAGCGAATTTCCATCCGGTCCAGACCGATGTGGATATACCGCTGGAGAACGAGATGGCGATATGCGGTAAGCCGGGAGACGCGTTTATCTTTGCCCAAAATTTGTGGCATGCCGGCTCCCATAACCGCTCCGGCTTCGAGAGACGTCAGCTGTTTATCGGGTACAGCCCGCTATGGATAAGGCCGATTGACTATCACAAGGCTTCTCCGAAAATTGTTGAAGGAGCTGATCCGATCAGACGGCAACTGCTTGGGGAGATCAGTGACAATTGCTTTAAGTATTACGTACCGGAGGAGCCGATGGTCCCGCTCAAGAAATATTGGCTTGGATTAACGAAAGAAGCGGAATCCGTTTATCAATAGGTTCATGATCTTAGACAATCTGCAAGATATGAAGGCAGGATTGGAATTATTTATTTGACATAAACGCCTCTTCTTACCAGAGCCCTATAACTGGGCAGCAAAACACGCGGAGAAGTCGAATTCTCCGCGTGTTTTTCGTCAGCTAATTTAGCCGTAACGATCGTACCTTCTATATATTGTTACCATAGATTATCTAGGAGGCTACTTATTTGCTGTCTGATTATTGGTATATCTGGATATCCCGAGGACAATTCCCATTCCGATCAAAGTAGCCAATATGGATGATCCTCCGTAGCTGATGAAGGGCAGCGTTATCCCCGTCATCGGTATGCTGTTCGTTACGCCCCCGATATTAACAAGAGCTTGAATGCCAATGGTGCTCATAATCCCGATACCGACCAGCATTCCGAACGTATCCGGGCAGCGCAGCGAGATGATAATCCCCCGCCAGATAAATAAGACGTAGACCAGCAGAAACAGGGAGGTTCCGAGAAAACCAAGCTCCTCACCGATGATCGCAAAAATAAAGTCATTATGCGCCTCGGGCAGGTAATGAAGCTTCTGAATACTCTGTCCGAAGCCCGCCCCGGTAAATCCACCGTGTCCGAAGGCGTACAGGGATTGGATAATTTGAAAGCCCGTGTCCAACGGGTCGGACCACGGATCCATAAATACCCGAAACCGGTTGAACCGGTAGCTGTCAAATCCGTGTCCGGCCAATGCCATGATCCCAAGGGCCAGTCCGGCAATTCCAACACCGATTCCGCTTATAATCCCCAGATGCTTAAGATTGGCGCCCCCGGCAATAACGACGGTCATTGCTCCAAGCACAAGAATGGCACATGAGCCCATATCCGGCTGCTGCATGATCATGAAGCCGACGAGCCCGATAATAATCAGGGCGGGCAGCAGGCCCTTCTTGAAATCTTGGAACTTATCCCCTTTCTTCGTTATCAGGCTGGCCAAATATAGAACGATGGACAGCTTGGCAAATTCGGTCGGCTGCAGGTTGAACGGCCCCAGCCTGAACCAACTTCGAACGCCTAAGGGACCACTCCCGATGAACGGCACAAGCGCAAGCAGAACAAGGGTAATTAGAAAGATGACCGGCGTCCACTTGCGAAGAAGCTTGTAATGCACATTCATTACGAAAATCATAGCGAACAACCCAAGGATCATGGCGATGGCTTGGCGTTTGGCAAAATAGAATGAATCTCCTCCATAGATCTCATCCGACAAAGCAATTGCGGAGCTGGAACTGTAGACCATTAGCAGACCGAAACCCGCCAGGGCGAAAGTCAGAAACAACAGCAGGAAATCGGGCGTTCCTCTTCGAGGGGGATTCATAGATTCGCCTTCTTATTGTTCAAGCTTGGCCTTAAGTTCCGTAAGCTTGCGCTTAGCCAGGTCCAGAACGGCTTGCGGAATAGGAGAAGTGTATTCCAGTCCGTGCGGGAAGGTAGCCCTGCCTATGTAGACTTGTTCAATATTAAGAATGGTGTCCGGACGCTCCAGCTTTCCGATTTCTACACGGGTATTTATTCTCAGAAAGTAGGTCTCTCCCGATTTGGCGTCTTCTATTTTGTAATCGTAAGTTGCCCGATAATATTCCCATTGCCAACGGACAAAACCAACCTCAGACGTTACCTTGTCCAGATAAGCAAGATCGCTCTTCATTCCATTTAAGCCTGTATTTTCGATTATCATGTAATATCCTCCGATCTATTTGGCATCCAGTCAGTATAGGTATATCATTTTCATGATAGTATGTTTCCCAAACTTGTGCAACCCTAAAGCCCGGTCCGAAATCTTGCTAAATGTGGCTATTTTGTGGCAGGTATGACGGTTAATTCGGTTCCATGGATAGGAAAGCACATTATGGTTTGATAAAATATAGGCAAGAAGTTGTTGACGGAGGCGAGAAGGATGGACGTAGAGCAGAGACTGGAGAGAATCTATCCGGAGATGGTGCGCTGGAGAAGACATTTGCACCGGCATCCGGAATTGTCATATCAGGAGAAGGAAACTTCCGAATTTGTGGCAGGCCGGCTGGAGGGCTTGGGCCTGGAGGTCAGACGAAATGTCGGCGGCTATGGAGTGACCGCCTTGCTGCGGGGAGGCCGTCCGGGGCCTACCGTTGCTCTGAGAGCCGACATGGATGCTCTGCCTATCCAGGATGAGAAGAAGGTTGATTATGCCTCGCAGGTACCGGGAGTCATGCACGCTTGCGGTCATGACGCTCATACGGCCCAACTGCTTGGGGTCGCAACGATATTAAGCGAAATCCGGGATAGCCTTAAGGGAAACATCCGGTTTATCTTCCAACCGGCGGAGGAGATCAGTCCGGGTGGCGCCTTGCCTATGATTTCCGATAGGGTGCTTGAGGACGTCGATGTGATTTACGGGGTTCATCTGTGGTCGCCGTTTCCCGTTGGATATGCCTATTGCAAAGCCGGACCGATGATGGCCAACGCCGATGAAATCGCAATCGAAATTTCAGGGAGAGGCGGCCACGGAGGACTTCCCCACGAAACCGTGGACAGTATCGTCGTAGGTTCCCATCTGGTCGTCAACCTGCAAACGGTGGTGAGCCGGAATATTGACCCGACGGTTCCCGCAGTAGTCTCCATCGGTTCGTTCCAGGCGGGAAGCGGCTTCAATGTCATTGCCGATCAGTGTATTCTGCATGGCACGGTACGAACCTTCGACCCCGCGACAAGAGAGCAGATCCGGCGGCGGATAGCCGATATTACCGAACAAACATGCGCCATGCATGGGGCTAAATTCCACTGGGAGTATAAGGAGGGCTATCCGGCTGTAGTGAACGATGCAGCAGAAACCGAGAGGTTTTTCCGTGTTGGGAAGGAACTGTACGGCCCGGAACGGATTCGCACTTGTCCACAGATTATGGCCGGAGAAGATTTTTCCTATTATTTGGAGAGGGTTCCCGGATGCTTTGTTTTTGTCGGGGCAGGAGCCCCGGAACAAGCCGCGCCGATTCCCCACCATCATCCTCTTTTTGACATAGAGGAGCTGTCGATGAAGCAGGCCGCCCGACTTCTGATCGGTCTCAGTATTGATTTCCTGGAAGAACACTCCCGTAAATAGGCCGGAGCCTGTCACAAATTGCAAGGATGAAACCTCCCTGGCGAGAGAAAGCTATGAAGGGTCCCCCCATCATAAAACTTCGCTCTGGAGGTAATGTCTGGTGAGAAAGATCAAAGATATCATGACGGACGAGATTGAAACGGTTAAGCCTACGGATTCGGCTCATGACATTGCTTTAAAAATGAAGCGGCACGACACCGGGTTCATGCCTGTCGTTGAGGGGAAGAAGCTGCTTGGCGTTGTGACGGACCGTGACCTGGTCATTCGCGGAATGGCGGAGAAGAAGGAAGGCACGGCTACGGCAGAGCAGCTGATGAGCCGTGACATAAAGACTGTGGAGCCGGAAACATCGGTTGATGAAGCGGCCAAAATAATGGCCAGGGGGCAAATCCGCCGTCTGCCCGTTGTCGAGAACGGGGAGTTAATCGGAGTAGTTTCGATCGGGGATATGGCCGTGCGCCACATATTTGAAAGCGAAGCGGGAGAAGCGCTGAGCGAAATATCCGAAAGCGACAAGACGAACGCGGTCAAGTAATCAACATGCCACGAAGCATACGGTTTGACAAGGCTTGTGGGGCCTTTAATCAGCCGTTGCTGTCGTGGTTTTTTCTATGCTTCCGGGCGCCCCGATTTATCGGAATGTTTAAATTACGGGGCATTCCTTCATACTTAATAGTACATACATGATGGAAGGAGAGCCCGCCGTTATGAATAATGGCCTTCAGCCGCCCTTATTTATATTGAACGATTTTACCATTCTGCTCGAAACGGAGCATCCCGAGTTCGAGTCCGTACGAAATCGCTTGAGCCGCTTTGCCGAGCTGATCAAGAGCCCTCCCCATATCCATACTTACAAGATGACTCCGCTGTCTCTGTGGAATGCCATGGCTTGCGGATGGCGCCCCGGGGAAATGATTGATTTTCTGACAACCTACAGCAAATTTGGCATTCCGTCCTCCGTTCGCAATCACATGCTGGAAATCACCGATAAATTCGGATTGCTTCAGCTGGAAGGCACAGAGGGCGGTTTGATGCTTGTATCCAAAAGTCCTGCCTTATTAAACGAGCTGATTAGCTATCGTTCGCTATCGCACTTCTTCGGTAATCGTACAGGGCCGCAATCCGTTGAAGTACACGCAGCGGCCCGGGGAAAGCTCAAGCAGGAGCTTATTCGCCTTGGGTACCCGATAGAGGACCGTGCCGGATTTCATCAGGGGGAAGCTCTTGTTCTGGACTGGAGAGACACCTTGGAGGACGGCCGAAGCTTCCAATTAAGAGATTATCAGATCGAAGCCGTCGAAGCCTTCTACCGCGAAGGAAGCGCGCATGGGGGAAGCGGCGTTCTGATTCTCCCGTGCGGAGCGGGTAAGACGGTGATCGGAATAGCTTCGATATGCAAGCTGCAGTGCGCAACCCTTATCCTTACGCCCAATGTCAGCTCCGTCAAGCAGTGGAAGAGGGAAATACTGGACAAAACCACCTTGTCCGAATCGATGATCGGGGAGTATGACGGTTCTACCAAGGAAGTAAAGCCTGTAACGATAGCAACCTACCAAATTCTTACGCATCGCCGGAGCAAAGAGGATGAATTCAGGCATATGAAGCTGTTCAACGAGCGGGATTGGGGACTCATTATTTATGATGAGGTGCATCTTCTTCCTGCCCCGATCTTCCGCGTAACCGCCGATATTCAAGCCACCCGGCGGTTAGGCCTGACGGCTACTCTGGTGCGGGAGGACGGCTGTGAGAAGGAGGTCTATTCCTTGATCGGACCCAAGCGATATGACATGCCGTGGAAACAGCTGGAGGAGCAGGGATGGATAGCTCAGGTGGAATGCAAAGAACTGCTTGTCGAGCTTCCCGAGGAGACAAGAAAACAATATGACGAGGCCGCATCACGGGCGAAGATGAGAATAGCGGCTGAAAATCCCCGGAAAATCGATGTTGTGATGAAGCTGTTGGAGCAGCATAAGGGAGAACCGACGCTCGTTATCGGACAATACCTGGACCAGCTTCGGAAGTTTGCCGCCCATTTACAGGCTCCGTTGATTAGCGGAACGATGCCGCATGAGGAACGTGAGATTCTGTATCAGCAATTTCGGGAGGGGGCCATCCCTGTTCTGATCGTGTCCAAGGTGGCTAATTTTGCTGTGGATCTCCCGGATGCTTCGGTAGCTATTCAGGTTTCGGGCAGCTTTGGCTCGCGACAGGAGGAAGCCCAGAGGCTGGGCAGAATTTTACGCCCCAAGCGGGGGAGTAACCGCTCCTATTTTTATTCCCTCGTCAGCGGGGGGACCAAGGAGCAGGAATTTGCCTTGAATCGGCAGTTGTTTCTTATAGAACAGGGCTACCGGTACACCCTTGCGAACGCGGAGCATGAGTTTCAGGAGGTAGAGTAACAATGCTTGGTTTAGCTGACCTGGCTGCAAAGCTTTCGGCGCCGGAAGCGGGCCGGTTAATCGGATGGCGGGAAGGTGACCGGCTGGAGGAATGGTCTTTAACGGAGCGGACCATCCCGGGCGAGTTAAGTATAGACAAGCGGGTATGGGGAGAGGATTTGGCCCAATGGGAAAAGCATACGCTACAAGTTATTCTGGACCGGTTCGGGGCTCACCCCTTCGATCCCGTCAAGCTGGAACAAGCGGCTGAAGAAATCGGTATTGCCGGGGCGGAGATTCGCAGGGGCCTCTCCGGACTTAAGGAGAAGCAGATGGTCTTCGCCTTCCGCAAAGCTTGGGGGGAATACATCTATGCCCTGCCTTGGGAATTGGCGAGACTATGGCATCGGAAGATCGCCCGGCCGGGTGCCGTCCCTTTATCTTCGGATACTTTCGGCGCTCCTCTTGCAGAGACGTCTTACGGCCGCGGTTTGCTCTTTGACCTGTTTTATTTTTTGCGGTATTTGGCATCCAACGAGATCCACCTGACCAAAAAGGGAACTGTTCCAAAGCGGCATCTGCAGAAGATAGACTCGCTGTTGACGGTTGATGCGGCCGCTCTGAGGCCCTTATCTTATCCTTATGTCCATTGTGATATATATAATGGTCTCGTGTTGGTGCTGGATGCCTCATTGCGTCTGGGGCTGGCCGTTATGAAGGATGGGGAGCTAAGGCTGTGTCGGGAGCGTGCGGCAGATTGGCTCAAGCTTTCCACAGAAAGTATGAGGCGCATACTGTACGCATACTGGGTTCGCATCAGCTTCCCTTATGTCCCTTCTTGGCAGCATCAGGTAATTTGGCTGATGGAGCGGATTCCGGTGAATCGGCAGGGAAGATTAGGAGATATACTGGATGTTCTAAGGGATTGCCGTCCGCTAAGTGAAGAGGAGAGAAAGCAGGAATTCCATGCAGAGTCCGTCCTGGCCCTCTGGTTAAAGCCCCTTGCTGAACTCGGGCTGGTGGATTTGGCGGAATGCGGGACAGATGCGGAGGAGACCTGCTTTCGCTGGACCTTCACGCCGGATCTGGAAGCTGCTTGTCCTAACGGGAAAGCAGAAACGGACAAATGCTATGTCCAACCCGATTTCGAAATCGTTGTTCCTCCCGGGGTGCCGTTTCGCACCCGTTGGATGCTGGAGGCTATGTGCGAAAGGCAGCAATCGGATCAGGTGGCAGTATACCGCCTTAGCAAAGAAAGCATGAATAAGGCTTTGGCCGAGGGTTACGATTTGGAGCAATGCATGGGCTGTCTTCGCGATGAATCCCTGTACGGATTACCGGATAACGTTGCTCAAATGATCATGCAATGGACGGCCCGGGAAGCTCGGACAGAGATGGAAAATAAGGAATCGGAGGGAACGGGGGCCCATTCCGCAGTCTCCCCCGAATATGTCAATGAATCCGACGGCGGTGTGAGGAATGAGGGCGCGGCTTACTTCTCCTTCCTGACAGTCAATGGGCCCGGGCTGATTCTTTCGGATTACGCATGGGACCGGTGGCCGATAGATTGTTCTATTCCTTCAGCAGATGAATTATACCCAGGCTGGAGAGAGGTTCCGCTGAAATGGTTCCGGGAATGTCATTCCTATCACTTGTCCACCCGCAAGGAGATGATTTCCAGGGCATTGGAATGGAAAGCCGCTTTGCGTCTGGCTTCGTCTTCGGAAGAGGTCCTGCTGGTTCCCATACGTATCCTGGATAGTGAGGGGAAGTGGCGGGTAGCGGGCAGAACTCAGACGTCGGCATGCGTAGTAGATCCGCAAGAATGGGAGCAGATTCAAATTATTCTTCCGGAAATTTCTAAAGGCTCTTCTTCATAGAAAATGGAAAGTGCAACTTTTTTGTAACGGTCTTCCCCCGGTTCGTGGTATGATGGAAGTTGAAGACGTTAAAAAAAAGGAGTGACATGGTCAAATGAGCATTCTGGAAGCCGAAGCCTTGGACATGTCGGCCTTGTTGATACAAGCCTATGAACTGGGTGATTGGATTAACGCCTCTGAAGATATGGCGGACTATTTATATTGGAAAGAACGCCTGGCGGAGGATAGCGAAGCGCAGCAGTTAATTCGGCAGTTTAAAGAGAAGAAGCGCAAGTTCGAGGAATGTGAACGCTTCGGTCATTTCCACCCGGACTACCATGCGGCTTTGGAGGAAGTTCAGGCAGCGCAGGAGCAGATGGATAAGAATGAAGCGATACGCGCCTTCAAGGATGCGGAAGCTAAGCTTGACCAACTGCTGCTCTCCATATCGGAAACGATTGCTTATTCGGTTTCGGAGACGATCAAGGTTCCCAGCAACAATCCGCTGCCGGTAAGCGGCTGTGGTTCGGGAGGCTGTGGATCAGGCGGTTCGTGCAGCGGAAATTGCGGCTGAAGCAGTTGACTGTTTTCGGCTAACCGTAGAGGCGGACGCATCGCGTCCGCCTTTTTGTTGTATCAATATCATTTCTAAAGAAATCCCGCTAGCTAATACAACACCATTCAGGGCGCTGCAGAGATCTTGGGCATATAATTGGATTTCATCGAAGCTCTTTTGTTCCTATGGGGCACCAAACGAAAACTTAGTGGATATATATGATAAAGAAAGAAGGAATGACCATGTTTACCGAAAGAGCCGGTCTGATTGTTTGGGTATCGGATTTAAAGCCAGCCAGAAATTTGGAGAGATACGGCACGGTGTACTATATGTCCAAAAAGCTACACTACGTTGTGATGTATGTTCATAAGGAGCAGTTGGAGGATACGATGCGTAATATCCAGCGGCTGCCGTATGTTAAAAAGGTGGAACGGTCTTATCGCAGCGAAATTAAAACCGAATATGACCGTAATGTCCCTGATAAGACCCGCTTCTATACTTATTAAGGCAATAGTCTCAATCTCCATGTACTCCGGTTAAGTTTTTTTCAGATTTTAGGATATATGGATTGGAAATCGGACAAAAATAGAGTAAAATGGGAGTTGATATCTTTGTACATAGTCTTTTAGACCTGTTTTTTGATAGGAAGGGAGTCGGGAAATGAGAGACAAGATAATGGAACGTTGGAGCACTTATGAACCATATTATGTAGTGCTGTCAGACAAGAAGATTGCCGATATTGTCATTACTCATCATGCCCGAACCCGATGGAGCTCGCGGGTCGAGAGCCGGAAAACCGGTTTTGAAGACATATGTGAATTTCTGTGGAGTAAATTAAAGCAAGGCCAGATCCAACCCTATTACCGGAATGAGCAGGACGTTTTTCTTATCGATGATGATCTGGTCATGGTTGTTGAATTTGCCGTCCTGGAGAATGAAACGGATATTGCAGGGAATTCCCTTTACAAAATGATTGTGGTTACCTTCCTAGGAAGAATGTCCGAGACGATTGAGCTTAGAGATCTTAAGTCCTATTATTCCTGGCTGCGTCATTCAAGAAGAATGACATTGATCAAGAACAGCCGCAAGCGCAAATGAACCGCAGAACTATTTTGTAAACGATTGCCCCCGAATCACTTTGACAGTGATTCGAGGGCGTTTTTTGATTTTGGGGACCATTAAAACGGCTTCGAAGGCAAAGCTCTGTTAAATCGCACATAAAGCAACCTTTAAGGAAGGACTACTCGACAACATCTCCGAAAAGTCATCATTGGATGTTTTTTTAAATAAGGTTAATTAGAGGCTCTTCATGGGTATAATCGCTTTCTCCCGGCTGTTTGATATAATATAAGAAAGGTGGAAGAACATGGCACCTAACTTTCACCAGCTTCATATCTTCTATATGGTCGCCGAAAAGGGGAGCTTCTCGGGTGCCGCACAGGCGCTAAGGATGACTCAACCCGCGGTGACTATGCAGATTCAATCCTTGGAAGACTATTATGGAACGAAGATGTTCAATCGGACAACGAAAAAAATGGAGCTGACCGAAGCGGGCAAAGCTTTGCTTCCATTTGCCAGACGGAGTATGGAGCTGATGAAGGAAACGGAAAGCTCGATGGCCAAATTCGCTCATACTTTGGAAGGAAGGCTGCAGCTTGGAGCCAGCCTGACCGTCGGTGAATATATTTTGCCCAGATTGCTTGGGCCGTTCGGTCAGGAGTATCCCAACATTTCCGTCCGTATGAAAGTCATGAATACACAGCAAATCGTGGAAGAAATATTGAGCCATCAGCTCAATTTCGGATTGGTCGAAGCGCCTGTCAAGCATCCGGATGTTCACACGGAAAAGGTGCTGAATGACGAACTGCTGCTTATACTGCCTGCGGGCCATCCTCTTGCCGATCAGCAGACAATCACGCTGAAAGATGCCTTATCCTACCCGTTTGTATTGCGGGAGCAGGGATCGGGAACCCGTCAGGTCATGGAGGAAGCGTTCAAGCGTCAAGGAGTCCAGTCGGAATCCATCCGCATCGGGATGGAGCTGGGGAGCACCGGGGCGGTCAAGTCGGCCGTAGAGGCTAATCTCGGATTGTCCATCCTGTCTCCTTCATCCGTCAAGCACGAAGTGGCGCTGGGGCTTCTAATAGTGAAACGGATTGAAGGAATGACTTTTCACCGCAGCTTCTACTCGGTCTATTTGAAATCGGCCCTGCTGCCCATCTCGGCTCTCACCTTCCTGTCTTTCATTCGAGAACGGGATTTGAGCCAATATTTGTAGCTCGGCCGCATGTTGGAAAGGATGATACAATGAACGGACATTATTTGGATTTACATACGCATACCAGCGCTTCGGACGGCACCCGGTCCCCTGCGGAGAACGTTCGGCTGGCCCGGGAGGCGGGCTTGGCCGGATTAGCCGTAACGGATCACGACACGGTGGCAGGAATTGCGGAAGCTATGGAGGAGGGCAAGCGGCTGGGGGTAATCGTCGTGCCCGGGGTGGAAATCAGTACCGTAGCTAAAGGCCGGGATATCCATGTATTGGGTTATTATATCGATACTCATTGCCCTGTATTTCTGGATCGATTGCAGCAATTGCGCCAGGTCAGAGAGAAGCGGAATGAGTTGATGCTTGCGAAGCTGCGGGAGTTGGGAATGGAGATTTCGATGCGGGAATTGGCAGACCTCGCGAGTAAAGCGTCCGGTGAAGATCAAACGGTCGGGCGTCCCCACATTGCGGAATTATTAATCCGTAAAGGCTACGTCGGAACGATGGAAGAGGCGTTTGATAAATATTTGGGCAGCGGGGGCGCTGCTTACGTCAATCCTCCGCGCATTCATCCGAAGGAGGCCATCGGCTGGATACACGAAGCCGGGGGGACCGCCGTACTGGCCCATCCCGGTATTTATCACGATGACGAACTGGTTGAGGAGATCATTCCATATGGGCTCGATGGAATAGAAGCCTTCCATTCCGACCATTCGCGGGAAGAGGAGAACAAATACGAGCGGCTGGCTGCCCGTTATGGCTTGGTCGTAACCGCCGGGTCCGACTATCACGGGGAGCGCCGCGGCGAGGTTTTTCACGGGCCGATCGGAAACCGCAAGGTCGACAGGTCTGTACTGGAACGATTACAAAAGCGAAGAGGGGATTAGTATGACTATACGTAAAGCGATTATACCGGCGGCCGGCTTGGGCACGAGATTCCTTCCCGCTACCAAAGCCCAGCCGAAGGAAATGCTTCCGATTGTTGATAAGCCGGCCATTCAATACATAGTGGAAGAAGCGATTGAATCGGGCATAGAAGATGTCATCATCGTCACCGGAAGGAATAAGCGGGCGATCGAGGATCATTTCGACAAATCGGTTGAATTGGAAATGCTGCTGGAGGAGAAGGGGAATGACGAGCTCCTTGCAGTGGTTCAGCAGGTGTCCAATTTGGTGGACGTCCATTATATCCGGCAGAAACAGCCTCTTGGACTCGGTCATGCGGTGCTGTGCGCCAGAAGATTTATTGGAGATGAGCCGTTCGCCCTTCTTCTGGGTGACGATGTGATCGATTCCCAGCCGCCATGCATCCGGCAGATGATTGATTTGTATGAGGAAGCGAAGACATCGGTCATAGCCGTTCAGGAGGTGCCCTGGAACGAGGTTGACCGGTACGGGATTATTTCGCCTTCCTCCAGAAGCGCTACCGTGGCCACCATCCGCGACCTGGTCGAGAAGCCGGACCGCGATCAGGCTCCGTCCAATTTGGCGGTGATCGGCCGTTATGTCATAGAGCCGGAAGTATTCTCCATCCTGGAGACTTGCAAGCCCGGCCGAGGCGGGGAGATCCAATTGACCGACGCTCTCCAGATCATGAACCGATCGAAGCCGATGCTGGCCTTCCTGCAGCAAGGCAGACGTTATGATGTTGGGGATAAACTCGGCTACATTGAGGCGACCATCGAGCTCGCTCTGCAGAGGGAGGATCTGGCTCCGCATTTAAAGCAATATTTAAGAAGGCTGACCGATTCCTGGGACTAACCCGGAGGCCGGCTAACCACAAGGGGCCTATTCATTGCAGCAGGTCTCATGGATAGGCGGACACCTTTTTGCCGCGGCGTTAGGCAGGCATCCAATCCGCTCCTCACCACCTACATAGTATACAGTGTGTTCATTAGTCTAGTGAGGAGTTGATTCCATGTCGAGTATCGGTCCGAACATTAATGCCAATGCGAATCTGATGCCTGCCTATGGCATGCACGGATTAGCCAATATTCACGCTGCTAATGTGTATCCGAACATGAAGCCGAGTGTAGCTCCCTTCTACGGCTATCCGAGTGGTCCTTCCCATTGCTGCCCGTCTCCGGTAGCCGGGGCATTCACTTCTATAGGATCTATCCTTGTACTCTATATTTTGCTGGTCATTATCCTTCGATCCTGTCTGAAATAGAAGGAAGGCCTGTAAGACGGTCCCAAGCCGGGGCCGTCTTTTCCTTGAAAATAAGAAAGTATAAGTTTTGCATGCTTATTCCGCTCCGTATTTAAAACCGAACGTTTTAGCTGATACTGCCTCTTTTACTCAGAGGGCTGTCTCTATATCCGGCTTGCGATTTTTCAGCACCGCACAGTACCGGAGACTCTTGTTTTATGCGAACTCTTTCGGGACAGCCCGGTCGTCCGCCGGAATATGTAAAAGACAAACAAAACTGCAGGTCTTTTTGGGAAAAAGCCGCGCGGTGGATGGCGTAAAGTATTCTGTGTACCAAGATTTGGAGCCTTCACAGGCGACAAAAAAGTAGGGTATTCTCGGGATTGC
>NZ_JBQCLK010000018.1:0-120141 GCF_051966115.1 Paenibacillus sp. SAFN-117
ATTGGGTTACTTTTCCTGTATGCACCTTTAACCTTTATTCCCATGAATTTTTCGACAAGAACTTTTCACTGTCCAGTTATATTAAAAAAAGACACAATCCCCCCTTATCAGGTGTGGTTTGTGTCTCCGGTGATCCGGTCGACTTTCATCGATTACCGTAAATTATTATTCCCATGTATTTACTTGGAATTATATTTGCATGTTACCATTGCCCATAACAGATGTCAATCCATTTTTTTGAAATTTTTTTATTTACTCCTGTCTCCGAAGCAGGCAATCGTCTATTTAGACATTCCCCTGAGCCCATAAATCTGGTATAATTAACCATATAGAATTAATTTTAAGCGCGGAGGCTAATCCCCTGGAAAGGGGGTGAAGCCCGTGGAAGTTTACCAAGCGTTTACACTAATGATAAGCTTCGCTACATTAGTCGTTCTGATCCTTGGGTTCCACAAAAAGAAATAGACCGCCCTTATGTCAGGAGGGTAACGGTCTATTCCTTGTCCTTCTGCTCAGCCACCACGCTTAATCGTGACTTTGACCGTTAGGTGTGCCACCACCTGACGGTCACATTTTTTATTGTATGTTGATTACTTCCATTTTAACACATAGGACAAGCTATGCAAATAGGGAAGAACCCCTTCGGTCAAGCTAATTTTCTTGATGCTTTTCCCCTGTCTTTCCGGGGGGTTGCTTGCCTTCTCTCCAAGACATATTTACAGATCAGGATTTTTGTTCGATAATGTAGAGTGTTTTAAAAACTTTCATCATTGACTTACCGGAAGGAGTCCTGGCAGCATGTCACAACATTCACGAATACAAACGATAGGATTAATTGCCGCCCTTGTTCTGATCTGGGGTATTTCCTGGCCGATCTATAAAATCGCATTGGTCTATACTCCTCCGGTTCTATTCGCCGGCTTGCGCACATTCCTTGGCGGACTGGCCCTGATGCTGGTGGCACTCCCACGCTGGAGGAACATCCGTCTCAGACAAAATCTCAAGCTGTATTTGGTCTCTTCCTTATTAAACGTCTTCCTTTTCTTCGGTTTACAGACCGTAGGATTAACCTATATGCCGGGAGGGTTGTTCTCTGCCCTGGTCTATTTTCAGCCCGTTCTGGTCGGGTTGATGGCGTGGCTATGGCTTGGAGAATCGATGTCCGTACTGAAGAGCATAGGGCTGCTGCTCGGTTTTGTCGGTGTGGCCGTAATCAGCGCAGACGGGCTATCCGGAAGCTTCTCCATTATCGGGGTAGTGCTCGCCCTGCTGACAGCCGTCAGTTGGGCGTTTGGCGCTGTCTTCCTGAAGAAAGAAGGAGGTGAAGCCGACCCCTTATGGCTCGTTGCCATTCAGAGCATGGTCGGAGGCTTATTGCTTACCGGAGCCGGTACGATGATGGAGTCGTGGTCGGACATCGTCTGGAACGTTCCTTATTTGTCAGGCCTGCTGTTCGGCACTATCCTGGGGATTCCCACAGCCTGGGTCATCTATTTCACGCTGGTCCGTTCAGGCGAAACCAGCAGAGTTGCGGCCAGCACGTTTCTTGTTCCGCTAATAGCGGTTATGACCAGCACATTATTTTTGCACGAGCCGTTCCATCTCTTGCTTCTGCTGGGATTGATAATGATCGCGTGCAGCATATACCTGGTTAACCGGCCGGCAGTCCGTTCCGGGTCTTTACCCGCCATCCCGCCGGCTGGGCGAAAACTATCGAAGTAAAACAGACACTATATCAGTTTCTGTGGACCATCCGTTAAGAAAGGAGCATTTTGCATTGTCTACTATTTTAGGTCTTTTTAAAAAATTGTTTTTGGGGGTGAATACTCAATATTTAGTAAAGTCGTACCTTATTTCGATTGCGGTAACGGGCTTTTTTCTGTATATGAATTTTGAAGATCAGCATAGCAGCAGTGCATTATTAACGGTCTATTTTTTATTAGCCGGTTTTTTATTTCCTTTCGCGGCAGTTTTATGGGACGACTTGATTAATACTTTGATGGGCGGTTATGCTATTATTTTGGCTTTGCCTCTGATGGTGATATGGAAACTAATCAAAATAATGTTGCTATATATGTTTAGTCCGTTAATTGCCCCTATCGGCATGATTTATATTTATTTCGCAAATGGTTATCACAAAGAATGAGGTGTACGATAGTGGAGCCGGAATGATGGGCTGCCGCCGGACGAGGATGATCCCCTTAACGAAAACCGAATATTAATGGGGATCGCTCCGAAGTCAAATCTTCGTTTCCAAAGTGGCGGACAAATTTCAAGGTTTATTCTCCGCTTTTCACTGTTGCTGAAGAAATCCGGCCAAGCAGCCGGCTTCCCCAGCACACAGCTTCCATACAAGGCTATTCCGAAGACGATTCGGATGATTCCCCGTCGATTCTCTTCAGCACCTCCGTCAGTTCTTGCGGCTTCAGCAGCTCTACAGGGGATACTCCCTTCTCGAACTGAAAGGAATCCCCTTCAATGAGGACGACATACCGGTCTCCCAGGCGGGCCAGGTGCAGTTTGTTCCCATAATCGGCCAATTGCCCTTTGATCGTGACTCCGTCCAGCTTGAATTTCAGCTCCAGATCCTGCTTATGCTGAGTGAGCTGGACAGCCGCCTCCATGACCTGCTCGTGCTCCCACTTTTCCTGCAGGCTATCCCGCTTGTCGCTCGTCGCCCATATCTCCAGCTTCTCTTCCTCATCCAGTCTTTCCTCAGAGGACTGCTCCTCCCATTTCTGCTCAATATACTGATGCACCATATGAACGACCTGTTCATTCACAATCTCGGGCATCGGCTTCTCATAGGTGACGAACTTCAAGAAATCTTCAAAATAACGGGCATGCGAAGCCTGATGGATTTTCAGCTCCTGTTCCTCCAGCATTCCGTCCTCCGGCATATAGGGATACTGAATCGACTTGATGTTGCGTGCGCTGATGGCCATTTCCACCTGAGCCACAAGGCTTACTTCGGAAATCCGGGCAATCTTCGGCTCGAAATCGCACTTCATGACAAAGACGAAGGGCTCGTCGAAATAGGACGGCAATTTGGCGCTCGCTACTATGAACGCTCCGCCACGGACAGCGCTCGTATCCATGTACATTTGAACCATATCGTCGGCGAGCCGCTGAAATTCATCCGGACTGCCCGCCTGCCGTAATCCTTGGAACAAATTATAATTCGGATTGCTCGTCCATTCATGACCGGGTTCGACCACGAACCGCCCGATTTTGGTAGGAGTCTGCTCGGAGCTCGGATTTCTCTCTACTTTTCTTTTGCTGATTCTTGCGAACTCCCCGTCAAGAAACTGCTTCAGCTCGCTGGCCTCATATTGCTCGGCATCCATGGTTTGATAATGCCTGTACCGTTTACCGGACGCTGTGTCCTCCCCTTCGGCAGTAATGACGAAGAAAGATAAATAATGAACGTAAAATTCCATAAAGTCTCCCTCACAAAATGTTCCAGCCCTTACGGCTTCTAGGTCAGATGGGCAGAGCCCGCTCCAAGCTCATTGAACGCTTTGAGCAAAGTATATCGGTCGCGAACCCGGTGAGCTTCCCGCATACTGCGCTGCAGCAGATCGCTGCCGATGCCCAGCTCCTCCGGAGCGGTCGGCCCTTCCATTCGTCCGAGCAATTCCCGCAGACGATCGGGAGACGGAATTTCGCTGATCCGCTTGCGGATGTCTTCCCAGCGGGCACGGATCCTATCTCCCTTAACCAAATCCGTGCTTTCCAAACCGGAGCGAAGAGGAAATTCACCGCACGAGCCAAGCTTGTGATAGAGTGCGGAAATCTCCATGCTCGCCACTCCGACCTTCGCTCCGTGCAGCAGCTGCTTCTTTCCAAGACGCAAATATTCCATTTCCCAATAGTGGGATAAATGATGCTCCGAGCCGGAGGCCGGGTGCGATTGTCCGAATAGCTGCATGGCCAATCCGGATTGGATCAGCGAGCTCATTAGAATCCGGATGCCTTCCTCGCTTCTTCTGGCGATTTCTTCTGTATGGTCAACACAGGCGGATAATGCTTCCGCGGTTATCTCTGCCGCTGCCGGACAGTAAGGCTCGTCTGCTATCCAGTGAGAAAAAGTCCAGTCGAACAAGGACGTATATTTGCCCAGCATGTCGCCATAACCCGCGGCGATCAGTGCAGCCGGAGCCTTGCCCAGAACCTCCAGGTCCGCGAACAGGGCGACCGGTGCTCCGGCCGGAATCGTCTTCTTCTCCCCCCGGATCAGAATCGGGGCTCCTTTGGAAGTAAAGCCGTCAACTGATGGAGCCGTGGGAACCGAAACGAAAGGCTTGTTCATTTTACTGGCGATCCATCGGACCATATCATGAATAGTGCCTGCCCCCACTGCAACAAGAATGTCATCGTCCGGCGAAATCTCGAGCATCACTTGAACGAGCGCCGCCTCATCCGCCACCACATCCCCCTGCCGATCAGGCTTAACCAGACATAGATGACAATCTATCCCCGCTGCAGACAAGCGGTCCATCAACTGTTGGCCCGCCGCCTCACAGGTATGGTCATCGGCAACGATAACCGTTCGCCTCCAGGAGTTTTCTATTAAATAGGGAGCTACATATTTTAAAGCACCCGCTTCGATCATGATTGTCTCCAGTGCCAGCGGATGATGATTCCCGCACGTACATCCGGCAGCTTTCCGGCGGATCGCTTGTTGAATGGTTTCCATCTGTTTTCCTCTTTTCCTGTTGAATCTCATAGAACAGGTAATATTGTATCATTTTTTGATCGTTGTTTACGTCATTGCAGCAAAAAAGTATGACCAATTGTTGCACAATATTTGTCATTCGCCGGCCTTCGACTATTATCCCCTTAAGGCAGGGTTTTGTCCATTTCACTGCCACGACCGCTGAAAAGCATGCAAATCTGCACGCTTTTGGCTGGTTAGCTCCATGTCCGCAGCAAAGCCTGAAAAAATACATCTTTTTTCTCGTTCCAGGGGTAATCGGGTGATTTGAGACCGAAATTGATGTATTATCGCAGGCTTTTCTCACGAGCGGTATGAATCGCTTCAAAATTGATGCATTATCGCAGGAAATTCACCTTCGGAACGTATCCGCCCGCACTCCAACGGAGTCGGTTGTCTAAACCTTCCTCTAAGCGCGGTCGCTCATCCTGACATTGCTTCGATATTGGCTTAACCATTACTTCGCGAGAGTTACCCGGGACTTTTAGCCAATGCAAAAAAACAGGAAAACAGCGTTTCGGACTGAAACCGCTGCTTTCCCTAATTTACGTGCTATGGAGCTTTCTCAGGCATAAATTATGCGGAAAAATAGGCCATCTGCACACAAACCGGCTTGGGAACCGGAACGGAGCTGCCGGTAAACGTCAGCTTGCCGCTCTCCCGGTCCACCCGGAATACCGTCAAATTATTCGTATCCCGATTAGCCGCGATCAAGAAATCTCCGTCGGGGGTCAGCGCGAAATGGCGGGGATGCTTTCCTTCGGTCGATACATGTTCAATCAGGGTCAGCCGGCCGGATTCTCCATCAACGGAATAGACCGCTATGCTGTCATGTCCCCGGTTAGAGCCGTACAGGAAACGGCCATCCCGCGATATTGTAATTTCGGCACATGTATTTTCCCCATGGTAATCCGCAGGCAGCGTCGGAACGGTCTCCATCGGCTGGAGCTTCCCCGTCGAAGCATCGTAACGCAAGGAAGTGATCGTCGAATCCAATTCGTTAATAACATAGGCATATTTGCCTTCCGGATGGAAAACGAGATGACGGGGCCCCGCTCCCGGATGAATTTCTGTCTCGCCGATATGTACCAAGGCTTCCTTCACCTTATCGATGCGGTAAGTCATAATGCGGTCGAGGCCTAAATCCGGCACATAAACATATTGTTCGTCCGGGCTGAAGAAGGCCGAATGAGGATGGGGCTGGGTCTGGCGTTCGGGATGAACGCTGCGGCCTTCGTGCTGCTTCGTATCGAGAAGCTTGCCGACGGTTCCGTCCTCGTGAAGAGAGAGCAGGCCTACCTTCCCTCCGTGGTAGCTGGCTACAACCAGATAACGGTCCTCCGCATCTCTCTGAATATGGCAGGTTGGAGAATCAACCGTAGCAGCCTGATTCAGCCGGGTAATCGTTCCTTGCCGGGGGTCAATGCCGAACGAAACAGCACCTCCCGAACGTCCTGCGGCGGTCTCGGTTTCTTCGATAGAATACAGCTTTAACCTTGCGGCATCAAGGTTTAAGAACGTCGGGTTCTTCAACCCCGCTGCTTGATCCAACAGAGCCAGCTTCCCTGTAGTGCTGTCGAGAGAATAAACGTACACCCCGCTATCTGAAGCTTCCGCATAAGAGCCGACAAAAACAAGCATACGAGCCGAATTGGCTGTCATTGTATAACTCCTCCTCTTCCTGATTGACCAAAGTACTTTACCCTTTACAACTATATTTAATGTACACTTTTCCAACCGGGAAGACAAATTTCGATATGCGTTGGATATCCAGGGACCCAGACAAGTATATTTAATAGAATTGTTGCAGACCAATTATAATCTTCGACAAGAAAACGGGATCTGAATCTTCCTCTTGATGCCGCTTGGTGTTGGAGTTATCGTCAGGCGTTGCTTGCAAGATTCGGACCTCCCCTTCGCTCGTCCGTCACCGTAACGGAACTCAGCAGCCTTATTTCTTTCATAAGGCGTCTTTATAGTATACAACGGAACTGAGCGCCTCTATTTGAGCAATCGGATTCAAAATACTCGCAATTTGAACGCAATAACGTCTCTCCGTTCCGCAAGATTTCGAACCTGACCCTCTTTCGCCCAATAACGTCGCTCAGTTCCGTAAGCCCCCGCCTATGCTGCGCAGACTCGCGCATCCATTCAATAGATAGTTCCGATATCGTCTATTTCATCCCACATCCCACGCCACCTTATCAAAACGAAGTGGAACCACCCATAGCCCCAAAGATTTTATATTTAAAGCTCCTACCGGACCTTTTCGAAGATAAATAGCCCGGTATTAGCGGAAGCTTTTTATGTCAAAAGGAATTTTTCTTTTACACCGTATTAACGCTGAAAGAACTTATTCGGCACTGAGAATTCCACCGGGAACGGTGAAGAGCAGACTACATAAAGCTCGCAAGACAATGAGAAAAGTATTGGAGGTAGATTCCCCATGAAGGACGCGGATTGGGAGCGATTGCTCAAACAATCTTTAGCTTCCACAGCTGAGCCCGAAGACAAGTTGAATGAGAGCCTAATCCATCAATTAAAGGAGCGCAGTCAGATGAAGCATAAATATAGAAAAAGATTATCCGCTGGATTATTAGCCGCTGTATTGCTGCTAGCACTGTCCGTATCGGCTTATGCAGCCGCTCAGTTATTCAGCGCCAAGCAAATCGTCGACCATTTGGGCGATAAGCTGTTAGCGGATGCGTTTGAGAGCAAAGATGCCATTCAAATTAATCAAACTAAAACTTCCGGAGACTATCGTTTTACGCTGCATGGTCTAGTTTCGGGGGCAGGTCTTAGTGAATTTCCCCATTCTGCGGAGGAAATATATCCTGACCGGACATATGTGGTTGTATCGATAGCGAGACAGGATGGCAAGCCGATGCCGGATACTCGTGATCCTGAATATGGCAAGGAGCCGTTCTTCATATCGCCGTTGATCAAAGGTCTGGAGCCATGGCGGATTAACATCGCTTCCATGAGCGGCGCATACAGCGAGACCGTTATAGATGGCGTCATGTACAGACTCCTTGAATGCGATCAGGTGGAAATATTTGCAGACAGAGGGGTATACTTGGCGATCAGCAGCGGCAAGACGTTTTATAGCACCGAGGCGTTTAGATATGACGAAAATACAGGGGAAATCCAACCTAAAGAAGATTATCCCGGCGCCGCAGTGCTATTCGATCTCCCTCTCGATGAGGCAAAAGCGGACTCAGTCAAGGCGGAAGCTTATGTGGAAGCAGTTTTATCGCCTTCCAGAAGTACTGAACGCCACGCTGAAGAATGGGGAAACTGGATGAGAAATCTTAAGGCCAAAATACGTAACGGCGAGAGGATCGGTGAAACTATTCCTGAATCCGTGAAGGAAGTAAGCTATGACGATGCGGGAAATATCATTTATACTTTTGACGATGGTCGGAGCACAACGGAGTCTCCCGAGCAGTTGTTCGAGGAAGGGCAAATTGGATTTTCGGATAGACGGCTCTCCATCAGCGGGGGGCTGACGATATCTACGAGGCGGTGCTGTTCCACAGAGACGAAAACGGAGTGATTACCGGCAGAATCATTGTATTGGATGAAGAGCCCCCCTTCCCGAAATCTCATAACCCATAAAGCCTAATTGTTGTTCAAATGATCTATTGCGGTTAATTAACATTTTTCCATTCTACTAAAAATAGCCGGGAAACCTTCGCCGGAGTCGGTTATCCAAGCTTAGTTTCAGTTAAGGGCTTGCTGAACAACACTCCCCTTCAGCAAGCCCTTTCCCTTTAATTCTATGAAATTAAATCGGGTCCACCTGCACCGCCGCCTGTTTGCCGCTGAGCTGAATCCCCGTCTTCCTGCGGCCCGCCGCGCTTAAATCCTTCGTCAATTCCTCCAGCAGCTCCTTCGCCTGCGGACCTTCCTTCCCTTGAATGCGCACAACGAGCCATACCGAATGGCCTGATTTCAGCATTCGCTCCGCCTGCTGCTTTTTCGTTTCGTAATCATGTGCTTCTATTTTCGGAGTCAGCCGAATTTCCTTGAGCTTGGGCTTCTGCTCGCGTTTGCGTTCCTGCTGTGCCTCCTGCTTGGCGGCTCCCGCACGAATTAATCGGCAGGGCGGGGGACTACTCATTAAAGAGGTGCATACGAGATCCACCTTCAGCTTTCTGGCCAGAGCTTCGGATGTTGCAACGATGCCCAAGTCCTCTCCATCCACACCGGTCAGATGAACCTCGGCGGCTTTGATTTTTTCATTTTTAATCATTGTGAATCCACCTGTACTTTCGCTATAATGAACCCATATTACCGCCTGGAAGGGGATTTTTCAATGGGCCGCAAAGAGATGGAAGAGCAAATCATCGCCAATTATGAACGGGACGAGCAAATGATGATCCTTATATTCGCCCAATGGTGCATCAACCACGACCTGGATCCGGTAGAGCTATACCTGCGGGCCTATCCTGATCAGGCTGCCAATCCTGCTCTGCAGCAAGCGATGGAACTGACCGTGCCCAAGGAAGAAGCCGGAGATATTCCGGATGATACTTTGCTCGGCGTGTTATCCATGTTCGGCAACGACGATTTAGCCTTCGTGGTCACCGAGAAAATCGGCAAAGCGAAGCAAGCGGGACGGAACTCGCCCCATCGCTGAATGTTCTTAAACTAAGTTGGCATAGGGAATTTAAGCAGGCCCTGTTTCACTTTTTTTAAAAAACGCGCGCCAATCGGAATGCATTGGGGCGCTGTATGGCGGCGGTTGGTCAGACACCATGATCATAACCGGTATGAGGCTAACGAATAGGTCCAACCGGATAATTATTTTTGCCTCAAGCCGCCTCCAAGACTGGGGACTCCTGGCCGAACGCAACGATTCAATGGGAGGGAAATGGGATTGGAGAAAATTAGACTTAGAGCCGCCGCTTTAATTATTGAGGAGCAATCGATCCTGCTCGTAGAGTTCAGAAATGAGCAGGATGATGGAGTTCACTACAATCTTCCGGCGGGAGGAGTGGAACCCGGGGAAACGCTGGTTGAAGCCGCTATTAGAGAAGCCAGAGAGGAGGCTTCCGTTGATATTGACGTTGGCCCGGTTGCCTTCGTCTACGAGTATCAGCCGGCCAAGAACAACTACATTTATGGGGATGTTCATTCCGTTGGTATTACCTTCGCCTGCCGGCTTAAGGACGGCTCTGTTCCCCGTCTCCCGGACCGTCCCGACCCGGCCCAGACAGGTGTTAAATGGGTACCGTTATCGGAATTGAGCTCGGTTCAGCTATACCCGGAAATTGCGGATGACATTCTGAATTATTGCAACGGACACGACTATCGTAATTACGTCGAGGAGCACGAAATACAGTCGGAGAAAGCCGGAAATGATTAACATTCACCTCTAAGTATCGGATGCAAAAGGAAAGCTGGGCCGACTGCCGGAATCGGTTTCAGCTGAGTTCGATAAAAATGGTCGCAAAGACCTGCACTATTGCTCGTTTTTTTCGCAGATTGTCGGCGATGTGTCAGCTTTAAGTTAGCACTTACTAAGAGATAAGTTGAACCCGACATTACATAGCCCCTCATCAATGTCATCGCGCGCGCCTCTCCCGGCGCGCGCTGCGGCTATGTATGGCGGATCTTCAGATCCCATACTAATATCCGATTGACATCGCAACATCGGACAGTCCCCCTGGCCCCCGATAGTGACCCATTATCGTATCGTCGGACAGTCCCTTGGTACCCAATACAACTCATCATCGCATCGTCGGACAGTCCCCGGGACCTTCACGATCCATTATCCTTCCTCCGCCGCTCGCGACAGAGCCTTCAAATCCTTCATGATGCCCGTCTCATCCTTGCCGAAATAATCATGAAGCTTTAAATAAACTTCATACAGCTTGTCGTATACCGGCCGGTGCTCCGGAATCGGCTCGTATACCTCCGTCTTGCCGGCAGCCATCTTCCGAATGGCGTCCTCCATCGTATCGTAGCCGCCTTCTGCCGCCCCGGCCGCTACCGCACCGCACATCGCCGCGCCCAGCGCTCCGATTTCGTTGGACAGAGGCACTTGAATGCTGCGGCCGGTAACATCCGCATAGATTTGCATTAGCAGCCGGTTCCGCTTCGGCAGCCCTCCGGCCGCATACAATTCGGTTACCTCGATCCCGTTCGCCTCGAACGTATCGATAATTTTGCGCGTACCGAAGGCTGTGGCCTCCAGCAGCGCCCTGTAAATCTCTGCGGGACGGGTGGACAGAGTATATCCGACGACCATCCCGGTCAACCCGGCATCCATCAAGACCGAGCGATTGCCGTTCCACCAATCCAGCGCCACAAGTCCGGTTTCCCCCGGCCGATAAGAGCCGGCCTCCTGTTCGAGCCGTTCATGAACGGATAATGACTCTACGCCGTTCGCCGAACCGGGTAATGGAGGAACGCCATTCTGAACGAACCAGCCGAATAAGTCGCCAACGGCCGCCTGACCGGCTTCATAGCCGTAATAGCCCGGAATGATGCCATCCTTTACTACGCCGGCCACTCCCTGAACGAATTTCTCCTCGGGAGACATGAGCATATGGCAGGTTGACGTTCCCATTACCATGACCATAACCCCGGGTTCATAAACTCCCGAACCGGGAACCGCGGCGTGCGCGTCAATCATCCCCGCGGCTACGGCGGTGCCGGGCCGAAGCCCGATTTCCCGTGCTATTTCCGGGCCCAAGACCCCCGCTCTATGGCCTACCGCAACGACCTCGCCCCGCAGCTTCGTGTCGGCGACACGCTCCAGCTCGGGATGAAGCTCCCGCAAATAATCGGCAGGAGGGAATCCGTCGTGCCACATCCCCTTGTAACCGGCTCCGGCGCGGTTGCGCACCCAACGGCCGGTTAATTGATAAACAATCCAGTCGGCCGCTTCCACGAACCGGTCCGTGCGATCATATAGATCCGGGGCCTCGTTCAGCACCTGCAAAATTTTCGGCAGCATCCATTCGGATGAAATTTTCCCCCCGTACCGCTGCAGGAACGGCTCCCCACGCTGCGCCGCAAGCTCCGTAATCCGGTGTGCTTCCTCTTCAGCGGCATGGTGCTTCCACAGCTTCACCCAGCTGTGCGGGTGCTCGCGAAGCTCCTCCTTGAAGCATAGAGGCGTTCCCGATTCATCGACCGGAATCACCGTGCAGGATGTAAAATCAATACCCAATCCGATCACATCATCGGGGCTGACCCCGGATGACCGCAGCACAGCGGGAATTCCTTCTTTAAGAACTTGAAGATAGTCGCCCGGATGCTGCAGCGCCCAGTCCCGTTTCAGCTTCACACCTGTATCGGGCAGGACGGAAGTAATGACACCGTGCGGATATTTGACGATATGTACCGCCGCTTCCCTTCCGCTGCCGGCATCAGCCAGCAGGACCCTTCCCGACTCCGTCCCATAGTCGATCCCTATAACATACTTGCCCATGACGTCCCTCCTTACTTATAAAGCGGCCCGAAAGCCGCGCAGGCCCGATAATCCGCCCCGACCGGCTCGGCTTCTCCGAAGGCGGACCACGCACTAGGCCTGAAAATCCGCTCCTCCGGCACATTATGCATCGAAACCGGAATCCGAAGCATGGATGCCAGCGTAATCAGTTGGCCTCCAATATGCCCGTAGCTCAAAGCACAGTGGTTGGAACCCCAATTATACATGACGGAGTACACATCTTTAAACGCTCCCTTCCCGGTAAGCCTGGGAACAAACCAGGTGGTCGGCCAGGTCGGATTGGTCCGCTCCACCAACACGGAGTGAATGTCATCCGGTACATCCGCCGTATACCCTTCCGCAAGCTGCAGAACAGGACCGAGGCCCTTCACCAGATTGAGGCGGGCCATCGTTACCGGCATGCTCCCAGCCGTCACAAACTGTGAGGAAAAGCCGCCTCCCCGGAAAAAGTCGACGGCCGGACACCATTCCGTCGCCTCCAGACATGCCCGCATCTCCTCCTCCGTTATTTCCCAGAACGGCTTCATGACCGGATGTTCGTCGGCCTGCTGGCGGCCGGTACCGTCCAAAGAGGCGGCACCCGAATTGCTCAAATGAATCATCCCGCCGGCCGTCAGCCCTTCAAGAGTCTTTCCGGTCACCCGCCGGACCGCCTCCGGACTCCAATAAGTTCTCACATCGGCGAAGATTTGTGCCCGATCCGTAAGCAAATGCCCGAACAGCATCGTGACCGCGTTCAGTGAATCGTTTTCCGTAGCAAACATATAAGGCTGCCGGATTCCGTCCCAATCGAACGAACTGGTCAGAATCGCTTCCATAAAGTCCCCGTTAGGGAAATAATCTGTCCAAGCGCGCTGCCCCTGGAAGCCCCCCGCAATCGCATTATGTCCAAGCGCTTCCTCGCCGTAACCGAGCGACGCCAGCTTGGGATTGCCGGCCATCAAATCTTTGGCGATCAGAGCCATTTTGACGACAAACTGCCAATCCTCATCCTTCTGGGCACGTGTTCTTCGCAGAGAATCCGGGTTGACATCCCTGCCTTCCCTGCAGTGTCTTTTTACCCAATCCAGTGCCCGCTCATATTCCTCGGGGTCAAAAATATTCATCTGGATGCGCCGGACGAACTCGCTCATGTCGACATATTCGTTTCTCATGCCCAAATAATGTTGGAAAAAGTCCTCGTTAACGATGCATCCGGCAATTCCCATCGATACCGTCCCTATGGACAGATACGATTTGCCCCGCATTTCCGCAACCGCTAGGCCGGATTTGACGAACTGCAGCAGCTTCTCCTGAACGTCCTCCGTAATGGTCGTATCATCGATATCCTGAACATCCTTGCCATAGATCGTGAAGACCGGCAGCCCTTTCTGATTATGCGCGGCGCTTACGGCAGCCAGATAAACCGCCCCCGGGCGTTCGGTGCTGTTGAAGCCCCAGACCGCTTTCGGCATCAGCGGGTCCTGATCCATCGTTTCGGTTGGATAACACCAGGAAGGAGTGACCGTGACCGTCAGCCCGACACCGTTCCGGGCGAATTTCTCGGCCGCTTGAGCGGCTTCCGCCACTCCTCCAATACAATTATCGGCTATAACGCATTCCACGGGCAACCCATTCGAATGCTTCAGCTTTTGTGAAATTAAAGCGGCCACCGACCTGGCCATTTCCATCGTTACATTTTCCAGCGATTCCCGAATTCCGCCCCGGCGCCCGTCGACAACCGGACGAATGCCAACCTTGGGCATCTGCCCATTCAATCGATTTTTAACGGATATGCTCATCGTTATGTCCTCCTATCGGATTTGCTCCCGAATTATATTTATATAGAAAAAACTATCGTTCACTCTGCAGCCTTTTCGTGCAAAACCACCTCCTTCCATTCGTTCCATGGCCATGATCGTGATGACAAGCACAGAAATCCCGGATAATAGGTAATCGTTTACCTTAATTCAGTAAAAAAAGGACGGTCATTGTTTACCTAAAAAAACAACCTGATTTCCCGTCCGATTTTTTGCTGCTTTTTTACCCTATTGGCTGTTGTTCTCAGTTCCTTCCATAATCGGTTTGAAAATTTCCTTATAGGGGCCGGTTCCCCCATTTAACAGCCGGTCGCACAAAATACGGCCTGCCGCCCGGCCCATTTCGTAAGGCGATTGCCTGATCGAGATCATATCGGGCCACAGCAGCTCCGCAGCCTCTACTTGACCGTAGGAAGCCAGGATGAAATCCTCCTGCAGTCGGCACCCCCTCCGGACCAATTCCAGCATCAGGCCATAAGCCATCGTGTTGTTGAAGCATAGCAATGCTGTGGGCCGCTGGCTCAGTTGCAAGAAATAACGGGCTGCCTTCTCGCCGCTTTCCTGGGTGAAAGTGCCGTAGAACTGCAGTTCCTCCTCCACCGGGAATTGATAATGCCGCATCGCTTGAAGATATCCGGCATAGCGGTCAGACCCCGTGCTTACATTGGATGGACCGTGGATCACCCCAATCCGCTTGTGTCCTTGTAGTATGAGGGACTCTGTAAGCATATAAGCGCCGCGAATGTTATCCTCCTGGATAAGATCGATGGAGTCGTCCTCTTCCTCCAGCCTTCGGTCGACCAGAATAACAGGAGTGCCGGAAGCCTGGATACTCCGAATCAACTCGTCATTGGCACCCGATGTGGCCAGAACAAGCGCATCCACTCTTTTTTTGTACAGAACCTGCAGCAGCTCGCGTTCCTTATCCGGCGATTCGTCTCCACTGCCGAAGATCAGGTTGTAGCCCTTGGAGTGCACCTCATCCTCTATTCCTCGCGATATTTTCATAAAATACGGATTGGATATATCGGGAATAACGATGCCGATCGTATTGGTTTGCTCCATCTTCAAGCTCCTGGCGACCGCATTCGGCTGATAATTCAGCTTCTTGACAGCGGTATAAACCCTTTGCTTGACCTCTTCCGTCGCGTATCCCTTACGGTTAAGAACCCTCGATACAGTGGCTATGGAGACTCCGCTTTCCTTGGCCACCTCTTTAATGGTTATTCTGCTCACTTGCCTTCATCCGTCTCCCATCCAGTAATCGTTTACACAATTTTTTATAAAAAAGCCCGTCGACAACCCGGCCTTCATTATTTTCGGATAACGCTCTTGTTAAAATGTAAACCTTTTATATGAAAATAATATAAATGCCGGTTTTTGACAAGACTTTTCTGTTCTACACGGGAAAAACGGTCCGATCAGCCCATATTTAAGCAAATCGAACCGTTCCTAAGGCTTCCGATGTCCGCCTATTCTTGGCAGCCTTCTCTGTACAGAGACTCGTTTTATAACAGGTGAGGCTGCCGGGTTTGTTCAAATATAAGAAAGTATAAGTTTTCATCTATACCTGTTCTTGTATTTCATCGGTAAACGCGCCCGTCCTAAGAACGGCGATAGCCGTTTATCCTTGACTCATACCAGTATCCGGTCAAGCCTTGTTCCAATCTCAGGAGCGCTTCCAGATAGTAATAATCGCCCCAGATCATGAAATCGTCAGGCCCCCTTCCCCCGCGAACATGGTAGGATCCGTGCTTGATCAGGCCTTCCGCCTCAGGCATGGCCATCGTCGAATAATTTTCGACCAGCGACTCCATCGTCCGCCGCACCGCCTCCCCGAATTTGGCCCGTTCCGGATCTTTCTCGTCCAGATGGGAAATTAGTTCAAGCAGACCGGCAGCGGCAATGGCCGAAGCCGAGCTGTCCCGCGAGGTGTCCTCGTTGACAGGTACATCGAAATCCCAATAAACGACCTGGTCTTCCGGAAGCCGCTCGATGAAATAATCGGCCATCCGTCTGGACGTTTCCAAATACAACGGATTTTTCGTATAGCGATAGGAAAGGGCGAATCCATAGATTCCCCAAGCCTGGCCGCGCGTCCACGTGGATCCGTCATGATAGCCTTGATGCGTGCCGCCGCCGATTGGAGTACCATCCTCGGAATTGAAATAGAACGTATGGTAGGAAGAATCATCTCCCCGCACCAGATAACGCCGGCTCTTATCGGCTTGGATGATGGCGGCGTCCCGGTACCCGGCATCGCCGGTTTGTTCGTACGCCCAATACAGCAGCGGCAGATTCAACAGGCAGTCAATGATGATCCTGCCGCCGTTCCGGGGATCTCCCTCCGGTCCCCAGGCTTGAATATATTGTCCGCGGGGGCGCCAGCGTTTCATCAGCTTGTCCGCGGCGCGAAGCGCCAGTTGCCGGGCCTCCACGTCCTTTTCTACGATCCAGCCCGCTTTGGCCGACAAGGAGTACAGAAAGCCGATGTCATGGTGATCCAGAAATAGATCTTTATCCAGACGCTCGCTGAAGCTCCTTACTTGCGCCCGGGCCGCCTCCCGGAAAAATTCGTCTCCCGTATATTGATAGCAAAGCCAAATCATGCCGGTATAGAATCCATCGATCCAATCGTTGTTTTCTTCCCATTGGTAGCGGCTTTCTCCGCGCGCGGAAAGCTTACGGTCCGGCTGCTTGTCGATAATATGGGGAAACCTCAACCCATGCTTCTCGATATTTCGTCTCGTTTTTAATACTGCATCCTCAATCGCTTGCTTCCACATTGATCAGGCCACTCCTATCCTATTTATATATTTAAGGCAAGAATTCGCCAAAGCTCGCAAATCCGTCAGCTTCTCGGCTGCAGAATAAGCTCCAGCGGCTCTGCATCCTTACAGTCTAATTCGAGCACAGTCTGCCCGCCTTCGGAGGACACGATCCGAATCCGGGGATCCGTGGAAGCCGTCTCCCATTCCCCTTCAATCGTCAGCTTCATCGTGTGCATAATACTCTCCGAGTGCTGCCAACTGCGCGAATAGATGCTCACTTCCTTTTGTACGCCGTTCTCGTCATATTGATCTTCCTCGATCCCTTCATACAAACGCAGATCGGGATCGACTACGCTCATAACGAGCCGGTCTCCCTCCTGGCGGGTCATGACCATTGACGGAGTATCCACGGCACGGATCAGCCCCTGATTCACTTGCTCGCTCGCTTCAAACAGGGCATATCCGGTGATTCCCGTGGCCCGGTCCTGCACAATATGCGCCATGCGATCCTGCTGCAGAACGCGGTACGGGGCCTGCTCCGGATCGGCCATCGCTTCCGCGAAGGCGGCCATTCGGTCGGCATCCGTATTTACCTGGACGGCATATTGGTACTTGCCGTTCTTCGGCGCCTTACCGTGTTCGATCCAGGCCGTCGCGAATGTTCCGGAAGTATCGGAGTCATCCTTCTGATGCTTCGAATGCTGCTCCGATCGCGTCATGGCAATGGTCTGGCCGGCCGGGACGTAATAGCCGTTGGCTTTGTTGTCGACCAGCCAGGCGTCCCGAGTAAGCTCGTGGCGCTCCTCATACGGGAACTCGGTAATGGCCCCTTCCCCGGACATCCAGACCGGGTCCGCAGTTTCCGGCATATGATTCTGGAACAAGGTCGT
Source organism: Paenibacillus sp. SAFN-117 (assembly GCF_051966115.1). Taxonomy (NCBI): domain Bacteria; kingdom Bacillati; phylum Bacillota; class Bacilli; order Caryophanales; family Paenibacillaceae; genus Paenibacillus; species Paenibacillus sp. SAFN-117. The sequence goes on from NZ_JBQCLK010000018.1 coordinate 17,643, forward strand.
CTCCGTAGGAAACTCCCGGTTATCATTCTCGATATCCGAACCGAGCGCTACGATCCGGTCGTCGAAGAAGAAGTACGACTTGCGGGCACGGTGAGACCCGTCATATTTCGGGTGCTCATGAAGCTTCATCGCGAACATTCCGTTGCGACCCTCCAGACTTAACCCGCCCGAATACGTCTCATCGGACAACAGCATTTCCTCAAACCCGCTGAAGCGGTCCACGTTGCGGACATCGGAGCGAAGCCGGTCCAGCGGCAGATGAATGGTCGTCGTGCCCGGCCAGCGGTTCCAGTCCCAGCCTTCCTGCACATATCCGCTGTCCTTGTGATTGTCCGGAGCGCCCTGACCCATGATTTGCAGTTGGCCGTATGACATGTATCGCCCGTACAGATTGGCGTCCAGATAAGTTTCATTTCCCCATAGATAACGGCTGTACCCTTTGACTCCTACCAGCCAATGATCCCGGCGGTGCAAACCGAGACTGGCATAATTCATCGCCCAATGTCCGTTCGGATCCGGCTCGGCTGCGATGCCCAACGCCCGGAACTGGCGGACGGTCGCATCCTCTTTATCCGCCAGCCGCAAGTAAGCGGCCGCCACGTCGCGGTCCACCGGCTCGCTGCCGTCCGGGGACCCGGCCAGAGCCATGTAGCGGAAAGGCGGAACAACCAGGGCACCCTTGCCGTCCGGATGCCGGCCGGAGATGCTGATCAGCCACTGCGTCTTGTTGGAGTACAGGCGCATGGCAAGCAGGGCTTGCTTCAAGGTCTCGTGCGCATCCTCCTCGACACGGAACGGAGTGCCGGACAGGACATACATGATCGGGGTCACTCCGTTGAAAGCATCCTTGGCGTAAGCCGGATAATGATTCGCGTGATGATAGGCCGAGCCGTCCTTCTTGAACGCCGGCTCCAGTCCTTTGGCCGGGCGAAGCCCCTGCGACAGCCAGGCGGAGAAGCTCTGCAGATCCCGCACCTTGGCCGGTGCGTCCTCCTGCACGAGTATGCTGGCCAGCATGCCGTTAAGCGTCGTGTTGAGGATGTCGATATTGCCCTCCACCTGCTCCGGCGGCATGTACATTTTTCCGGCACCGCTCAGCCAGAACAATGACTTCTGCGTCCGTTCGAGCAGACCGGCCTCCCTTAGCACATCCCGCATCAAGAAAGCAGAGGAATAAAATCCACGTATGTTATAGCCCAGATGATGCATCGTTCCCTGGCCGCTGCCGTAATTCCAGCCCTGATCGGCCAAATGATCGGCGAGATCGATATACATTTGACCCAGTTCCTCACGCAATGCAGGTTCTTCGGCGGACAGGTACGTATTGGCGACCAACTGCATGAAATCGGTAAAGGCTCTCAGATCGACGGTGTTGTTCAACTGCTTGAAAGGCTCCTTCAGCTCTTTGGGAACCTGGTCGAAATGAGGCATAAAAAGCGAGCCCCCCCGGATCGCGCCGTCTTCGCGCACCATTCCGAACGCAGCGTATTTGCTGCGGATGTCGGCCAGCAGTGCTTCCGTAATTTTCTGCTTCTTAAATACGAGCTCGGTAAACTTGCCCTCCAGGGCGCGGAATGCGGCCAGGTCCGCTTCGTTCACGGCTGCCGGCGGCTCCGGAGGCGTCTGCTGCGAATAATGCAGGAGCCCCAGCCAATGGGCATTGGCGGCCTCCATCACCCCCGGGTTGACGAACGGAACCTGCAAATCCGGCGTATGATGCCGCGGGTCGAGCGGAGTGGACAGCATCATGGAATCGAAATACAGGGTCCCCGAGCCGGATTCGGGAGCCATGACGGTCATCCGGTTCATCGCGGGATGAGGAGTTCCCTCCATATCGCGCTCGAACGATACCCAGGCGGTCCGCCAGCCGCTGAAATCCAGCTTCATCTCGAACCAACTGTCCGCTTTGTTGCCTCTCCCGAACTGGAAGGTGATTGTATCGTCTTTCGGCTCTTCGTTATAAACCCAGACGACGAACGTCCGGATCGACTGGTCGCGGTCGTTCGGAACGAAAGGCCGAAAGCCGATTTTCTCTTTCGCGACCAGCCTGGACCCGCTCTCGTAATCCCAGCGAAGCGAATGGCCCCCGTCCTTGGCATGGCGGGCGCTCACTTCCAGCTTGCCCCCGCCTTCCGCGGCAAAGCTCTTGGGGACCCCCTTCTCGAACGTGAAGAGCGGAATGCCCATCGCCGCAGCCTCCTGCTCCAGCCTCTCGGCGAGCGGCAGACTGCTCTCCGCCTGTATGGCGCCCCCGGCCGCCGCCATCACCTGCTGCGGACTCGAAGCCAATGCCTCGGCCGGCCAGGCTGACGGCACCAGCATTGCCGCTGCGATCGGCAGGGCGATAAGCCTCCGCCAGCGATTCAGCCCAGATTCGGATAACGGCAGCGCCGGCACGCGATGCAAGCCGTTTCCCTTGCTCTGTTCCTGCTTCAGTCGATCCATTCTTTGACCGCGAGGTCGTGTCATCATCAACATTCCCCTCTCTTTTTCGGTATGAAATCGCTATCAATAGTGAATTATAGGAACGCCCTGTACAGGGCGGATTCCACTTAAGTATTGACAGTCAGTCCAGAACAAACGGATCCTGCGTGCGCTGCAGGTACTTCCGAAGCTCCTCCTCCAACCGGGCAGCCACCGGCGACTCCGCTGCGCTCGAGAGGCGCTCCGGATTAAGCTGATACGGATCGGCATCGTTGTCGTACAGAAGCCGCTCCGTCCCTTCCCCTGGCGAATAGCCCCGGTTCACGACATAGGTGTACCGTTCCGTGCGAACCCCGCGCCAGCCATACTGCTTATTGTCGAGACCCGCCCGGGCGAATTGCTCGAGCACATCCTTTCTCCCGGGTACGGCCGCGAGGAAAGCGGACGACGGCCGATTCCCCTCCGTTCCGAGCAGCGATCCCGAGACATCCGTCCCCTCGACCGTATCCGGAATGGCAATACCTGCGAGACCGAGCAGCGTCGGCATAATATCCGGGCTGTTAAACAGAACATCGGTCGTTCCCGGCGCCATCCGGTCCGACCAGCGAATGACGCACGGAATCCCGATCGATTCCTCGTGCCAGGAATGCTTCGCCATCAGACCGTGCGCCCCCATCAGCTCGCCGTGATCCGAGGACAGCACGACGATCGTATCCCGTTCGAGCCCAAGCTCCTCCAGCGCGGCAAGCAGCCGGCCGAACTGCTCATCGATCCCCGTTACCGCTGCATAATAATCGCGCATATACTGCTCCAGCTTGTCGCGGCCGGCTTCGAAGGGCTCTCCCGTGTGCGCCTGCAGCGTATCGTACCGGACATTAGGCCGGAACGGTACCTCCCGGTCCCGATAGATCTCCTTGTACTTGTCCGGGACCAGCTCGAACGGGCTGTGCGGCGGGTTCCATGACAAGAACAAGGCGAATGGGCGGTCCCTGTCCAATCGGCGCATATAATCGATCGCCACGTCCGTTTCGTGCTCGCAAGACCACTGCGAGACCTGGATCATCTCCGGGGTGTCCCTCCAATAGTGGGGCTCCAGATGATGGTCATAGGCTCCGTAGGAATACCAGAAATCGAAGCCGTGCCGCTTCGGTCCCGGCGGAGTGTAGGCATCCCAGTGCCTAGCGCCCGATTCGGGCTCGTCCGACACATTCTGCTCCGGCAGGTCCAGATGCCATTTTCCGATGTAACCGGTCTGATATCCCGCTTCCTTCAGCACATCCCCGATGCCGATCTCCTCCGGGCGCAGCATGAGATCCGCACCCAGTTTGCAGTTGGTATAAACGCCGGTGGACAGCGGATATCTTCCGGTCATGAGCGCCGCGCGGTGCGGCGAACAGAGCGGGGTGCTGGACAGAGCGTTGCGGAAGACAAGGCTCTCCTGTGCGAACCGGTCGATATGGGGCGTCAGCACCGGGTCCTCTCCGGCGAAGCCAACCGCCTGCCGCCGCCATTGATCGGCAAATACGTACAATATATTAGGGCCTTTGGCAGCCATATCATCCCTCCTAATCCGATAGTGACATGTTCGGGGGTCAAGTAGCGTTTTTTCCTTACAATCAGCCTTTAACTGCGCCTGCCGAGATTCCTTCGATAAAATGATCCTGAGCGAGGAAATACACGATGATCGTCGGGACGATCGCCGATACCGCAGCAGCCATAAGCGGGCCGTATTCGGTGCTGTACTCGGTTTGGAAATGCTGCATTCCGAGCTGAAGCGTGAACAAGCTATCCGAATTCAAGTAAATGAGAGGCCCCAGGAAATCATTCCAGGAATGCATGAAAGTAAAAATGATCAAGCTGGCGATGGCCGGCCGGGTAAGCGGCAGTATAATCCGCAAGTAAATGCCGAATTCATTCAAACCGTCGATGCGCGCCGCTTCGGACAGCTCCTCCGGAATCGTCATGTAGAACTGCCGGAACAGGAACACCCCGAACGGGCTGAACGCGCCGAGCAAAATAAGCGCCCAATGATTATTGACCAGACCTAGCTCCTTCATCAGCAGGAACTGGGGAATCATCATCACCTGATACGGAATCATCATCGTGGCAAGATACAGCAAGAACAGCTTGTCGCGTTCCGGAAACCGCACCTTGGCAAAGGCGTAAGCCGCCATCGAGCAGGTAAACACCTGTAAAACGGTCGTGATTCCGGCAATTTTCAACGTATTCAGATAGTAAGTAAGAAAGGGAACCTTCGTCCAGACTTCAACATAGTTGCTCCAATAAAACTTGCTTGGAATCCACTGGATCGGAAACCCGAAAATTTCCGCCTCGGACTTGAGCGATGCCGAAATCATCCAGAGAAGCGGGACAATCATGGAGAGTACAACCAGGATCAGAAAAATGTACAACAGAGCTTTGCGAATTCGCGGCAGCGCTCTTCCGCTTCGGCGTGCGGATCCGAGGCCCGGCGACGGGGTCAAAACAGTATTCATGCGCTATTCACCTCCGGTGGTTCAATAATGGACCCATTTCTTCTGGCCGCGGAACTGGATCAGCGTAATGACTAGAATAAGCGCGAACAGGACATAGGCCATTGCGGAAGCATAGCCGAATTCGTATCTCTGGAACGCCGTATAATAGATGTCATACACGAGCACCCGGGTCGAACGTCCGGGGCCGCCTTGCGTCAGCATGAAGATAAGGTCGAACACTTTAAAGGAATTGATGATCGCCATAATGACGGTAAAGAAAATGACGGGCGACAGCATCGGCAAGGTGATGTTTTTGAATTGCGAGATTTTGCCGGCTCCGTCGATTTCCGCCGCCTCGTACAAATCTCTGGGAATGCCCTGCAATCCGGCGAGATACAGCACCATATAATACCCGACGGAATGCCAGATGCTGACGATAATGACCGACAGAAGCGCCCATTTCGTCGAGGACAGCCAGCCCGGCGCATTCTCGATCCCGATGCTGTGCAGGAATCCGTTGATCGGTCCCATGGTCGGGTTGAACAGAAGCTGCCAAACGACCGCGATCGCGATGGTCGAAGTGATATGCGGCAGGAACATCGCCGTCCGGAACCACTTCAGGCCGCGGATTCCCCGGTTCAAAGCCACTGCCGCGAGAATGGACAGGAATAGCGTTGCCGGAACGGAAACGACCGTCATCACCAGGCTGTTCCAGAAGGAAATCCGGAAGTTCTCATCCGACCATAACCGGATATAATTGTCCAATCCGATAAACTGAATCTTTCCAAATCCGTTCCATTCCGTGAAGCTCATCAAGAACGAGGCAATGACCGGGAACAGAATGAATATAAGAAAACCGAGGATATTCGGAAGGAGGAACGCATAACCGACTAATCTGGCGCGTCCTGCAGTCTGAAGCTTGCGCATTCTATCACTCCTTCATTTCTAAGAAAGGTTCGCAGACCTTCTTACGGCCATCGGAGCCGTATGCGTATAGCGGCTCCGATGAGTGGCCATGTTATCAGGTTTGCTGATGCCGACGTGCCGTCCCGCGAATCGGACAAGCCGGACCGGCATTAATAAAGGCGGTCTTCCGCTTATTTCGCCGCGAAATCTTTGCCGAACTTGTCGGCCCATTCTTTCTGAACGCGATCGGAAATTCGCTCGATGGCCTTATCGACCGTCTGCTCCCCGGACAAAGCCAGCTCGCCTTCCTGAGTGAATATCGTGTTGACGACGATGTTTTTCACACCGGGCAGAAGCGGGTATTCCGGGTATTCCTTTTGCTCAAGGAAATAATGAATATTTTCGGGCTTGCGCGATCCGTCGCCGATGTAAGCCTGCTTGATCTCCTCATTCGTAAAGCCGGTCAGCAATCCGTTGGCCGCGAACACTTTAGCCCCTTTGGGACCGGTCATGAACTCCAGCACCTTATAGGCTTCTTCCTTATGCTTGCTGTTCTTGTTGATCATGACGGAAACCGGGGTAGCCAGGCTTGTATTGGCCGGTACTCCTTCCGGATGCGGGATCGGCACGACGTCCCAATCGAAGCTGATTTTCCCTTCATCCTCTGCCTTGCGAAGCTGTGCAATATGCCAATCGCCAATGAGGTTCATCGCTACATTGCCCTTCTGGAAAACCGAGTTATAATGAGCCGAAGTCGTTACCTGCTCGGACCAGGTCATGATGGAGCCGTCCTTCTCCATATCGACGCGGAGCTGCAGCGCCTTATGGAACGGAGTCAAATCTTTGTCGATGATCGAAGCGCCCGACTGCACAGCCTGCATGTACCAGGTTTGCGGCCATTGCTGCAGGTATGCGCCGTAAATTTTGTCCGCCCCGCTGCCTTTCGTCATCTTCTGGGCCAATTCCCGGAACTCGTCCCATGTCATATCGGCCTTCGGATAGTCGACTCCCGCTTGATCGAACAGCGTTTTATTGTAATAGAGCATCCAATTCGATTTGCGATACGGCAGACCGTATACCTTGCCGTTTACTTTAAGAGTGTCATACAGCGGACCGAAGCCGGAAACATCCGTATTACTCTGTTTGATGTAATCATCCAGCTCTTCCAAAATTCCGGTATCAAGGAAGGAATCCATATTGCCTCCGAACAGATCGATAGCTTCGCCGGAGGACAATTGAAGCCGCAGCTTATCGTAATACTGCTTCTGCGGAATCGTTTCGAATTCCACCTTGATATTAGGATTTTCCTTCTGAAACTCCTCATAGGCTGCCTGGAATTCGTCCAAATCATCGGGAAGCACCGTCATTTTCAATTTGACCTCGCCTGCCGGGGACTTCCCGCCGTCCGGAGATGCTCCATTAGACGGATTGACTGTATTGGAGCCACAGCCTGCCAACAGTCCGACAATGACGGTAAACGCTGCCGCGTTCATTACCTTCTTGTTTATTTTCATTTGAAAACCCCCCTGAAGTTTAGTATGATGAAATCGCTTAATTTTTGTACTTCTGATTGTATCGGGGCCAGAGGCTATTCGTGAAGGTGAAAACATTATACCCCCTCCCCCGCCGCAACCATCATCGGAGATGAAAGCATGCTGTATTTCACGATAAGCTTCGTTGTCATTGCGGTCCTGCTGACGTATCGCAAGCTGAACAGCTCTTCGACCCGTTGGCTTTACGGCATATTGTTCGGCTGGATTGTTTCGTTTGTCTCATTGGTTTTATATTTGAGCAAATTCAATTTTTACTATAACGTGATCCACCGGTTTTTCGATTTCAGCCCGGGGACCTGGAACTATCTGGTGCTGAACAGCTTGAATCCGGACCTTCTCATCCGGATGCTGAACGTGGGCGTATTGATGTTTCCTTACTGCCTGCTCGGGTTTGCCGTTACGTTTACACGCAGGGACCGAATGCTGCGGCCGGCCTATTTTCAATGGCCCGCCCTGGTTATTCTTATTGTACAAGCAGTTTATTACGATCCCGGATTCCAGAACTGGCTGCAAAACTGGATGTTCGACGGCGGCGTATTTGCCCCGGATCGAACGGCTGCCTTCGTTCACGGGCTCGATACGGGATTTCGCTGGATCAATCGCCTGTTTCTGTTGGCCGCATTCCTGCTGCTGGCCTATGATTATGTAACCTATCCGAAGATCCGGTTTTTGAAGAACTATTCTCTGTTTCATTTGCTCAGCCTGCTTCCGGTATCGGTCATTTATTGTCTTTTGTTTTCCTGGGCTCCCCGGGTGCTTGTCCGGGCAACGGTCGTTGAAGGCTACACGAACTACCTGCAGCCGCAAATTCGCGCCAACGGTCTGGTCTTCAACCTGTTTCCGTATATCGTATTTCTGGCATTCGCCATCATGATTTACATCATCTACACTTATAACTCGATAGAAACGTACCGCCGGAACCGGGATATTCAAATTAACAAAAGCATCGACACCGCCAGCTTGGGCATTCGCGCGTTCACCCATGCGCTCAAAAATCATCTGCTCGCTATTCAGTCGGAGGCCGAATATTTGAAGGAAAAGCATGCCGCTGACGAGGAAACCGTCTACAGCCTCGACCTGATGCTGTCCTCATGCCGCACAGCGATGGACAACATTCATTCCGCTGCGGGCAAGCTGCGCAATATCCAGCTAAACTTGCAACCGGTTTCTATAGAGGAGCCGGTGCATGCCGCCGTTGAACGCTTCAGGCAGCATTACCCTGAGATAGAGGTTAACGTTTCCGCGGCGCCGGAGCTGCCTGTTGCCTATATCGACGTTCAACAAATGGGAGAGACCATCCATAATATCCTGGTGAACGCAGCGGAATCTATGTCCAGGCTAAACCGCGAGGGGCGAACCGTTATTTACTTGGAAAAACAGAACCGGTGGGGGATCATTTCGATAACCGACAACGGGCCGGGGATGGATGAAGAGCTGCTTGAGCGGATTTTCACCCCGTTCTTCACGACGAAGGCATCCGTGAACAACTGGGGAATCGGCTTGTCCTACTGTCACCGGATCGTAGAAGGCCATGACGGCAAAATTACGGCGGAGAGCCGCGAAGGAGAGGGCACCACCTTCAAAATTGTGCTGCCTATCCTTTAATTCAACGGCATCCCTATGATTACGCTTAAGAAAGCAGGGGGGATAAAACATACCCCCGGGAGGTGAATTCCATGAAAGAACTTATCAGGGTATTGATCGCAGACGACATGGAAGCGCATCGCCGCCGTCTGGAGCGGATCATCTCCGGGTGTCCGGACATGGAGCTGGTCGCTTCGGCCAAGTCGGGCTACGAAGCCGTACTGTATGCCGCCATGCACCAGCCGGACATCATCCTGATGGACATCGAGATGGAGGACGCCTATGCGGGCATCCATGCCGCCAAGCAGATTTATGAGAAGCTGCCGCACATCCGGATTATTGTCATCACGGTGCATAATGATGATAATATTATCTTTGCCGCTTTTCAGAGCGGGATTAAGGACTATATCCTGAAGTCGGCCCCTGCGGATGAGATTGCCGATGCCATTCGGCAGGCCCATGGAGACCAATCACCGATCCGACCGATCATCGCCCAGAAAATCCGCGATGAATTTGTACGGGTCAAGCGCAATGAAGCGAGCCTTCTATACATTATCCGTATAATTTCCGAGCTCACTCCGAGCGAACTGCAGGTGCTGAAGCTTCTGTGCGACAACAAGTCCCGCAGGGAGATTGCCGCTGAACGATCGGTCGAGCCGGAAACCGTCAAGAAGCAGATCAGCAGCATTCTGAAGAAGTTCGATATGCCGAGCACGGCGGACGTTGTCGGCGCCGTTAACGAGCTGAGGATCTTCGAGGTGTTGAAGAAGCTGTAAGCATGAGAAATCCGCCCGGCGGAAACGTCCAAAATATAATGGATGTGCCGGGCGGATTTAATTTTGGATGTAAATCCGTCTATTTTCATTTTCTGCGGATGCCTTGCAATCAGTCTACTCGCAGAAAGGTGCGTCTGGAACTCGTCTATTTCCATTTTCCACCGGTGCCTTCTCAAGCGACATGGCACTAACTGGATTTTATACAGCTAGTTTTCACCTCTGGAGCAAAAGACGGAAACTAAGTGGAAAAACTACAGCTAGTTTGTGCAAAAAAGTGATTTTAGCAAAAAGTCTTGATTCTAAATGTAGTTTTTCCATTTACTCAATCACTTTTTACCATTCGTTGGCAATTTACCTACATAAAATACAGTTAATCGCTACCGCCAAACGAAGCGATGATTTGATATTTGTGCAGTATATACCTTCTAATCAATATTCGTTCTTCAAAAGTTGAGTATGGATTCCATGCCTTTATATTCTCAGACTGACGACAAGCACTATTCCTAGAATCAGCACCATGAAACTGGTTAATACCGTCAAATAACCGTTTAGCTTGACGGCTTGACCCGAACCTCCGCGAAGCCGTCTTTTCACCTTCCTTCCCCATATTCCCGTAATGATTAAAGCGAGAATGGTGATCGTTCCCCCGCCCTTTTCCATAACCTCCAGCCACATGGGCTTATCCGCTCCCAATCCCATTTGGACGATGAGAAATACTCCGCTGATCAGAACCAGCACAGCCCCGGGATGGGAAAACAGGCTGAAGTTGCGGATAACTTTTATAGCCAGCGTATTGCCCGTATCCGAGTCTAGCTGCTTCTGCAGAATACCGAGAACGACTGTTTGCGCCAGGAGTGCGCCAAGCCACAGGAACAAGCCTGCCAGATGCAGGAACAACCAAAATCCGAACATTGCTTCTCCTCCCTTGAGTCCCTAATAGTTACTCTCCAATAGCTTTATTTATCTTGCTCCCCCGAAGATATCTTCTTCTTCCTCCGGTCAAGCTCAGAATGGAAGGAAGCAGCAGTCCGCGAACGAGAAACGTATCCATCAGAATTCCGAGCGCCATAGTCATTCCGAACAAGAACAGCTCCTGAAGCGGTTGTGTAATCAGAACGCAGAAGGTCGCTGCCAGAATAATCCCCGCCGATGAAATGACGCCTCCCGTTCTCGAAACTCCCCTGCGGATGGCCTCTCTCCATTCATGCTTTTCCGCCTCCTCCTTGATCCGGGACACGAGCATAATGTTATAGTCAACCCCCAGTGCGATCAGGAATACAAAGGTATATACCGGAAGACGGTAGCTGATCGCCTCATATCCGAGAATGTGATGAAAGATCATCCATCCAAGCCCCATTGTCGCTGTATAGGACAACAAGATGGTCGCCATCATACAAATGGCCATTAGAATCGATCTCGTCTGCAGGGCGAGCATGATCGTTATGAACAGAGTAATCAGCGAAAAGGTGGCGAGAATATCGCGCTGATTCATCATACGCACATCCGCTTGCTCCGCGGTCTGTCCCGCATAGTGCATTGAATAACGGGACGGGTCGAGTCCGCTGTCTTTCAATAACGCGGTGCTCTTCTCCCTAAGTGCTTCTATCAAATTTAAAGCAGTCGGGTCATAAGGATTTTCCTTCAAGGTGACTTGCAGTTTAACAGCCTTTCGGGATTCCGCCATTAAGCTTCTGGGCAGAGGCGCATCCGGCTGGGCCAAATCCGGTGTTATATCCGGCTTGATCTCATAGATCCCGTCCTCCCCTTGAAGTGATTCTACGAGAGCCGCCAACTTGTTGACGAAGGACTCCGTCAGCTCTATCTCCTTGTCCGAGTGCAGAACGACGGAAACCGGAGCCAGCTTTCCCGGAGGAAAACGGTCCTCCAATATTTCAAACCCTTGCCGTGAAGAAATATGTTCGGGGAAGGATTTCATTAAATTAAAGGAATAGCTCATACTGCCGATATTGAAGGATGCGGCGCCAAGCAGCAGCAATAAAATCATTGCCGTGGCCGCCGGTTTTTTAGTGACAACAGCACCTATGCGGGTCCAAAAGCCTGTAGCCTTGTTTGTCCCATCCTGCAGCTTGGGAACGAAGGGCCAGAACACTTTCCTGCCAATCAGAGCAAATAAGGCGGGGATCAGCGTCAACCCACCGATCAGCATGACGATCACCGCTACCGAAAACACCGGGGCGAAATGGTGGTAGGGCTTAAAAACCGCTGCAAACAAAGTGAGCATGGCGATAAAAACGGTAGCTCCGCTAAACAAAATCGGCTCGGCTACCTGCGCCATTGCAACCTTCATGGCGTCGTACTTGAAACCGATTTTCTTCAATTCCTCCCGGTATCGGGAAATCACGAATAAACAATAATCGGTCAAAACGGCGAACAGCAGAATCATCATGATGGATAATGCCTGTTTGTCAATGATCAACCATCCGTTCCAGGCTGCGATTCCCAACACGCGATCCACGACCTGGTAGACCATGGCCGCGATGATTAACGGAAGGAGCGCCAGCAGCGGGGAACGGTAAATGAAGATCAGAATAACGAGAATCAAGCCGATCGTAGCCAGCATCAAGACAAAATCCGCGTTTTTAAAAAGAGTTATCGTATCGGCTGCTATTCCTGCCGGGCCTGTTATTTCAAATTGCAGGCCTGCCCCCTTAATTTGCTCAACCCGGCTTCTGATTTCCTGCAAAGTCTCGTAGATTTGATCGGATTCCAAATCTTTCTCCAAGGCTACATTCAGCAGCACGGTTGATTGATCCTCCGAGAACATCTTGTCCTGAACGGCATCGGGAAACTGGTGAAACGGCAGAGCGCTCGCGACATGCTGCGGCTTGTCCTCCGAAGCCAGCCACTCACTGATCCGCTTGATTTTATCGCGGTCTTCCGCAGGCATTTTTCCTTGACTATGAAATACGAGAAGAGCCGCCAGATCCTCCCCGGACGGAAAATGCTCGTCCATAATTGCTTGGGCCTCGGCAGATGGAGTGTTGTTGCGCACACTCCCTTCCCCGCTGCTGACCGCATAAGGCTTCGACCCGGGAGCAAAAGCGCTTAGCGCGAGGATCAAGATCAGCCAGCAAGCGATAACGGTTTTGGCGCCTCTCGGGCTGCTGACCATCCGGGCCCAACGGTGAAAGAAACGATCCATTCCGACTTCTAACCTCCTGTCCTGATTCTGCCATGATTGTAGGACAGGAATATGAACGGAAGATGAACGGAGCATTACAAATGCGGCAAAGACACCGTGAAAACCGTCCCTTGGCCGGGCACGCTCTCCGCCTGTATGGTCCCGCCGTGCAGGTCTATGATTTTTTTGACGATGGACAGACCCAGCCCGCTTCCGGCCTGGAGGCGGTTTCTGGTTTTGTCCGCCTTATAGAACCGGGCAAACACATAAGGAAGCTCGGAGGGAGCAATGCCTATACCGGTATCGATGAAGCGGATGACAATTTCCCGGTTTACCTGAACTTCGATGCGAATCGTGTCCCCCGGACGGCAAAATTTAATGCTGTTCGTCATCAAATTAAGCCACACCTGATACAGAAGCTCGGGATCCGCGGTTATAACGATTTCCGGAAGCTCCGGCTCCACCGATAATCCCTTCTCCGACCATTGCCATTCGGTAACGATCAGAATTTGCCGGATTTGTTCGTCCAAGCGGAATGCCGTTTTCTTCATGACAGCCGTTTCCTTGTCTAACGCCGCCAGGGTTAGAAGCTGCTTGCTTAAGGAAGATAACCTCCGGCTCTCCTCCTCGATGATCTGCAAATAGCGCTCCTCCTCTTCGGGAGAAGCTTCTTTGGCCAGAATGGCTTGGGCGAAACCTTGAATCGACGTTAGCGGAGATTGAATTTCATGTGAGACGTTGCCGACGAATTCCTGCCTCATCTCGTCCAATTGCTTGAGCGAACGAGCCATCGATTGAAAGTGGCTGGCCAAATCCCCGATCTCGTCCCGCCTCGCAGCATCCAACTGGATGTTGTAATCTCCCCGCACAATTTTGTCCGTGGCTTCCGTCAGCTTTTTCAACGGTTTGACAATATATCTCGTGAAAATAATGATCAAAGCAATGCTGCACAAGAAGGTGAACGCAAGAAGCAAGGCCATCAATATCCGCACCTCGCCAATCTGCTGTTCCAAATTGGGACGTACGAATATGGCATAAGTGCGTCCGTTAGCTTCGATAGGCAAGCCAACACTGTTACGAATGCTGTTCTCGAAGAAACCGGAGACCATCAGCAAGTGACGTTCCTCCAGAATCCCGTGATAAATTTCCCCGGCAAGCACTTGGCGAACCTGATCCTCCTCAAAATCCGTATGCTTAAAGGGAGCCCCATAAAAGACTCCCTCCATCCGGTCGTTGACGGCATAGATTTGAAAGCCCATATGACCGATCCGGGTCAAATAATTGTCCAGGTCCATTCCGGGTGTCTCTTCGAACAGGTCCCGGATTTCCTGACCGATGTTCATGATCTTCTGCTCGTTGTACTCCCTCATATGGGCAAGATAATAAAAATTAACGAGAACGATAGCCACAATACTGCTGGCCAACGCTATGCCGATAAAGGTAGCGACAATACGAATATATAAGGTTCTCATTCTTCGTGCACCTCTAGCTTATATCCAATCCCGCGCACCGTCGTAATTTTAAAGTCCCCGGTCCGCTCATGGAACCTTTCGCGCAGGCGTTTGATATGCACATCTATTGTGCGGCTATCCCCTTCATAATCGTTCCCCCAGATGAGCGCGAGCAGCTGCTCCCTTGTAAAGATACGGCCCGGCTGGCTGGCTAATTGGGAGAGCAGCTCAAACTCCTTCAGCGGAAGAACGACCGTCTCGTTTCCAATCCTGACCTCGTAGCTTTTCCGGTCAATGACGGTATCGTTCAGCTTAATCAATTCGGAGGAGACCATTTGATACCGGCGCAATAGCGCTTTGATCCGGAACAGCAATTCTTTAGGCTCGAAAGGCTTTACCAGGTAATCATCCGTTCCGGAGATAAAACCTTTTTCCTTATCGGCCAGTTCCCCTTTGGCGGTCAGCAGAATGACAGGAATATCATAATGCTTGCGGATTTCCTCACACAGCTCCCAGCCGTTCTTCCCCGGCATCATCACATCAACAATGGCCAGATGAATCTGCTCGCTCTCCAGCAACGCGGAGGCCTGCCGCCCGTTCTCCGCTTCGAATACGGCATACCCCTCCTTCCGGAGAATAAAACGAAGCAGCTCGCGAATATTAGGATCATCGTCTGCCGTCATAATATGGATTCTCAAGTTCACCCGACCCCTTCAACCAAAGTATTTATGTACGGTAAAAAATAAACGTTGGGATCATATCCTTAGTATGATCTGTGCCTTTGACACCCCATGCGGAATTGTACTCTTATTATGAATAATAGCAAATTTTCATGGCTGCACGCTTTGAGAGCGCTTCGTGAGGAACAGTAACTTTATGCGGACGTGTCTCTTTCTCCTTCCTCCGGGTGTTATCCCCTAACCTCAGTTCCCCTTACCTCAGTACCTTTCTTATCTGCCCATATCTGCTCCCACGGCCTTCCGACCGTTATCCCTTTCGTTCAGGATTCTAGAAGACTTACATCCGGACTTCCATCAAATAAGATCCGATAAAACGGCAAAAACCCAGCCGATGGAACGACGCTTCAACGAGGAGCTCGACCACGCAGGCCTTTCTGACTCGAGGGGATAACAGACAGATGCATCAACAGAGGAAGCCCAACTAATGGATCGAGGCTTCAGCGAGGAGCTCGACCACGCAGGCATTCTGACTCGAGGGGATAACAGACAGATGCATCAACAGAGGAAGCCCAACTAATGGATCGAGGCTTCAGCGAGGAGTTCAACCACGCAGGTCTTTCTGACTCGAGGGGATAACAGACAGATGCATCGCTGAAGGGATGAAAGAGGGGATCATAAAGTAATCTTAAATAAGCTTATTGCGCCTTATCCGATTCAGTGCCATAATCCCTTTAGCGACAAATTTTACGGCCCGAAGGCCGTGGAGGTCCGTTACCATGCAAACACCTTTCGAAGTCAGGAGCTTTATAGGCACTCACGAAGAAAACTGGTACGACGACGGGTTTCATCATCATCCTACCCTCGAGATCAGTCTTGTCCTGGAAGGGCGGGGATTGTTCGAGTGGCCGGAGAAAAAAAGGCATATCGAGGCCGGTCACGTCATTGTTGTTCCGCCTTCGATCCCCCATCGTTTTGCCGCTGTTTCACATGTCCGCTTCGGAGTTATCCATCTGGAAGGCCTGCCTCCGAGGCTGCTGGAACTCACTGCGGAGCTTGCCCCGGAGAAGCGCCAGCCCTCCCTGGCCGCTTTGTCCAACCTGGATAAGGAACGGTTTGAGCAGTTGTTCCGGGAATGGCTGCGCTTGCTGACCTCGCCGCTGAAACATAGGTCCAGAACTCATGCAGCCTGGATTGAGGTGCTGCTGCTGTTTCTGCTGGAGCATACACAGTCGGATCTGCAAGCGATGACGGTTACCAAGGCGGCAGACTATATTCGCGAGAATCTGCGTCAGCCTGTACAAATGGCCGACCTCGCCGAGCTGGCCGGAATGACGGTTGCCGGCTTTCGCCGCATGTTCGAGCGGGTGTACCGGATGAGCCCCAAGCAATATCAGCAGCAATGCCGCATGCAGGAAGCAAAATGGCTGCTCAACTCAACCGGTAAAGATGTCAATGAAATCGCAGCGCAGGTCGGATTCGGCCGCTTGCACTCGTTCTCGCAATGGTTTAAGGCGGTAGAGGGAGTTTCTCCGACGGTTTGGCGAAGAAACCATCAGATGAAAAACGGCGGTCTGTCCAAAAACTGACTGCCGATTTTTTTTGCGTAAATAATAGCTCTATTTCCATAAATACAATCATGCGCGGATGTACTATCGTTGTGTCTGTACATACTCGACTCTTGAAGACGAGGAGGGCATTAAAATGAACAAAGTCAGAATCGGATTTATCGGCGTTGGCGGTATGGCCGAAGGGCATATGAAAGCGCTCGAAAGGATAGAGGGCGCCGAAATTACGGCTGTCTTCGATATTAATGAAGCCAGAGCGCGGCAAATCGCTCAAGAGTACGGGGCGACGGCTTATGAAAGCAGAGATCAGCTTATGGATTCCGGCCAGGTGGACGCCTTGTTCATCTGTACCCCTCCGTTTGCACGGGGAGACATTGAAGAGGCCGCTGCCCAAAGAGGACTCCACCTGCTGGCGGAGAAGCCCGTCGGCTTGAACCTGGAGGAAGCCCGCCGCAAGGAGAACATCATTCGCGACTCCGGCATCATTCATTCGTCTGGCTACTGTCTGCGTTATCTGGATACCGTACAGAAAGCCCGGCAGTTCCTGGCCGGCAGACAGATCGACATGATCCTGGCGTATCGGATCGGGGGCATGCCCGGCGTTCCCTGGTGGCGGATCATGGAACGGTCCGGCGGACAGCTTGTGGAAATGTCGACTCATCAGGTCGACCTCATTCGTTATCTGGCGGGGGATTTCCGCGACATCCAGGCGATCTACGGACGAAGGCACATCCATCGGGAGCATCCGGAAGCGACCGTACCCGACGTCGGCGTCGTATCGTTCACCCTGCAATCCGGAGCGGTCGGAACGATCAGCAACACTTGTCTGTCCCAATATGTGGGCCGAGGAGAGGTGGAGCTGTTCGGCCATAATTTCTATGTTTCCATTAACGGCAAATCCCTTCTCATTATCGACAACGGGCAGCGTCATGAGGAAAAATGCGAAACCGACTTTGTATTCGAGCAGGACCGCGCTTTTGTCGAAGCGGTCAGAACCGGTAATCGCGAGCTGGTGCTGGGTGATTATTCCGAGGCCGTCAAAACATTGGCCGTTACTTTAACCGCCAATGAATCGGCAGCGGCACACGGAATAGAGTCAACGCCGCCGGCAGCCTCCCCGGAGCATCCGCCTACTTTTGAATAAAGGAGGACTTATCGATGCTAAAAGGAGTCAATCAATGGTGCTTTCCTGAAGGTTATCCGCTGGAACGTCTGTTTGAAGTAAGCCGCGAGGCGGGCTACGATGCTGTGGAGCTTAATGTAAACCCTGCCGGAGGAGTCGGGCTGACTATGGAAACAAGTGCGGCAGAGGCAGAGGAGATTGGCCGGCTCGCCCGCCAATACGGGCTGCAGCTTCGCAGCATCTCGACCTCCCTCCTCTGGCGGCATCCCCTTTCCTCCGATGATGCGACCGTACGCGAGCAGGGCTGTCAGGTCGTCCGCAAGCAATTGGAGCTGGCGGAGCTGCTCGGAGCCGATACAGTGCTGGTCGTTCCGGGCGCCGTCAATGAGACGACCTCCTACGACGCTTGCTATGAGCGAAGCCTGAAGGAGCTGAATGGACTCGCTCGGGAGGCGGAACGGCGCCGGGTGAAGATTGGAATCGAGAACGTGTGGAACAAGTTTCTGCTGTCACCTCTCGAAATGAAAAGCTATGTGGAGAGCGTAAATTCTCCCTGGGTCGGCGTCTATTTCGATGTAGGCAACATTCTGGCATTCGGTTATCCGCAGCAGTGGATTCGCATCCTGCAGTCGCATATTTTCAAAGTTCATGTCAAAGACTTCCGTCCCGGCGTAGGCACAGGGCAAGGCTTCGTCCCCCTGCTATCAGGGGATGTGAACTGGCCGGAAGTTAGAGCCGCCCTGCGGGAAATCGGTTATACCGATACGGTAACCGCCGAAATCGGAAGATACGCTTCAGACCCGCTGCAGGCAGTATTCGATACGTCCAATCATCTGGATATCATTATCGGCAGAGAGCGATGAATGTCCAAACCGTCCGGCGAAATTTGAACTACCGGACGGTTTTGCAATTTTTGGCGGGGCTGGACTTCCTGTGTGTATAGTCTGCGAGAATAGGACAGTTCCAGAAAGAAGAAACCAAGGCCTTTAACAGACGGACCTCCGTAACACTGCCCCTGCCACAAAGCATAAAAAAAGCCCGGCCATAGCCGGACTGTTCAAGAATGTCGGAATGATGTTTTCGATCAACGGGGACTCTGCGGTTCATCCGCTACTGTTGGGCTATTTTAACGTTACCGCTGGTTGCCTGCAATTTCAGAAGCGGCCCACCCTGCCCCACTTGGCCGACAATCCGGTTCTCCTCCTTCTCCTGATACACTAAGTTGGGGACTTTCGCTGACACATTGCCGGATTCCGTCCGCAGGTCCAACTGAAGGGATGAAGGAAATTCCTCCGCATACAAGTTAATGTTTCCGCTCGTCGTTTTGACAGCTGCGTTTTTCGAAAGCGTGGAGTTCGAAATTTTCACATTCCCGGAAGTCAGAGTGACCGCCAACTCCCCTTCAGCCTCTTGGATCGAGACATTGCCGGATGTCCCCTGAAATTCCAGGCGATTTCCACTAAACCCGCTGATTTTCGTATTTCCGCTGGTGCTCTGAACAGCAAGCTGGCCGGCTTGCAGATCCTCGATGCCCACATTCCCCGAGGTCATAAGAACACGGACTTCATCATACAGCTTCTCCGGCACTTTGACGATTATTTCGGGGCTGGTTCTTCCCATCGTGAGAAAAGCCCATTTTTTCGTAGATTCCGCCTTGATCTTAAGCCTGTTTCCCGAAGCGGAAGCCGTTATTTCAAACTTGTCCTTGAACTTTCTGTCTATATATTCCCCGTATAAATGCATCTCGATATCATTGCCGTCACCAGGTATCACACTCACATCGAACGAGTCCGCTTCCACCTCAATAGCCTGGACGGAGGAACCGTCTATCACCTGTTTCTCATCGACCGTTATGAAAGGATCAAATCTGCCGGTCATCCACATAAGGATGCATCCGGTTAATCCGAGTACGAACACGACAGCGGCCGTTCGCGCTACTATTTTCATCTACGCTTCCCCCTGATCACCTTTAAGTTCCACTGCAAATAGTTCAATACCCCACGGTAAAAAAGCTTGGACAGCGAAAGGGTGCCGACGCCGATAAGCACTCCCAGCGAACAAAGCGTAGCACCCAGCAGCAGCGTCCACAGCAAATCGTTATCCGGTTCAAGGAGGATCAAGACGGGGGACACAATTAAAACGGCGGCAACGGCAAAAAAAGCCACCAAAACGGCACATAGAGCTACAAACGGCCCGAGAACAAAAGCCAGATTAAAAAAACCAAGTCCGACCGACGCATACACGGCACGCATGGTGGACCCGAAATTAGTTTTTTCCGCGGCCTGCTTAAGATGATAATGTACATTCATCTCTTTGGCGATCAGTCTCGGACTGCCCAGCGCCAGAACAATTTCCGCTTCACTCTTCCCCTGTATCCTCCCTATTGCAAAATGCTCCTCATAATCGGCCATAATTTCCTGCCGATCCTGGGCGGGAATCCCTGCCAGCAAATGCTCCAATTCATCCAAAAATTCAGCCTTCGTCATCGCCTAATGCCTCCCTAATGATTTCGTCTACCGCTGTGGTGAATTGCCTCCACTCGACGACCAGCTCTGTCATCATCATCCAGCCTTGTTTGGAAAGCTTGTAGTATTTGCGTGGCGGCCCTTCCTGAGATTCCTGCAAATAAGTCGTGAAATAACCTTCCTGAGTAAGTCTGCGCAGAAGCGGGTAGACGGTTCCTTCGGCGATTTGAAACTTCTCCGATATCCGGTTTACCAATTCGTAGCCATACCGGTCCTTCTTCGCTGTCAGTACCAGCACGCACAACTCCAGAACACCTTTCTTGAACTGTACGTTCAACAGAATCACACCTGTCTCGTAGTAGTAGACGTTACTAGCTATTGCATATTATATAGTACTGTATATTATTAAAATATCACAAGGTACAAAATAATGCAAGGTACTGAAGTTTATTTCATTCCCGATTTTCGATCTCAGCCGAATAATATTAAAAACCCTTATGCGATTGCTTCACGATGACTGGTTTTTGTTTCGGCAAGCTTAGCGTTCACTGCTTATCTACGCTAAAAAGGGTCGGGCAGAAGTTTCATGCCCAACCCTTTCGTTTGACCTCCCGGCCCTCATCACTTTAGAGACCCGTCCGCTCCCATGTCGGCTGCGCTATTGCTGCCGCATTAACGCCGCCACTGGGCGCCGCTGCTCACTGCCGATGCCTGCTGCCGCTGACCGGCCAGCAAGCTGTACAGCAGCGCGCAGAACTCGCCGCGGGTGACGGGCCGCCGCTCATCGCCCAGCGTCGTGGCCCAGCCGCCCGCGTCATCGCCGGCGCCAAGTGCGCGGCAGGCCGCGCGGTGCCAGCGGCCCGCGAGCCACGACGGCAAATGCGGCCGCTCGCGCCACTGCTCCTCGGGCGGCGGCTCCTCCCGCGGCAGCCGCGGGCCCATGTCGGCGCCGGCGGGCAGCAGCCGGTCGGTGGCGGGCAGAGACGGCAGCGCTCGGCCCCCCGGCAGCAGTCGGGCCGCCGCTATCCAGCGCGAAGCTTCGGCGGCCTGCAGCGGATCGTCCAATCGGGCTTCATACGAGGTGAATAAGCCCTTGGTGCCGAAATATTCCGCGGCGGCCCGAGCCGGATGGCCCCACGGAATATCGGCAAAATAGGTGATCCGCTGGTTGGCCGCCAACAGCTCAAGCTGTAGCGCATCGACCGGGAGCTTGCGCGGAGTCGTCCCTTCGGCCAGGCACAGATCGCCGGCCACGCCCGCCGCGAATCCGAGCTGCATCCAGCAGGGCTCCATACGGATCGTGCCGAACCCCATATGTGTAGCCGAGACCGCTACCGGAACGAGCAGGCCGTCCACCCGCTTCGGCACAATGACTCCGTAAGGGATCTGGTACACCTTCGTCAGCCAGCCGAGTCCGAGGAACCCCTCAAGCGCCCGATCCCGTCCGGCGGCCTCCCGCTTGCGGGTCGCATGGGAATCAATCGGATAATCGCCGATCGCAATGCTCTCCGGATGCACCGGGGCCCGCTCCAAACCGGGAGCGACCCGGGCATCGTTCTCGGTGAAGGTGTACTCCCCTTCTATCCGGCGCGCTTCGCGGACATAGATTTGCGGCGGAAAATGCCCATGCTCCGCAAATTCGTCTCCGGCATACCCCCAGGTCAACGCTTCTTCCCGGAACTCCGCCGGCGGTGCTTCATCGTTCTGCAGGAACCATAGCAGCCCCTGAATATAATCCCGCTGGCGCTGGACGAAAGCGGCACGCACTGCTGCATCCCCGTCCGCATACTCCTGGTTTTCCTCCGGCAAGTCGGTCGAACACATGCAATAATGATGATTATTGCAGTCGGTCTTGCCGTTCGGAACCGGGAGCATGTTCATGACGTCGCAGATGGAGCGTACCCGTCCGACGGCTACGTCCCCGGCCAAGCTCGCATAATCCTCCCGGCAGTAGCTTTCCGGTTTGCGGAACGGAATCCGGATCTCCGGCCTCTGGGTCAGACACAGACGGAAGTTGTACGCTTGGATCCGTTCGTCTCCTTCTCCTGTGCTTCCGGAAAACACTTCCTTGCTGGCCGCAAAATCCATGTACAGCTTGCCGGCATATTCCTCGTTCCACTCGTCGCGGCTCTCCCGCCCCGAATGCCAAGGCACACCCGCCATTGCGGCCAGATCCCCTTCATAGGTAGCGTCAATAAACATGCCGGCCCGCACGGTCTTCCTTGCCGTTCTCTCCAGGGATTCGGCCATGTCGGCAACGAAATGTCCGCCGCTGCCTTCATCCGCCCTCCGCCGCAACAGAACGCCCGTCAGCTTTACGGCAGAGGCTGCCGTTGATGCCTGTTCCGCCCTGTTTATCGTACCCGGCCCCGCTTCATTCGCTTCCAGTGTTTCCGGCTCCATATCCGGCTTTGGCTCCTTGGCTTTCTGCTTCACTGCATCAGATTCCGCCGAACAAGACTCCACGACACCCGCTTCCGCGGCCGCCTGTTCCTCAGCTTCCCATTCTACGGCTTCCAATTCCCACTGCATGATAATTTCCAGAAGCGGCTCCTGTTCCACCATCTCCGTCAGCACCCGATGCGCTACCGACGGCTCGAAGAACAGCCCCTGATTGCAGGCCTTTGCCTGCTCCGAATCCTCTCCGTACGTATCGGCGTAATACCGGTAAACCTTACCGGCAAATTCACGGAAAACCGCGCCGGATGCCTCCAGCGACAGGATATCGGTGCGCCCCAGCCCGCTCGTCATCAGCCCGCCGAAGTGGCCGGTCGGCTCCGCAAGCAGTGTCCGGCGGCCCCTTCGTGCGGCGCCAAGGGCGGCTCCGATTCCACCGGGAGTTGCACCGTAAACGAACACATCGACTTTGTACCGTGCGTCTTCTTCCTTTTGAATACTCATGCGGACATCTCATCCATATCGAATGGCTCCTCCTTGAGCATGGGATCGGTCATATCGACCATTGCTGTCCGTCTTGTCGCTTCCGGAAACCATACCCATATTGAGTTCAATTTTCTGCACCGGAGGCAACTACGGCCATACGAGTTCTGCTTTCCTGTAAGAGCAAATCACGCCTATAACGAATCCGGTCCTGCCGCTCCAAAGTAATCACGTTCATTTCCTTATACCGTTCTTGCATCGGACCGGTGTTTGCTACAACATCTCCGCCTCGGATCAGAGCCCGATGGACTTTGCCGCTCCTATGAGCCTCAATCTTTCCACTCCAGTATCTGTCCGTCACTAAGCAGATGCTCCCTAAGCATGGTGTAGTCCACTTCCTGCACGGCTCGACTGCGCGCCAGAGCCACTCCGGCGGCCGTTGCCGCAGACTGCCCGAGGACCATGAATACCGGCTCCATCCGGATGGAGCCGTAAGCGATATGCGAAGATGACAGGCAGACCGGCACCAGCAGGTTCTGGCACTGTTCACCCTTCGGAATGATCGAGCGGTAGGAGATCGGGTAAGGCCCAGGGGGGCTGATTTCCACATTGCCTTCGTTAATGCAGCGGCCGTCTATTACTATCCTCCGGCAATTATGCGAATCCATACCATAAGCCGCCAGCCCGACTGAGTCCTCCGCGACCGCCAAGTGCCGGCAATGATGCTCGGTCATGACAAAGTCCGAAACCATCCGACGCGCTTCCCGGACATAGAGCTGATGGGGCCAGTTCGCCGATCCGGGGAATTCGTCCGCAGGCAGCCCCCACTGCCGCACTTCACCGCGAATCCAAGCCGGCACCCGTTCGTCATTCGCCAGAAAATACAGCATCCCGAGATTATAATTAACGTGATCCTGGAAGAGGTGCTCCCTCTCGGAATAGCCGGCATCCGGCCAGGCGTAGTTGCCTCCGATATGATCGGTCGAAACGCCCCCGAAATTATTCAGGTCTGTTTTCCCGCGCTGCATCATGACATGCAACCGCATCGCATCCCAGACCCCGGCGTTAATATAGCGAAGCAGGAGCTCGAAGCGGTCAGGGTCATATCCCGGCGGCTCGGGGAACGGGATCCGGTTGCTTGCCACATTGGTCAAACAGATCCGGAAGTTGTACGCCTGTACACACGAATCGCCGTCACCCTGCCTGCCCGGCTCCAGATCCTGGACCCCGGCGATCAACCCGCTGTCCGGCTTGCCGGGAACAACGTACGGATCGACCCAGGCCTTGAAGTTATGATTCGGACTGCCGAAATGAATGCCGTTCAGCGTCTCCCGGTAGATCGAATTCGCCTCGCGTCCGACCGTATAGGACACGCCCGCCCGGGCCATTAAATCTCCCTCATAAGTGGCATCAATGAACATTCCCGCTTCGAAGGTGCTTCCGTCCTCCATGACTATCCGGACAATCCGGCCGTCACGCAATTCTGCCCGATCCAGTCGCTGTTCAAAATAGACGGGGATATCATAACGCTCCACCCAGTCCAGATAAATCCGCTCCGCCGCGGACGGCTCGAACATCCACCCCGAGCCGTCGGGCTCGGAGCTCCCGTAATGCCGGCCGATCTCCCGATAAAACTCGCGTGATATTCCTCCGATCACAGCCTTATTCCCGAAATCGGTCCGCCCAAGTCCGCCGGATGTCAGACCTCCCAGATGCCGTCCGAATTCGACGAGGGCCGTTTTCATTCCCATCCGGGCCGCCTGTACGGCTGCCGCCACCCCAGCCGAGCTGCCGCCGTAGATGCAGACATCGGCTTTAACATGAATGGGCGGGGCCGGGTTCTTTTTTGCCCTATAATAATACAATCCGCTAAAATCCGTCACAATCCTACCACTCCTTTGTTCGATAGTCCCTTAGGATTCAACCCTCACCCCAATAGGCGGATCCGCTTAGAGCAAGGCTCCTCCTGAAGCGACGCTTGATGCTTGATGCTTGGCTTAAGCTATTCTATTTGAGGAGCCTCCATCTGATTCCTGATGACAGCTTTGGCATAAGCGAACCCTTTCCGTTTATGACGTAATAGATTTCCGTAACAAGCAGATAGCTATTCCGTTCGAACCCCTTTGCTCCGTTCTCCTCTTCACCAAACATAGGGCTCCTACGGTTCTGCCCCGCCAAACTGAGCGAAGGGGATAGTAGTCGAAGGCAGTTGGAGCGGCGATAGTTATCCCCGTTCCCAAATTTCCTCCGTGCGTCTGTTTGCTCTACCCGCTAGACCGCGTGAATGGATGGCCACTTCAGCTCCACACCGGCCTGTACCAGAATCGACTGGTAATCCTCCAGCTTCTGCTTATCATTGCGCACTTCGCGCGGCTTGACTCCGTGCTCCACACAGTAGGCGGCCAAATAACCCGCCGCTTCGCCGATGTTCCATTCGACCGGATGCAGCCGATAGCAACCGTTTGTAATATGGGTCGTGCCAATGTTTTTGCATGCGGGCAGCAAATTGTTGACCCGGACCGGAATGAGCGAGCCTAGAGGAATTTGAAACGGCAGGCTCGGAATATCAATATACGTGCGCAGCCCCGTGCTCGGATGCAGATCGATCCCGTAGAAGCCGATGCCGACCGAATCCGGGTAATCTTCAGCCGTTAATCCCGGTCTGCATGCGGGACTCAGATGCTGCTCCAGAATGGTCAATTCGGCCCGAATTCTTCTTGCCTCGCGGATGTACGGTCTCTTGGCCAACCCGTCCTCCGTGCCGACAGCATCCTTCCTAAGCCTCAGCCCCGGGTAACCGTATCGTCCGTCCGGACGCGGGGCCTCGGTTTGCATCCAATACAGCAGGGACAAGCTCAACTGCTTGGCGTTCTCCAGATGCTTGATGCGTTCCTCCTCCGGAACATCGATGATGGAGCCGAGCCAATAATCGTTCTGCGGCCAGTTGACGATCGTCATATCGCTGGCAAAAGTCCCTTCCGCAAACAGGGAACGGCCAATGACTCTCCGGTATTGCCATAACGAGAACGACTTGCCGTCCGGGAAGAAGCTGTAACGGACCGGCTCCAGCGTATGCGGAACAAGTCCCATCCAGCTTAACTGTTTGTCAGGCCAGAAATCCGCCTGGTACTCCCTCCAGAAATCATACTGGGCCGGTTTCGGAATGGTGAAATCCTCCCCTTCGAGATGATCGACCAGGAAGCAGTAAGTAAAGGCCTGCATATCCTGAGGATCGGCCTCTCCTTCCAAGGCATGCGGCTCGCCGGTCTGGCTGACGGATTCCGAGCCGGTTACATACTCGACTCCGGCCAAGGGGAGCACATCCCCCTCTTCCGTGGCATCCAGAAAATACGGGGCGGTCAGCACGACCTCATCCCCCGTGTCCAGGCTCCGGACATGGACCGCTGCAACTTCGTCGCCCGATGTTTCCGCACGGACACATTTATAACGAGTCAGTACGATTAGCGTCCCGCTATGAATGTAGGGAGCCAGCATGTCATTCAGGACAGCCAAGGCGGTACGGGGCTCATGGGCTACCCGGCGGCTTCCCGTGGCATTGCCCGGGTTCAAATAAAGAGCGGAGCGGGCTGCTGCCGTCAGCGGAAAATTGCGGCTGTAGTAATCGCGCACCCGATTCCGGAATTGCCGATAGCTGGCGGTGCAACCGAACTGCTCGATCCACGTATGCTCATCCGGGGGAACCGCCTGACTTGTCAATTGACCTCCGATCCAGTCCGTTTCCTCGGTCATGAGCACCTTTTTGCCCATCTTGGCACAAGCCAAGGCAGCCGCGCATCCCCCCGTTCCACCTCCAATAATAACAACGTCTGCATGAAGCTGTTTCATCACCCGCCTGGCTCCTTTCCAATGTCGTAGAATAAAAGCTCGGACAGCCGGATGCGAAGCCCGAGCAGACGCAGGGGATTATTTATGGAATTTCGATCTGCCGATGCTCCGAGGCCCGGCAAATGACAAAATCCCGCTCCTGCATACGTAACTGGCCAGCCCTCCTCCCATTTAAGCAAATTCACTGAACGAGCCCAAGCTCCTTGGCCCGCTTTTCCGCCTGCTCGACAAACAGCTTATACTTGAATGTGCTCTCCAGCGTTTTTATGAAATCGGGGTACTCTTCAAGCGGCCGCTTGTTGTACAGAAACTTGGCCAGTTCTTCCTTGGCGTAACGGTCGGCGTCCGCCGCATTATAGCCTGCCGGAGGCAGCAGATTGCTGTCGATGCTCTGCAGCCGCGGCAGTTTGAGCGCATACTCGATGAACTTCTCCTCCGTCGGGAACTTCGTGGGCAAATACTCTTCGTTCGGACGCCCGGTCATTTGATAGTAGTGGAAGTAGTTGCCCTCTTTGGCCATCGCTTCCGTCAGCACGATTTTGCCATTCTCCACATTATAGTGGCGGCCTTCGATTCCATACATGACCAGAAGATTGCCTTCCTTGCTCGAAATATAGTTCAGCAGCTCGAAAATTTTCTCCAGCTTGTCAGGCTGCTTCTCGAGTGTCTTCGGCAGAGCGAACAGGCGGGACGGCTTCTCGGCGTCGAATGCCGTATCATATTGGCCGTAAGGGCCTTCGGGCGGGCCCATCTGCACCCATTCTGCCTTGGGATTAATGGTTTTGTACTGCTCGACGAATTCCACCTTGCCCATATCCGTCCACCCTGACCAGATGATGCCGGCTTTCCCCTGGAATGCCTGATCGCGCGCCATCGTTCCTTTATTGGTCATAATTTGCGGATCCACCAAATTCTCGGAAATGAGACGCTTGATATAGGCAAGAGCTTCCTCCATTCCCGAATCATAGAAGGAATTGGCCACCTTCCCGTCCTTCAGAAAGGTCGTCCCGGGACCGGCTGTTCCGAAGGCTCCGAAGATCGGGGCGAAGGTGCCGAGTTCCGTTCCCGTAAATCCGTACGTATCCTTCTTGCCGTTGCCGTCGGGATCATTCTCTGTAAAAGCCTTCGCGACCTCATACAGCTCCTCGAGATTGGTCGGCATCTCCAGCTTCAGGTGATCCAGCCAGTCCTGACGGATCCAGAAGGACGTGAACGCCACATCGGCAATTCTCGTAATGGCGTAGTACTTGCCGTTCACCATCCCTTTCTTCATCAGGCTTTCGCCCATGAAGTCCTTGGCCGTCTGCAGCTTCGAATCGAGGTAAGGAGTCAGATCAAGCAGCAGGCCCTTCTGCGCAAAATCGTTAAGGGTAACCAGATCGAGATGCATAATATCCGGATAATTCCCGGCTGCGGTCCGTACCTTGATTTGGTTCATATAATCGTTGAAGCCCTGGATCATCGTCATCTGCAAATCGATGTTCAGCTTCTCGTCCAGAGCTTTCTTAATGAAATCGTCCTGCGGAGCCGGCTTCCCGGAGCCTTCCATAGCAACCGTAATTTTCACCGGCTCCTTGTTTTCCGTCCTCGTCTCCTCCTTCTTGGGGGCTCCACTCGGTGACGGACCCGCGTTATTACTATCCTTGCCCGTCGAGCACCCCAATACCGCTCCTGTCAGGAGAAGCATGCTTGCGGCAAGCGCTGCATAACGTTTCTTGGCAACCATTATCCAACTCCCCTTTATCGTTCATTTGGAATTTACCCTTTGATGGAACCAAGCAGCATGCCTTTAGTAAAATGCTTCTGCAAAAACGGATAAATGACGACAACCGGAACGACGGCGACCATTACCGCGGCCATCTGCATGGTCACGGTCGGAACCATGTTCTCGGGGCTCTCCATCTGCTCGACCGTTTGCATCAGCAATTCGCGGACAACGATCTGCAGCGGGAACAGGCTGCGCTCCGTAATATACATAATGGCGGCGAAAAACTGATTCCAATGAGCAACCCCGTAGAACAACCCGATCGTGACCAGGGCAGGGGTGGACAGAGGAACCACAATGCGCAGCAGCAGCCGTGCTTCCGAAGCTCCGTCCATGCGTGCCGATTCGAAAATTTCCTCCGGAAGCTGCTCGAAGAAGCTTTTCATAATGAGAACATTGAAGCTGCTGACGGCCGAAGGGATAATCAGGGCCCATACCGTGTCCAACAGTCCGGTGCTTTTGACAACCAGATAAGTGGGAATAATTCCGCCGCTGAACAGCATCGTGAAGACGACGAGAAATAGAAACAGATTGCGGTGCGGAAGGGCTCTGCGGCTCAACGGGTAGGCGGTCAGCATGGTCAGCAGCAAATTGATGGCCGTTCCGACGGTGGTAACGAACAAGGTGATTTGGAAGGATCGGAGAATATCCGAAGTGCCGAATATTTTGCGGTATGCCGCCAGGGTCAGCTCCGTCGGGATCAAGACATAACCGCCGTTCTTCAATACTTCCGCATACGGAGTCACGGAGACTGCGGCCACGTACAGAATCGGCAGGACCGCCGACAGGCCGACCAGGGTCAGCACGATATAGACGACCGTATTGAACAGTTTGTCTCCCCATCCTCTTACCATATTCCTTGCCCCCATCTCTTGGCCAATGCATTCGAGGCCAGAACCAGAAAGAATCCGATCGCCGCCTTGAACAATCCGACGGCCGAAGCCAGGCTGAAATTAAGCTGCTCCAACCCCGTACGGAACACCCACGTATCCAGAATGTCCGCCACAGAGTAGACATGAATGTTATAGAAAATATAGATTTGCTCGAAGCCGGCATCCAGAATATGTCCGAGTCTGAGTATGAGCAGCAGAATGATTACATGCCGGATTCCGGGGAGTGTGATGTGCCAGATCATTCTCAAGCGGCTCGCCCCATCCACCCTTGCCGCCTCATACAGCGTCGGGTCAATGCCCGCGATGGCGGCCAAATAGATGATGGCGCCCCAGCCGAGGTTTTGCCAAATTTCACTGCCGACCAGCACGCTTCGGAACCATTCGGTCGAGGTCAGAAAAGGGATCGCTCTTCCTCCCGATTCCACCAGCCATCGATTCAGAATGCCTGTATCCTCCGACAGCAAAATAATAGCGATGCCGTAAATAATGATCCAGGACAAAAAATGCGGCATGTAGCTCAGTGTCTGGACCAGCGATTTAAACCAATACACCCTGCATTCATTCAGCACAAGTGCGAGAAGAATGGGCGGAACCATGCCGAACAAGAGCTTGTAGATACTGATCAGGAAGGTGTTGCGGAGCAGTTCGGCAAAATACGGCGATTCGTAAAACTGCAGGAAATGTTTATACCACGGATCCGCCCAAGGACTGCTCACGATGCCTTCGAGAATGTTAAAATCTTTGAAGGCGATGATGACCCCGTACATAGGAACGTACTTATAAACCAGGTAGTACAGCATGCCGGGCAGCAGCATGATATACAGCGCCTTGAATTTCCAGAGCAGCTTGATATATTTAGCGAGCCGCGCGGCGGGCGGCATTCGGGCCGAGCCGGCAGGCACCGTCCGAGCCTTCACCCCATTTTCCTCCCTTCCTTTGCTAATCTGGATTCAGCATATCACGCGGCCCTGTTAGCGGATAATGAACGATTTTAACGGTTTGACTGCACATATTTGGTTTTTTGTAAGCCTTTACATTTCAACAGAACCACTCTCCCTTCCCAAAGAGGGCTCAGAAGCTTCGCGGCGGAAATCCATCGGGGTCATGCCCGTCAGTTTCTTGAATATCCGAAAAAAATAATTGGTGTTCACAAAGCCAACGCGATGGCCAATTTCCAGTACAGGAAGATCCGTATGGGAAAGATAATGCTTGGCCCGCTCGACCCGGACTTTCTGCACATATTGAATAAACGGGGTCCCCGTTTTCTTGCGAAACAATCCGCTTAAATAGGTTTCATCCATACAAACAAGGGTGGCGGCCGATTTTAACGTCAAATTTTCATTGTAGCGGCTGTGGATATGGCGCAGCAGGATGTTGACCTCCGGATGATCCGTTACCGGGAGGTCCCGGATAAGGCGCCGCTGCACATACGCCGCGAATAACGGCTCCAGCTTCTGCAGCAGCATAGCATGCTTGGTCGCTTCCCGGATGGATTGCTTGGCGGCCTGTGACGCTTCCGGAATCAGCGGCTTCATGAAGCGGACCCAGCGCAGTGCACATTCCTTCACCATGAGAGCAGGCCAGGCACTATGCCTCATCTCCTCCATCAGCTCGCGGAGCAGCAAGCCGGTTTGCTTCCTTCCTTGCTCCGCACTTTGCAGCAGCTCCAGCTCCCGGGTCCACAGGCTGTTCTCCTCCATTTTGTCCCCATCGCCGCTTATGCCCGAAGGGCCGGCTTCCTCCTCCGCTGGGCATTCATACCAGGCTTCATCGAGTTTTTTCACTACAGAGGACCAGAGAGATATCCAGGACTCCGAAGCCTTCCCCGTGGCGAACGCAACCGGAATGGAAGGGGAATAGTCAAGGATCGGCTCGTGCTGAATGGAAACCGGGCTCCAGCAAAATAGAGTGGTGTAGCCGGATGCCTGAAAATGATGGGTCAAGCTGCCGGCCGGAAACCTGGAAGCCGCCCTTCTCAACCAAGTTTGTTCTTCCACCGGAACCGGGCCGCTTAGAGCGCACCCGATCCAGACCTCCGAGAAGCGTTCCTGCGGCTCCATGATCATTCCCTTGGCCCGGAGGTAACCGGGCTCCGGAGATCGGCCGGCGAACGATTCCCACACCGACGCATAACGGCGGTAATAGGCCGCCTCTGTCTTTTCCTTATACCGCTTAAGCAGCTCTCTATGGGCTTTACCGATCATTTCGTTCAAGGAATCGGGGCCCATCGATAATTTCAGCACGTATCCGGATGCCCCCAGTTCCAACGCCCTGCGGGCATATTCGAACTCGCTCATGCATGTGAGCATGATGAACATGGACTCAAAACCGGTTTCCCTGGCCCGCTGCAGCAATTCCAGGCCATCCATGTTCGGCATGAGGATATCCGTGATAACCAAATCCGGCCGATGAACTTTCATCATCTCCAAAGCCTCTTCCCCGTTACCGGCTTCCCCAACCAGCTCAAAGCCGCTTCCGGCCCAATCGACCAATTGAATAACATGGCGGCGAACATAAGGCTCGTCTTCAACCAGTAAAGCCTTCCACACGCTCAATCCCTCCTTTGTCCGCTTCATACGGGGTGGAATTCAGGAACGGAACGCGCAGCGCCGCCCGTGTCCCCTTCTCCAAGGACGCCAGCTCCAATCCGGCTTCCCCTTTGAATAACAGATGAAGCCTTTCTCTAATATTGTTCAAACCGATGGACGGCCGCCTGGACATCTCCTTCTCAGCGGCCGATGCCTGTAATCCGGCTCCATTATCATCCACATGGACAAGCAGGCTCCCTTCCTCCCGCCATGCCCGAATGACGATGACTCCGCCTTCCTTCATACGGGCAAAGCCGTGGCGGATCGCGTTCTCCACCAGCGGCTGAAGAGAAAACTTCGGCACCAGGGCATAGCGCAGCCCCTCTTCGTACTCATAGCGGATGACAAAGGATTGTTCGTAACGGAAACGCTGGATTTTGATATAGGCTTCAATAAGCTCCATCTCCCGCTGCAAATAAATAAGCTCCTCCTCCGTGTTCAAGCTCGTTTCCAGCAGGCGCCCCAGGGCGATGCAGATCTCTCCCGTCGTCCCGTCCCCCCGGGCATAAGCATTCCACTTGATCGTATTCAAGGTGTTTAATAGGAAATGGGGATTCATCTGCTGCATCAAAATCTGGAAATGAACCGCCTCGCGCCGTCTCTCCTCGATCTTCAGCCGCTCTACGGAACGGTTCAGGTCCCGGACCATCTGGTTGAACGATTCCGCCATCTCCATCATTTCCCCCCGATATTTATCCGTAGGCAGATGGACGCGAAACTGGCTGCGGGTCAGATCGGACATTTTGTTGCGAAGGAGTCGTAAAGGGCGGGTAACGGTTGAGGAAATGAAGAAAGTCATCACGACGAAAACTAACGTAAATAAACCGAAGGTAACATAAGCTTGACGCTGCACAGCCCCGATATCGCCGAAGAACACCTGCAGCGGGAATTGGGCCACCAGCGTCCAGTTCAAGGACTCGATGCCGCTGGAGGTTAGAATAGAGGAAGTTTGCCGATCGACCAAAGGCTCCCTTTCCCCGGTGGCATGCTGCTGCCGCACCCACTTCTGCAGACCTGTCGGCATGCTCGCATCGGGTCGGGTCTGAAACAGCACACCTCCCTGTTCATTAAGTAGAAAATAGTCCTGCTGGATGAGAAAACGGCCGGTCTGGTCCTGCAGCCATTTCCGGTAATCGAAGCTGATGCGGAGAACACCCAGCGGGAGACGGTTCCGGTCTTGAACGACACTAAAGAGCGTAAGCAGGTCCGTGTTGGCCTGCCCGTTCGGCCTCGAATCCTTGGAGAGGAGAAGCCATTGCATCGACGGACGGTCTTGTTGCCGGAGCCAGCCGATTGCACCGGCGGCCCAAGCTTCATCCTCGACACCCATGCCATTGTCAATGGAGGTGTATGAAACGCCGTCCAATCCGGTCAACGTATAGTTTACGAATGCGCCGTCTGCAAACAGATTGGCCTTGACCTCCTTAAGCAGCTGCTGGATCTGCTCCTTCTCCACCCGGCCTTCCTCCGATTGGGCGAGCAATATCTGCAGTTCCTTCTCCAATTGAAGAGAAGTCATCAGAATTCTCGTCTTTATTTGCTCGAAATAGGATACCATCTGGTCCAACTGATACTGGCTCTGCTCGCCGATCCGTTCTTCATACAGAGACTCCATTTGATCGTAGCTGCGGATTTGCACCAGAAAGAACGGCAGAACAATAAAAAGGACAAAAGATAAGAATAAGCGGTTTTTCAGCGAACTGGGCATCAAA
Source organism: Paenibacillus sp. SAFN-117 (assembly GCF_051966115.1). Lineage (NCBI taxonomy): Bacteria > Bacillati > Bacillota > Bacilli > Caryophanales > Paenibacillaceae > Paenibacillus > Paenibacillus sp. SAFN-117. Next base: position 51,470 of record NZ_JBQCLK010000018.1, read on the forward strand.
GCTTTAATACGGGACAATCCAATCTCCTCCCGGAATAGATTGTATGCGTTTTCAATGGATTCTAGCATAAACCTCGGGGACATAATGTCGAATGTTGAAAAGAGCAAAACTCTTATCGGAGGATTTGGCAATGCAAAAAAGGACCGCCCCTTCCGGTCTTTTCAAGACCTTCCGGGGCAGTCCCGATTTGATCGCCGCTTTTTCGCCCTGACTCCAATCAACCCTGCTCTTCTTCAGCGTCCATGTCCTCGGCAGCCTCGAAGACGTTCTCCTCCGGCACCCGGGTCATTTCATCTTTCTGCTTCACCCAGTACTCTATATTCTCGTACCATGCCTCGAAAGAGGCGTCCAACAGATTTTCCCGATTGCGGTCTTCGTTAACATCGGAGTCTACCTCCATATCCCGCCTGAGCAGCTCATCCCGATGTTTACCTTCCTCCCGCTCCTGTTCCTGACCATGATCTTTTGCTTTCAAGCCGGCATGACCTCCCTGGGCGTATGATTAGTTTTAATTATTCTGCATAAAAATGGAGAAATCTATGCAAGCCTCCCGTCATCAACTTAAAGCTCATTGCGGTCACAGCTGATTGATCCGCGCCTCTCGCAGACGGTTGTAAGTCGGCGCAAGCTCCCGCAACACAGAGACTGTGGTTGCATCGTCGCCGACAACCAGCAGGTACTGAAGCGATCCGATCAGCTTCGCCTGCTCGGCCGCGATGACGGGTCGAAATATGGTTCGCATAATACGGAGTTATAAGATGTCATCGCTTTCTTTGAAATACTTGCACAATTAACCTCTCCGCTAATCAAATGTATTTATTGCTGTAATTCCATTTGTGAATGCAATAGGGTCGTCATGTTCCAATCCAAACAACGCTTCCTGAAGAGCGAAAGTCCCTTTATAAAAAAGCACCCGTTCGATCATACTCTTAACCTCAGGAAGGCGTTTTTCTATCAGTTGAAAGAAATCCACTCCGTATGACGCGAGAAGTGCGGCGTAATCTATGGCTGGATCACCGACATGAGCTGAACCAAAGTCAATAATGCCGGTTATCCTATGGCTCGATTTGTCGTACAAAATGTTCGAGGTACCGAAGTCACCATGAATAATAGATGGAATTATTGCGGCACTCTTTTCACACGCAAAAAAATCCGTGAAATGCCGATCCGTCCGACGACAAGCCTCTTCCGTCATGAAAGGATACAGTTTTTTTTAATGTGGTCGTACAGATCTCTCCATTCCTGAAAAGGGTCGTATTTATTTACAGCTAAGCAGTTGGAAAAGTGACCAAGATCAATTTGGTGCAACTCCATTAAAAAGTCGCTAAGTTGATCAGCGATTCGCTGCTTATCTGCGTAATTCTCGATCTGATTCAGCCCATCAGCGTCAAGCGGTTCACCTTCAATTCGAATATACCCCATAAAAGCATGAGTCTCTTTATTTGTATCTAAGACTCGGTAAGTAGGATATGGAACTTTTAATGAAACATATTTGGAGATAATGCTTAACAATTGGACTTCAAGTTTCAGTTGCTCGATCCCCGCTGCATACCTAGGAAACCTGAAAATAATGTCCGATCCGACTTGCAAAATAACATTATTTTGTCCGGAACCTATCTCTTTTACTGGAGAAAGTGGAACATCCGGATAATGCCGCCGAATCGACCTCAGAAATGACTCGACTTTAACCACATATACCCTCCTCTCAAAGATACCTGTCATTGATTAAACTACTAAAAAGGATTTCCTTTTAATTTTCCGTTTTTTGCGCTGATTTCTTATAACGTTCAGTCATTCACGAACCCTCACTGACTTAAGGACCCGAAGGGTACGGATGCGCTGGGCGCAGTTAGTCGGTGCAGGATTGTCGCCTGATTCCACATCTCCGAAATGCCTCTGCGACCAAGGAACAGCCGAAGGCCGGCCCGCCGCGTGTTGCGGTGTTCTTAAGCCTTTATAAAGGATAACATAAAGCTCTTTAACACCATATATTTTTTTATATAATTCCTGTTCCACTGTTATATCCCCCCAGCTAGTATCAGTTCAAACACTCAGTTCTCTTATACTCCGCTGTTTCTTTTTTCCATGGACGTGAAATTCCTGCAGCCGTAAATCACTTTACATCTGCTTCCCCTCATTGAATCTTGCCAGGATTAAGATATTCGTCTCCAACTCCGCCACTATTTCGTCATAACTTTCTCACAAAGTGTTCACCGGTATAGCCCCCTCGAGTCATACCCGTTTAACCGTGCATTCCTTATAGTAGGGGAAGGATTAAAGTTTCCATTTAAGGACGGTGATGGAAAATGTCTTTTACTCTCCTACTGGACTTGTACGGCCTGCGGGCGTTCTTCAGTCCGGAGCTCATTGCGATTATCGTCGTACTAACCGCTGCTTATTTGTATGCGACCCGGCGTAAACCCGGACAGCCTCCTCTTGTCACAGGCCGCCGCAAAATTTTGTTTATTCTCGGGATGATTTGCTTCTACCTCGGTTGGGGCGGGCCTCTCAATGTGCTGGGGCACTTTTTGTTCGGGGCGCATATGCTGCAGATGGCCATCCTGTTTCTGGCGATGCCCCCGCTGCTTCTGCTCAGCCTTCCGGTGTCCTGGTTCGAAAGGCTGCTTAAGCCGCGCCTGGTGAAGAAAACCGTTTCCGTCTTGACACAGCCGCTGTTTGCGATTCTGACCTTTAACTTCTTGTTCTCTCTTTATCATATGCCCTTTATTTTCGATCCGGTGATGTCCAACTTTACGCTGCACACCGCCGTCCATCTGCTGCTGGAGGTTACCGCCTTTATGATGTGGTGGCCCGTTGTATGCCCGATTGAAAATATGGATCGCCTAAGCGGTTTGCAGAAAATGGGCTATATGTTCGCCAACGGAGTGCTGATTACTCCGGCCTGCGCTTTAATTATTTTTGCCGATGTGCCGCTGTACCGGTTGTATACGGAAGGAGCGGACTTGCTCTGTCTTCCGTTCGGATACGTCAGCTTCGACTCCCCGCAGACGCTTAATCTGCTGCCAATGTCGGTCCGAGAGGATCAGCAATCGGGAGGGGTCATCATGAAAGTAGTCCAGGAGATAATTTACGGATGGGTGCTGGCGTTCAACTTCTACAGATGGTACCGTGCCGAACGGGCGATGGAAGACGAGGAGCAAGAGCAATGGGGCCGTGAAGGGATGTCTCCGGAGCCCCGCTGATGATGTTTATTTTTAAAAGCACAGGAAAACTGGGAGGAATGGAATATGAAATGGGTAAAATGGACAGGCGTTATCGTCATCGCTATGGCTCTGGCAGGCTGCGGAAGCAAGGCCGGAACCAATGGGCAGGAGGCCTCCGGCTCTTCCGTCTCCAAGGAAGAGGTTGAACAGAACGCGGTTTACAAAAGCAACTGTCTCTCCTGTCATGGAGCACAGCTTGAAGGAAATATGGGACCCGCTCTGAGCAAAATCGGCTCCAAGCACAGCAAGGAAAACATCGTCCAAATTATCGAGGACGGCCAAGGGAGAATGCCCGGATTTAAAAACCGGCTGAAGGAAGACGAAATCGAATCGCTGGCGGTTTGGCTCGCCGACAAGAAGTAAGCTGTCCATCTAAAAGCTGCACCAATGTAATCCAATGCGACAACAAGGGGGTCCCTATCGTGAAGCTCCGTATCCTCGCTATTCTGCTTGCATCGTTCGCCCTGCTCGTTGCAGGCTGCGGCAAGCCGCCCGACAATTCCAAACTGAACTGGCCCGTGGAGGACTTCACCTTTACAAATCAGGAGGGACAGAACTTCGGCCTTGCCGATCTGAAGGGCAAGGTTTGGATAGCCGATTTCGTATTCACTAACTGTGTTACTGTCTGTCTGCCCATGACCTCCAACCTGGCCATCCTTCAGCAGAAATTCCGCGAAGCCGGAGTGGACGCGGAGATCGTATCCTTCTCGGTCGATCCGGACCGGGATACACCGGAGGTGTTGAAGGCCTACGGCCAAAATTACGAGGCGGACTTCACCAACTGGCATTTCCTGACGGGATATACCCAAGAGGAAATCAAGAAGTTTTCGGAAGGTACGTTCCGCTCCACCGTTCAGAACGATCCTGATTCGGATCAAGTGATACATGGAACGGCCTTTTATTTGGTCAACCCGTCCGGTGTCATCGTCAGCAGATACGAAGGGGCTTACGACACACCGTTTGAGCAGATCATCAAGGATGCGAAGGCCATTCTAGCAAAGGAGAAATCCGGCAAATGAAGCGAAGTCCTGTTGTCCTCATCGCCGTGCTATTAACGTTATTGTCCGCCGGCTGCGCAACGGTTCAGAATAATGATGCCGACTCCTTGCAGCCTATTGAAGTAGAGCTCGCTCCACCGGCACAGATCAAAGCCGGGGAACAAGTAACCCTGTCCGCCAGGGTTACCCAGAACGGCCAGGATGTCGATGACGCCTGGGAAGTTTTGTTTGAAATTTGGCTTGCCGGAGAAGACGAGCATGAGATGATTAAAGGTACCAATCAGAAGGGCGGAGTCTATTCTATTGAAAAGACGTTCGATCAAACAGGCACCTATTATATCGTTTCGCACGTCACCGCCCGGAGCATGCATTCCATGCCAAAGAAACAGTTCGAAGTCATTCCTTAATGAATCTCCAATGAACCCTGACGAGACCTCTCGTTGGGGTTCTTTTTTCGGTCTCGCCGCTGGAACTTATCGACGATCTACCTTGAAAATCCATCTATTTTCATATTCTACCGATGCCGTGCAAACGGAATGGCGCGTCTAACTTGAGAATCCGGCTATTTTCATTTTTTGCCCGTGCCGTGCAAGCGGTATGGTGCATCTAACTTGAGAATCCGTCTACTCTCATATCTGCCGGTGCGGAATGGCGCATCTAACTGTATTTTATGTAGGTAGTTTTATGCAGATTGCAAATAGCGGCTGAGCTAACTGGAAAAACTCCATTTAAAATAGAGGTTTTTTGTTCAAACCGCCAATTTAGCCCAAACTAGCTGCAGTTTTTCCAGTTAGTTTCCGTCCATCGCCCTTAAAGTAGCAAACTAACTGGATGAAATCCATTTAGACATCCATCGTATCTGCCGGGGCACCAGCGAAACTAATGAAAAGGTGCCTCTTTTTTCAAGGCGTCATTCGCCCCAAGAAACGAACTAGCTGCGGAATCCAGATACTACATACGGCATGAATGATCTTTGAGAGTATAATAGTCCAATATTTTGCTTAAACACCTAAAAACCGGAACTACCTGTGCGCGATATATAGCAGTGCTTAAAAAATCCGATGAAGCTTATGCTCCACCGGATTTTTGAAGGATTATTGATTGTTTTCGCTCATTGTAAAGCAAAGGGTCGCGGCGCCGACAACGCCCACATCGTCGCCGAGGCTTGCGGGCACGATTCGAAAGGTGTCGCGGTACGGCTCCATGACGAGGCTGACCGTCTTACGACGCACGGGGCTGAACAAGTCGTCTCCGACCCGGCTGACTCCACCGCCAATGACGATGCAGTCCGGATTGAAGGTATGCACAACATTCATTAGTCCCAGCGCTATATAATGCGTAACCTCGTCCACCGTTTGGCGGGCCGTTCCATCCCCTTGCCGGGCGGCTTCGAACAGATGCTTGGCGCTGATCGGTATTCCTTCTTGAGCGGCCAAATTCGTCATCAGCGACGCTTCCCGTGCCGACGCTTCCTCGGCGATCCGGGCAATGGACGTACCGGAGGCGTAGGCTTCCCAGCAGCCGGGCCGGCCGCAGCTGCAGACCGGGCCGTCCACTCCGATCATCGTATGGCCGAGCTCGGCGGCAATCCCGTTGCTGCCGAGCAGCAGCTTGCCGTCCAGCACGATTCCGGAGCCGATGCCGGTGCTGATCGTAATATAAACCATCGTCTTCGAGCCTTGGCCGGCACCGGCATAATATTCGCCCCATGCCGCCGCGTTCGCGTCGTTGACGACTTGAACGGGAATACCCAGCCTCCGCTTCATTTCCTCACGCAGCGGAATTCCGGCCCAGCCCGGCAGGTTGGTTCCGTTCAGAATGATTCCCCGTTCCGTATCCACCGCACCCGGAGAAGCTACTCCGACGCCCGCAACAGGCAGATCGCCGCGTACTTCTTCAACGGAACGGACGAGACAATCGATCACTTCCTCCGCCGTCTTCAGCTCGGCGGTTTGGAACCGTGTCCGCCGCAGCACTTGGCCGCTTTGATCCAACAGCGCCGTCGCTATTTTGGTGCCGCCGAGATCGACCCCGACAACATACTGCGTATTTTGCTCCATTTCCTATTCCTCATTATCTTCTGATCTATTCGCTCAGTTGCTTAAGATCTCTTATTATGGTTTCTATAACCCCGGGATCTATCGGGTGAGCAAAGCTTCGGTTAACGCGGGCCGCGGAGCCGAAATGAACCTCCGTCACACCCGTCGCAGGTACCAGAGTCTTCAACGATTCCGGAGTCATCCCGTAACCCGCCATGATATTTACCGAAGTATTCTTCGACCGGTCCACCAGCTTCTTCAACTGCTCCGCCGATTGCGGCGCCGGAGCCTGTCCGCCGGCGGTCAGAATGCGCCGGATTTGCGGAAACTGCGCGATCGTCTCCAGAGCCTCCAGTTGTTCTTCTACCTCTATATCGTCGAAAGCACGGTGGAAAGTGACATCCAGACCTTCCGCTTCTTCCAACAGATAAGAGATTGCTTCCGTATCCACTTTCCTCTCCTCGGTAAGCGCCCCGATGACGATTCCTGCCGCACCTGCTTTCTTGATGTGGCGGATATCTGCGGCCATTACGGCCAGGTCGTGCTTATCATAATGAAAGGAGCGGCTGTGGGGGCGGACAATGACGTTGACCGGAATTTGCACCGCGCCGACGACCGCTTCAATCAGCCCGAGGCTCGGGGTCAGTCCCGTTTCGGTCATGGCTGAACACAGCTCAAGACGGTTAGCTCCACTGCGCTCGGCAGTGACGGCATCTTCCAGGCTGGTACTAATGATTTCCAGAAGCATTCTAGACTCCTCCTAGTAAGAATCATTTTCATAATGATGGTTAAAAGCAGATACTGCGATAAATCAAGCCTTCGGCTGCCTGGCTGCCTCCACCCGGGAGGCAACGAAATCGGCCAGCAGGCGGGCGCCATATCCGGTAGCCCCTGCAGTATAATAGCCATTGGCCGACGCGACCTGTACGGTGTTCGCCATATCGATGTGCACCCAACGGGAGGCTTTATCCACGAAGCGACGCAGGAATAAGGCGGCTACGATAGCCCCTCCGTACGGGGAATGGCTGATATTGTTCATATCTGCATAATCGCTGTGAAGCTGTTCTTCGTATTCGTCGATCAGCGGCATCGGCCAGATGCGGTCGCCGTTCTTCTCGCCAATGGCGGCAAGAGTCTCGATGAACGGCCGGTCGCCCCAGGCTCCCGCCATTTTCAAGCCGAGCGCTTGGCCGACATTGCCGGTGAGCGTGGCGATGTCCACGATCTCCCTGGCGCCGAGCCGGTCGGCATGGAGCAAAGCGTCCGCCAGTACAAGCCGACCTTCCGCATCCGTGTTCCCGACCTGCACCGTGATTCCGTTAGGATAGGTGATCACGGTCGACGGAACGAATGCGCGGGCATCCGGCATATTATCGGCGGTCGCAATCAAGGCGGTCACGTTCGCCTGAATCCCGGAGCGGCTGATCATGTCCATCGCCCCCAGGACCGCGCAGGCGCCGCCCATATCGAAGCGGGCGTCACTGAGGTCCCGTCCGGACTTGATATTCATGCCGCCCATGTCGAACGTGATGCCTTTGCCGACGAGCGCGATCAAGGGCAGCTGCGGATCGGTCGCGTAGGACAGCTCAATCAGCGCCGGCTTATAGCGGCTTCCCAGCCCTACGGTCAACAGGCCGTTCATCTGCAGCCGCTCCAGCTCTTCGTCGCGGTAAATGCGCACTCCTACCGGAAGCTCCGCAAAATGCTCCATAACCCGCTCCACGAGCGATTCCGGGTGGAGTACATTCGGCGGCTCGTTGCATAGGTCGCGGGCCAGCATCGTTCCTTCCGCACGGATGGAGGCCTGCTTCAGAGCCGGCTCCAGATCCTGAGCGGTGCAGGCTCCTGCAGGAAGGATGAGATGCAGATGCTCCACCGAGCGGGACGACTTGTTGGATTTATACAGATCAAACGTGTAAGAGCCCAGCCGCCATCCTTCAGCCCAAGCAGCGACTAAATCTTCCACAGTCATGCTCCATGCCGCGCTGGTCGACACAGCGGGGATGGAACCTTCCGTCCCGTTGGCCGACCCAGTCTCAGCGGAGTTCAACTCTGCCGAACCGCCTGCCTGCCCAGCAGGCGCCGAGAAGGCGGAGAACCGCTCCGCCAGACGATCCAGCCGGACAGCGACCGTCTTGAAGCCTTCCTTGCTGATCGCTCTCACCGCATTGCCCGCCGCTTCCCGAATCCGCTCGGCGGAGATTCCTTCATCCGGACCCAGACCGATGATCAAATCATGAGGCTGCTGATCCCGGCTGTACAGCCAAGTGACCGCTCCGCGCTTTCTGGCATGCGGTCTGAGCTTCACTCCAGGGACCGGATCCCCGTCCGATTCCCGGCACAGATGAACGATTACTTCCGCGGACTGCTCGTTTCCGACCGTTATTTTCATCATTCGTTCCCCTTTTCATATAAGTGGCAGGCCACATAATGATTGGGTGCCACTTCCTTGAATTCAGGCACTTTCGTTTTGCACATTTCCATACAGGAAGGACAGCGCGTATGGAACCGGCAGCCGGATGGCGGATCGACCGGACTGGGCAGATCGCCCTTCAGCACGATCCTTTCCCGCTTCAGGCGGGGATCGGGTACCGGCACTGACGAAAACAACGCCTGAGTATAAGGATGTAGAGGCTTATCGTATAAAGTCTCCTTATCCGCCACCTCCACCATGGAACCGAGATACATGACGCCGATCCGGTCGCTAATATGCTCGACTACACTCAGGTCGTGAGAGATGAACAAATAAGTCAGCGCGAATTCTTCCTGCAAATCTTGCAGCAGGTTAAGCACCTGCGATTGAATCGAGACGTCCAAGGCGGACACCGGCTCATCCGCTACAATCAGGCTCGGCTTAACCGCGAGCGCCCGGGCGATTCCCACCCGCTGACGCTGCCCTCCGCTGAATTCGTGCGGGTAGCGTTCCCCGTGGAAGGAGTTGAGTCCGACCACCTCCAGCAGCTTGTGGACTTCCTTCTCACGTTCCGCCGCGGACATCGATTCATGGATTAGCAGCGGTTCCCCGACGATATCCTTGATTTTCATTCGCGGATTAAGCGATGCATACGGATCCTGAAAAACCATCTGCATTTGCTTGCGCAGCGGTCTCATCTGATTCGCGTTCAGCTTGCTGATTTCCTGCCCGTTGAACCAAATTTCGCCTTCACTTGGGGTCAGCAGATTAGTTATCAAGCGTCCGGTGGTCGATTTCCCGCAGCCGCTTTCGCCGACGATGCTGAACGTTTCTCCTTTTTGTATGGTAAAAGAGACGTCATTAACGGCGCGCAAATAAGCTTTTTTCCCGAACAAGCCTCTCTTAACCGGAAAAACTTTGTGTAAATGCTTCACTTCCACCAAAGGCTTCGACACTTTATTTCTCCCCCTTCGCCGCGTCATCATAAAGCCAGCATCTGCAGCTTCGCCCTTCGTTCACTAACAGCTCCGGCTCTTTCTCGTGACAAATCGCCATCGCTTCCGCACAGCGGGGAGCAAATTTACAGCCCCTGGGCATATTCGTCAGGTCCGGCACATTGCCGGGAATCGACTCGAGCCGTTTAACCGGCTGACGCAGCTTCGGTACGGAGCGGATCAGTCCTTTGGTATAGGGATGCTGAGGATGATCGAAAATATCCAGCACATCGCCTTCCTCCACCACTCTTCCGGCGTACATGACGACAACGCGATCGCACATTTCGGCAACGACCCCCAGATCATGGGTGATCAGCAGGATGGACATGTTGTTGTCGGCCTTCAGCTTTTTCATAAGCTCGAGAATCTGCGCCTGGATGGTCACATCGAGCGCTGTCGTCGGCTCGTCTGCGATCAGAAGCTGCGGATGGCAGGACATCGCCATAGCTATCATAACACGCTGGCGCATACCGCCGGACAATTGATGCGGATATTCGTGTATAATTTCAGCAGCCCTCGGAATTCCTACCAGATCCAGCATATGAATGGCGTGCTGGCGAGCTTGTTTTTTATCATATTTAAGGTGAAGCATGATCGCTTCTTCCAATTGCCTGCCGATTTTCAATACCGGATTCAGCGAGGTCATAGGCTCCTGGAAAATCATCGCTATGTCCTTGCCGCGGATTTTGCGCATCTCATTCTCTGGCAAATTGACCAGATCCCGATCACCGAAATGAACGGTCCCCCCGACGATCTTGCCGGGAGTGTTCTTGAGCAGCCTCATTATCGACAAGGAGGTGACGCTTTTGCCGCAGCCGGATTCGCCCACAAGACCGAGAACTTCACCCTTGTTCACATGGAGATCTACCCCGTCAACGGCATTGACTTTCCCTTGTTCTCTCGTAAACTGTGTCCGGAGACCTTTCACATCTAGCAATTTTTGAGCCATGCGCGTTACTCCTATCTAATTCTTAATCTTAGGATCCAAGGCGTCTCTCAAGCCGTCTCCTAATATATTAAAGGCCAATACGGTCAAAAAGATGGCGGCTCCCGGAAAATAAACTACATGAGGAGCAATTCCCAAATAATCGCGGCCCATGCTCAGCATAGCGCCCCAATCCGGATCGGACGGCTTGGCCCCGAGTCCTAGGAAGCTCAGACCGGATGCGGCCAGTATCGTGGTTCCGATTCTCATGGTGAAATAAACAATGAGACTTGGAACCGTCTCCGGGAAAATATGCCTCGCGATAATTCGCCGGTCCTTCGCCCCAATCGATTTGGCCGCCTCAACGAACAACGTCGACTTCGTCTCCAGCGTTGCGCTGCGAATGATTCTGGCGAACGAGGGGACCCCGAAGATGGCAACGGCAATAACAACGTTAATCAAGCCCGGGCCGATAATCGCGACAATCCCGATAGCCAGCAGCAAATCCGGGAACGAGAACATGACATCGCTCCCCCGCATAATGAGCCTGTCCAGCCAGCCGCCGTAATAGCCGCTGATCAGTCCAAGCACCGTGCCGATGACCGCGCCGATGAGCACCGCGCTGATCCCTACGGAAAGGGACAATCGGGTTCCGGCCAGAATCCGGCTGAAAATATCCCGGCCGTATTCATCCGTCCCGGCCCAATGCTCCCATGACGGGCCGGACAAAATGTTCTCGTAGTCAGGCTCGGCCGGATCATACGGAGCGATATGTGGTCCAATAATAGCTATGACAATAAGCAAAATAATAAAAACGCCGGCCGCGAAAGCAAGACGCTGCCTTTTCATTTTGTTCCAGAAATCACGGATTGGTCCGCTTTTCGCAACGGGAGCGGCTTCACCGGCCGGCTGCATGGTTACTTCATTTGAATTCACGGTGACCCTCCTCAACTCTGATCCGACAGACGAATTTTGGGATTAAGAACGCCATAGAGCACATCCACGAGCAAGTTGACAAGGATGAACTGGACTGCGAACAGAAGAAGCTCCGCCTGAATAACCGTGTAATCGCGGAAGGAGATCGAATCGATCAGCAGCCGGCCGAGGCCAGGGATACTGAATACGGTCTCGACAATGACCGATCCGCCCAATAAGAAACCGAACTGCAATCCCGCTATGGTCACCACGGGAATCATTGAATTTTTGATGGCATGATCCTTGATAATCGTGCTTTCCTTCAACCCTTTGGCACGCCCTGTCCGGATGTAATCCTGTTTAAGCGATTCCAGCATGGACGCTCTGGTGAATCTCGCAAGCATAGACATAATCCCCGCTCCCAAAGTAATAGAAGGGAGAACATAGCTGGACCAGGATTCCGTTCCTCCGGTCGGGAACCATCCCAATTGAACGGAGAAGATCTGAATCAACAGCAGCCCCAGCCAAAAAGGAGGAATCGAAATGCCCGATACCGCCGTCAGCATGCTTAAATAATCCGGCCATTTGTTACGATTGACCGCCGATATAATTCCAATGATCAGTCCAATGATCAAAGCCCAGGCCATACTGAACAAAGTAAGCCAGACGGTGGGCATCAGCCGCGACAGAATGATTTCGGTCACGGGTTGTCCCGTTTTCAGCGAGGTGCCTAGATCCCCCTGAAACAGCTTGGTCATATAAATAACGTATTGCTCCCAAAGCGGCTTATCCAGGCCAAGCTCGGCACGGATCATATTGATTTCGTCCAGAGTGGCTTCCTTGCCGGCAACCATTCGTGCAGGATCACCGGGAATCAAGTGAATAAAGAAAAATACCAGCACAGAAACGATCAATAGGATCGGAATCACGCCAAGCAACCGTTTCAACACAAATTTGGCCAAAACCTTCCAAACCTCCCAGCATTATGTCCGGTCCTAAGTCCTTGCCTCAGCCGTGGCCAAAGCATATCGAGCGCTGGGATTCCCAGATGCTCCGCACCGAACGTTAAGTTCCTGTCATTTAGTAACGATGCTGTGTTAAGCTCGGGTGACGGCTCAACACAGCATCATGTAGGTCATTACTTCTTGATTTCGGCATCCCGGACATTGATGGAACCGTCAGGGTATACGTGGATGCCTTCGATATAGTTTTTCTTACCGGAGACCGTATCGTCCACGACGAGGAAGATCCACGGTACATCCTTGAAGATTTGAGCTTGAATATCGGAATAGTACTTCTTCTGCTCTTCCGGATCGGACAGCTGGTTCGCCGTAGCGATCATCTCGTCCACTTGGTCGTTTTTGTAATAGGCGGTGTTAGCTCCGTTCGGAGGGAACATTTCACTCGCGAACAAAGGACGGATAGCAGCATCCGCATCCGCCGAAGACGGAGACCAGCTTACATACCACATTTGAACCTTGGCTTCTTCCGGAGAATTCGCGGAATTGATTTCTTGAGACAGCGTGCCTTCCTCCATCGGCTTCACATCGAGCTCGATGCCGATAGCGGCCAATTGCTGTTGAATAAACTGCATTCCTTTAATCGTTTCGGAATCGGTGTTGCCCCAGATTTCGGCTTTGAAACCGTCAGCGTAGCCCGCTTCTTTCAGAAGCTCCTTAGCTTTTTCCAGATTGAAATCATATACACCTTGCTGGGCATAGTGTTGGGTTTTCTGGGCCATAGCCGAATCCAGCTTCTCGGCAAATCCTTGCTTGACTACTTTAATGAAAGCATCTTTGTTGATTGCATAGTTCATTGCTTGACGAACACGAACATCGTCGAAAGGCTTCTTCGTCGTGTTGATGGAAATGTAGCGGGCGATCGTCGAAGGATTCTTCTCTACGACAATGCCGTCCTTGCCGTCAATGTGCTCAACTTGTTCCGTAGGCAGCGGATAGACGAAATCGGCTTCTCCTGTTTTCAGCATGGCCACGCGGGAACCGTTCTCCGGCACTGGCTTGAACGTAATGCTGTCCACCTTCGGCAGACCTTCTTCCCAGTAATCCGGATTTTTCTCGATGGTCAGATGATTCCCCTGCATCCATTCCTTGAATTTGAAAGGACCGGTTCCGACTGGATTCTGTCCGATATCTTTACCATACTTCTCTAGAGCATCGGGGCTGATAATCATCAGCATCGCCAGTTTGTTCAACATGGCGGAATAAGGCTTGGTCAATGTAAGCTTGACCGTTTTCTCATCAACAACTTCGGTATGATCCACTACGGCAAAGCTTTTGGACATCCGCAAATTGCTGTCTTTCAGGCGGTCCAGATTGATTTTGACCGCTTCGGCGTTGAATGGTGTGCCATCATGGAACTTGATATTCTCTTTCAGCTTGAACACATACTCTTTACCGTCTTCGCTTACTTCATAGCTTTCGGCCAATACCGGCACGACCTTCATATCCTGGTCAAAGCCTAGCAGACCTTGGTACATGGTACGGTATCCGCTAATCGAAAGAGTATCTGCGGCATTATGCGGATCCAGTGTAATGAAGTTGGCGTTAACCGCTATCGTTACGCTATTGCCTTCTTTCTTGGCTAACGGTTGGTTTTCGCCGCCTCCCTGGTGGGTTTCCTGAGGCTTGCTGGAACAGCCGGCAAATATAAATACAGCCATAACAACAGCCATTAAGCTTAGGAAATATTTCCTCATTTCTGTGTTCCTCTCCCTTTTTAAAATATATACTTCTCGCCATCGGTTAATGGCTGGATGAAGTCGCTGACGCGGTCTTTCTCTATTAAGAAAATGCGGCAATCACATGCTGTTGGACACCCAACTTAGCCTGAGCCCGGCCGTTATTTTCCCTCCAGAGTAAAGACGGCCTTTCTCTCACCGACAATGACTTGATTGTCGTTCTTGATCTGTTTGGGCGACAGGGCGTATAAACGCTCGATCGTCTCCCGGTTGTCATAACCGATTTGCTCCAGAATCGAAGCAACGATGTTCGGCCATACAAGCTCGGACCCATCCAGTACTTTCAGAGCGAAGCTCATGCGCTCCTTCTTGAGGCCGAAGCCGTAGACTCCTTTGGCTCCCCCTTTGGCCACGATGTTAGGATCCGCCAGAAGGACGGAGCAAATAAAGTCATGGCTCGCGACCATTTCCGGATGAGCATTCATGTATCCGGCGATTTTCACGGCCGCTTCCCTTGTCCCCGGATTTTCGATCAAATCCGGACAGGCGAGCTTCAGATATGCTCTCGCGATATGCTGAAGCGGCAGCGCGTAAACCGGGAAGCCGCATCCATCCACCCCGATTTGAATATCTTCCTTGGGGTAGTCGGCCATTTCGGCCATCGCGGCCAGGCTTAGCTGCTGCACCGGGTGATCCGGCTCCCAATAGCGGTCCATATCATGTCCGAGCAGCTTGGCCAGGGCGAGGAAGCCGCTATGCTTGCCCGAGCAATTGTGATAGAGCTTGCGCTTCTCCCCGTGCTCCCTGTGGTACGCGGCTTTCGGTTCCTCATTCAGCGGGTAGGTCGGGCAGCACAGAATTTGCTCTTCGGCGACGCCTGTTTTTCGCAGAATGGATTCCAGCGCTTCAATATGATACTTCTCCCCCCGCTGGGAGGCGGCAAAAAGCGCCGCTTCCTTAGGCGTCAAGCCAAATTTCTCCACAACCCCGTGTTGAATGACCGGGATGGCCTGGAAAGGCTTCGCGGCCGAGCGCATGAAGGTGATATGATTCTCGTTGCCTACCGAATAGACGACCTTTCCTTCTTCATTGATCCCGCACAGGACGCCCATATGGACATTTTCCAGAATACCTCCGCGGTATTCCTCGACCAATACTTCGTAGTTCATCGTCTTCCCTCCAGATTAATATTCTAGAGGCGCGGTGAATGTTGGAACACCTCGTTCCCAGCCACCGGAGCCCTAGCACTCAATGCTTAAAAACTTCTCCTGAGCCAGCAGGCTCGACCCTATAACGACTCCCTCGCTGCCAAGTGCGGAATATACGACCTGATACGTATCCCGAAGTGGCTCCCAAACATACTGCTGCAGTTGATCATTTTCGAAGAAAGAACGGACCTCGTCGTATTTTTCCACCAGATCCCCGCTGACAATGACCGTGTCGGGATTGTACAGGCAGATGACATTGGCAATTGTAATTCCGATAAATGTAATGGCACGGTCCAGTATGTTGGCCGCCCAAAACTGCCCTTTACGGCGTTCTTCAAACAATTCATTCAGCGTGGAGATCGGTTTAATCTTATTCGACTCGGTTATTAGTGAGCTCTCCGCTATGTAGGTTTGAAGGCAGCCTATTTTGCCGCACTCGCACATGACTCCGTTAGGATCGACAATCGTATGGCCAATCTCTCCTGCACTATTGGTTTCACCGCGATAGATTTCCCCGTTAATGATTAGCGCGGAGCCGACTCCGGTACCGAAGCCGATCAGGGCCGTTCGCTTCGAGCCTTTGGCCGCACCGTAACAATATTCTGCCAGCGCTTTCACCTTAAGCTCGTTATCGACAGCCACCTCGTAACCGGTAATCGTTTTTAACGTTTCAGCCACGCGAACGTTTCTCCAGCCAAGCTGGGCCGATAATATAACTTCCCCGCTTTGCTCGTCTACAATTCCGGGCATCCCGATGCCAAGACCGATAATTTTGCCGGGGTCCATCCCCTCTTGCTCAATCATCGACTGCAATTCGAGGCCGATCCGGTTCAGCGTCTGTTCCGCCGTTTCGGAGACTTCCCGGTTCACCTCGCGCAAACTGATAATGCGCCCGTCGAAATCGACCATTCCGATCCTGAATTTCGACTTATCCAGCTCTACTCCGGCGGTCAGTACCGAAGTACGGTCCAATTCCAGCATAGTCGCCTTTCTTCCTAAACCGGTCGTTACCTGCTCCTCCGTTTCCTTAACGAAACCCTGCTCATAGAGCTCGGCGACAATTCGCCCCACCGTAGTTGGACTCATCCCGGTTTTCTTGGCTATACTGGCTCGGGATATAGGAGAGCTGGACTTGATCAGTTGGAAGACGGTGGCCTTGTTTTTCTTTTTGATATAGTCCTGATCGTGTTTTTGCACGAGGACCGTCACCTGCCCCCTTAATTATTTTCTTCGAGGGAATAATAAAACTAAATATTCGCCGTTTTCCCTGTTATTTCTTCATTCAAGTCCTTTGTTAGAGGCTACTATGCAAAAACAACCCTTTATATTCTCCAATGGTATTAATAATAGCAGACTGTTTTTTTAAGTGTCAATAATAATGTAAAGGTTCCATAAAGGATATTTAAGGAAGGTGGGCAGAGATTATGGTGGATTCCAGCAGCAGATCGGTTAATTATTCCATCCGTGAAATTAATTCAGTTAGTTGACCTGCTTCTTCATAATAGGTAGGAGATGTTGAGAAGGTAGGTATAACGGACATCGAAGGTGGTGTAACAGACATCTCTGTCGTTATTGGGCCGATTTTCTCCTTTTAGCCTTGCCAACGAACACGCCAGCCGTTATTGAACGCGATGGGATACGTTGATTACTAAATAACGCCTTCTCAATCCGTAACACGGGAAAAACGCCCTTTTTGCCGCAAATAACGATTCCGATGAGACTGCCGATTAATGGTGTGCAACTAAGATCATGTGGGAAACCTGCACGGTTTGGTTATAACGGACCCAAGAGACCTTAATCGCTTCGTAAGGGCCTTTCGGTAACTTTAACGGACTGAGACGACCTTATTCCCAAGAAACGCACGCGAAAGTAGGCGAGGCGCTCCTGTTTTTTTCAAAGACCGTATCTTAGCGTATACAGGAATGTTTATTCTAAAAAAACCGCCTAATTTGACGAAATAGAGTCTCTCAGGTCCGTTACATTTTCGCTGTTATCCATTGCCAGTTTCATTGATGCTGCACCAATTCGCTTTTCACTTGTACAATCATCCTGTTACCTATTCTACATTAAATCGACAGCCCCCCGTTGTTCGTTTGGTGTAATTCAGTTCCCCTCTAATCAGAAAACCCACATTGCTTCATCGGGCCTTCGACTGCTATCCCCTTCAATCAGAAACCAACAGTGCTTCAATGGGCCTTCGACCACTATCCCCTTCAATCAGAAACCAACAGTGCTTCAATGGACCTTCGACCACTATCCCCTTCAATCAGAAACCAACAGTGCTTCAGTAGACCCTTCGACCACTATCCCCTTCAATCAGAAACCAACATTGCTTCAACAGGCCTTCGACTGCTATCCCCTTCAATCAGGAACCTATCGCTTCAAAATTTTCTCTCTCTCTCCACCATAAGAATTTATCCAGCCCTCATTCACTTTTGCAGAGCAACTACAACTAAAAATAGACCCATCCTTTGACGACTGGGGCCAAATAGAATCTAAACCCATTCCATTCCTTCTAACCTTATTCCTTGCCTATCCAGTATGGAATCCTATTTTCCAAATTCATGGCGTATACGAGCTTCCTGAGTCAAAGGGATACTAGTCAAAAGGGAGAGAAAATGGAAACCTGCACACGAAATTCTGCACAAGACGGAATCGCATTTAACGACTAGTGCACAATAAATGCTACTTTGGGGTTTACAGAAACGGGAAGTTATTTTCGTGCACAAAAAAACACCAGACTGCGAAACTGCAGTCTGGTCGACTCATGCTGGACGAAGCGAATGTGAAGGGGCGGCATGTGCTCGACTACCGTCATGCGACGCCAAAACCGCGTGCTGGGAGTCGTGGGCGGTTTATTGGGATTTCTTCACCAATTTCAACCGGATCCACTTGCTGTTAGGCCAAATTCAGAAGATGAACGAGACCAAAACCCAATGCCGACAGCAGGACCGAACCGATAAGACCGGCAGCGAACGACTTCATACCGAGACGCCGGAACGTAACCAGATCCACATTTAACCCTAGACCGGCCATCGCCATGGCGATCAACATGTAGGCCACCGTCACTATTACGCCGGCTACATCCGACGATACGATGTTGAGAGAATTAATTCCGCTGACGATCAGGAAGCCCACTATAAACCACGGAATCGGAATGGACTTCCAGGAGGTTCCACTACTGCCTTTACTATGTTCCGACCGGCTGGCCCATATCCCGATTAGAATGGCTACCGGGACTAACAAAGCGACCCTCGTCAGTTTGACAATTACAGCCATATCTACGGCTTCGCTGCCTACCGGATCGGATGCGGCAATGACGTGAGCTATTTCATGCAAGGTTCCCCCTGAGAAAATACCGTACCCCAGATCCGATAACCCGATAACCGGATACATAAATGTATAAATTAATGTAAAAAGCGTCCCCAGAATCGCGACCATGGCTGCTCCTATGGCCGTTTCCTCGTCCTTTGCTTTAATTTGCGGAGCAATGGCCACCACGGCCGCCGCACCGCAGATGGCGGTACCGCAAGCCGTCAGTATGCCTAGCCGTTTCTCCACTTTGAACAAACGGGCAAGCCCGTATACGACCGTTAGCGCAAAGCAGATGACAATGATCGCCATCAGGAATACTTTGGGGCCGGCATGCACGATATCAATTAAATTAAGCCGCATCCCCAGCAAAATGATCCCGAGGCGAAGCAGTTTTTTGCTAGAAAAGTTGGTACCGGCTATGAGCCTGTCCGGCACCCCTATCGTCGCCCTCCAAAAAATCCCGATCAAGATGGCGATGACAAGCTGCCCCATGATACTGAGGAAAGGAAACCCGGCCAAATATTTGGCGACGAGTGCAATAATCAGCGTTAGTCCGATGCCGAGCGCAAAACCGGCGGTTTGTCTTTTTTTATTTTGTCGAGTTAACGGTTCCCCCATACTTTCTCCCACCTCTGCTGCTTGTCATTATTTGAACATGCTTATTCCTTACGCTATTCACTATAAAGCGGGGAAAGCAAAATGTGAAATACCGATATGCTATTCTGAGCATTAGTTTTTCTAATGATTGCTGCGTAATCGCGGGGAAGCCTTAATGCCGTAAGGGCGTTTTTTGTGTATCACTAATGAATTTCAGACTGGCAGGCCATATTAAGAAAAAGCTCCTAACGGAGCCTTTTCGAAGACGAATAACCCGGTTTTAAAGGTAGCTTTTTATGCCAATTAGAAAGTTGTTCCATTTTAATGCTTTAATGAACATGAACTTTCTAATGTGATAAGAAAAAGCTTCTAGCTTTTCATGCCGATAGGGATCCTTTGTACTAACGCCAAGCGAAAGGATATATATGTTCATGAAAAAAATCATTCTGATTTTATTAATCAATGCAGCGTTGTTGGCCGGTTGTCAGACAAGGCCGCCGAACATGCACCAGCTGCACACTCAATCGGAGCGGACTCCATCATCGAAGCCCGTTATTTTGCTTATGGCGGATTCCATCATGGATAAGCCCCTACAGGAGGCGATCCGGAACGGGCAGGCTCCTGCTTTCGAATTTCTAATCACCCATGGACGTTACTATCCCGATGTGGTGAGCTCTTTTCCTACCATGTCGGTAACGGTCGACAGCACTTTATTAACCGGAACCCATCCCGATCAGCATCGTATTCCCGGTCTCGTTTGGTTCAATGCCGGCGAGCAGCGGGTCATTAATTACGGCACCGGTCTGCGGGAAGTTATCAAGCAAGGGCCCAATCAGGTTCTTACAGACAGTCTCCTTCATTTGAACAATAGACATTTAAACCCGGACATCCGGACGATTCATGAACAGTTGGCAGACCACGGGAAAGAATCGGCATCCATAAATGCATTGATTTATAGAGGAAATACAAAGCATAAGCTTGTCCTGCCGGAATCGGTCGCATCCCTATCTCCTTTACCCTCTGAATTAGAAACCCAAGGTCCCAAGCTACTTTCTCTTGGCGTATTGTCACAGCATAATCCGGCTAATCAGTGGAATACGTTTGTATGGCAAAGCTACGGCATCAATAACAAATTTTCGGCTGAAGAGCTGAAAATGATGATTAAGGAAAACCGGCTGACGGATTTAAATGTAGTTTACTTCCCGGATAACGACTTGATCGTCCATCGGAAAGGACCGGAAACGCTGAAAGGGATTAGAGAGATGGATCAACAGCTTCAGGAAATTTTGAATGCATACGGATCTTGGGAAGAATCGCTTAAGCAAGCGATATGGATAGTGATGGGAGACAGCGGACAAGCGGTGATCGGCGCCGACCGCAATAAATCCGTCATTCCTCTCAAGGAGAGGCTCGGAGCGTACCGGATTGCCGATCAGAATCCACCTGCTGCCGGTCAAGATCAGATGGTCCTCTGTGTGAATGAACGGATGGCCTACGTCTATTTGTTAACGCCCGATCTGAGCTTCGAAGACGTAGCCGAACAATTGCGTCAGGATGACAGAATGGATGTAATCGCGTGGAAAGAAAATGACGGGGTCAGGGTTCGGGCGGGAGGCAGCGAGAAAACCTTGCATTACAACGTTAACGGAACTTACGTGGATACCTACAATCAGAAGTGGTCTCTCCAAGGTGATCATGATCTGCTGGATATTACGGTAAGCGAAGGGGACAATAAAATCCAATACGGCTCCTATCCTGATGCACTCCAAAGGCTGTACAGCTCGTTAAATTCCCACGAGGGCCGATATCTGGTCATTACTGCGAAACCCGGATATGAATTCATCGGAGATGGCTCTCCCACTCATGTAGGCGGAGGAGGACATGGCTCACTGCATAAAGACGATTCCCTGGTCCCGCTTATCGTAACGGGAACCGATTTGCTGCCACATTCTCTGCGATTAGTAGACATGAAACCATGGCTTCTCCAGTTATTAAATGTAAAAAACGATTAATCACGAATAAAGCTTCAAACCTCAGCCGTTAGCTGAGGTTTGAAGGCTGTCATTGTCCGGCGATTCTTCTGTTTCTGAATGGCTGAAGGACTCGCTGAACAACATTGGCCCCTCGGCCTCTGGCTAAACCGACGGCTGTCGCCCCCACTGCAAGCGCCAATGCCGACATCATCCACGGTCTGCGCCATTTAACGGCATTCCGCCGATTTCGGCCTCTGAACCAGGACATCATCCACTGCATCTTTTTCACCGCCTGATATGGGATTATGGTTCGCATGTTCATTGACTGAACGCTATTAGTTTGCGGCGAAACCGGGGCGGACATGTTGATGAAGTTATTCCATATCTGCTACTCGATAACCAAGACGTGAACGTTACCCGAATAAAGTATTATCGACCTTCTCCAGAGTATAACGGCTGTCCGGTCCGGGGGACCGCTTAATCCATTTTCCCTTGGTAAAATCGGGAATGTTCATCGGGGCGCTTCCCAGTTGGATAGATTGCTCCGAAAGAACGGTAATCGCCATCCAGACCGCCGTATCGTATACATCGATCGGTGTATCCGTTCCATACTTGATGCTTTCCGCGAAAGCCCGTAGGACCAAATAATCGATGCCGCCATGCCCTTCCCGGACTCCATCCTTCAAATAATGCTTCCAGATTGGATGCTCATACTGCTCCCGATACGAATCGAACGATTCCCATCGATGAGCCGGACTGCGGCCCTCTATATGTATGGAATTATTATCCTCCATCCATAAGCCTTTCGTTCCCTGCACTCTCCCGGCCCGTGAATAGGGACGCGGCAGGGTAGTATCATGGATGAGCTGTATCGTCTCTCCCCGTGCGCACTTGATCATCGTCGTCACGATATCGCCCTGGGCAAACTCCAGCTTGGCCAGAGGATGCTCCTCGCCCAGATTCTCGTTGACCCAATGGCGGATGCCGCGTGCCTTGGAGGACATAGATGTCAGGGAAAGCAAACGATTCCCCCGGTTGATATCCAAACATTTGGATATCGGGCCCAAGCCGTGAATCGGATACAGCTCACCGTTGCGGTGCAAATAATTGTGGAACCGGTTATGGCGGTTCTCTTCTCCCATGGCGACTTCATCCCGCAAATCATGCTGATACCCGCATTGGCAATGGATCAATTCGCCGAAGAGGCCCTGCTTGACCATATTCAGCACGGCAAGCTCATCACGGCCGTAGCAGCAGTTCTCCAGCAGCATACAGGGCAAGCCGGTTTCTTCGGAAGTGCGTACAAGCTCCCAGCATTCCTCCAGGGAAGCTGCTCCTCCAACTTCGATACCGGCATACTTGCCGGCCTTCATCGCGGCAATGGCAATTTCCGCATGAGTATTCCATGTAGTTGCAATGATAACCCCCTGCAAGTCATCGCGCTCCAGCATGGCTTTATAATCGCTATAGCCCTCCGCGGGACTTTCCGCTTGTTTCGCGATGGTCAATCCCATCTGCAGCCTGTCGTCATAAACGTCACAAACTGCCGTTACGGAGACATCATCCATGGCCAACAATTCTTTCAATAAACTTCTTCCCCGCCCGCCTAATCCGATCACGCCGAGCTGGATAACCGATTTCCCTGAATGGATCACTCTATCTCCTCCTAGAATTGTTGTTCTAACCTATTCCGCAGGATGGCAAAAAAGAAGCGCTTCCACAAGCGCTCCTAATTGTTTGTTAAAAACGGCCACGCTCCCCCGCATGGTTTAATTATATCAATGGAACGGTCTTAACCGAAAGGGTGCGGGGGAACGAATTTATGTCCATAAATGCCGCCGGTTAGTGTGCTGGGAAAAAGACCATTTGCAGTGCAAAAATGACACCTAATGCATACAATAGCGGATGGACCTCCCGCCCCTTGCCGCTGAACAGCTTCATCAGCGGATAAGTAATGAAGCCGATCGCTATTCCCGTCGCAATGCTCGAAGTGAGAGGCATGCTGATCATGATCGCGAACGCCGGGAAAGCTTCATCGAATTGTTTCCATTGGATACGCGCCAGCCCCTCCATCATAAAGCAGCCTACAATAATAAGCACGGGCGCCGTAATGGCCGGAAGGGAGGAAATTCCTTCGATGATCGGCGAGAAAAAGATCGACAGGAAGAACAGTCCGGCGACTACGACCGAAGTCAACCCGGTACGCCCCCCGGCCGCCACCCCCGCCGTCGATTCCACGTAGGCGCTGGATGGAGTGGTTCCCATCAAGGAGCCCGCTGTTGTAGCCAAAGCGTCCGCCACCAGGGCCTGCTTCGCCCGGGGGAACGTATTTCCTTTCATTAATCCTGCCTGCTCAGCGACACCG
Source organism: Paenibacillus sp. SAFN-117 (assembly GCF_051966115.1). Classification (NCBI taxonomy): domain Bacteria; kingdom Bacillati; phylum Bacillota; class Bacilli; order Caryophanales; family Paenibacillaceae; genus Paenibacillus; species Paenibacillus sp. SAFN-117. The sequence continues at coordinate 75,135 of NZ_JBQCLK010000018.1, forward strand.
ATCATCGTTCCCGTCGTATCGAAGATGGTGACGAGCAAGAAGGCGAAGACAACCGTGTACAGCCCGTGGGAGAATACACCCGGAATGTCCAGATCAAATAACACCGGTGCCGTAGGGAGGGCCACAACGCCCTTAAACTCCATCATTCCCATGATATATCCGATAATCGCCGTTACGGCCATGCCGATAAACAGAGCTCCATGGACCTTGCGCGCCATTAAAATTAAGGTAAGAAATAGCCCGACGAGAGTCAAAACGGTTACCGGCTGATGCAGGTCGCCAAAGGCTACCATGGTGGATTCGTTGGCAACCACGATCCCCGACGATTTTAAACCGATGAAGGCGATGAACAGTCCGATTCCCGCAGTTATGCCGAACTTTAGCGGCGACGGAATCGATGCAATCAGTGTCTCACGCAGTTTGGTGAAAGTGAGCAGCAGGAAAAGAACACCTGCCAGAAAGACCGTACCGAAGACCACCTGGTAGCTCACCCCATGAGAGGCAACGACCGAGGTGAAATAAACGTTCATTCCCATTCCCGGCGCCACCGCTATCGGATAGTTGGCTGCCAGGGCCATCGTCAGTGTTCCGATGATGGCGGCAATAACCGTTGCCGTAAACACCTGTTGAAAAGGCACACCCGCCCCCGAAAGAATAGCCGGGTTAACTACTACGATATAAACCATAGTCAGGAACGTAGTCACGCCCGCCGTCAATTCTGTATGGACATTGGTGCCGTTTTCCTTTAACTTGAACCATCTTTCCATGTCAAAAAAAGCTCCTTCCCGTATCTCATGCAAAACAACACTTCCGTATCCTAGTCCAAACCGGTTCCTTTGTCAACTGTAGAAAAATCCCCGATCTTTATTTAAATTATTACCGAAAAATTACAATCTCCCGAACCGAGCTTCCAATGCTTTACCTTTACTTTTTGTTAAAAGAGAGAGAAATAATCGTTTGACAAGAGTTCAATGAACGAAATCCTTTCCTTGGGCGTACTATCTTCAGATTCGTCATCATATAAGGAGGTCATTCGATTGAAAATAACATGGGGGAGAAAAAAATGCCTCGCTTTATCCGCAGCTTTAGCAGTTTCCGCTTCTGTTCTTCCTGCCGCTTACGGGACGGGCTTACCCGGTTCCGCGCAAGAAAAAGAGATGGAGCAAGAGAGCAGACCTATGGCAGCAGCCCGTCCTTCCGCCGAGGCTGGGACAACCGCTTTGCTGAACGCCGACGATATTGAATCGTTTGCGGACCAATTCTTTGCCCGGGACGACGTGCAGGCGATGGATATTCCGGGAGCCGTACTGATCGTCATCAAAGACGGAGAGATCATTCTGTCCAAAGGCTACGGTTATGCAGACAGGGAGCGCAAAATTCCGATGGATCCGGATACTACCGTCCTTAGAGTCGGCTCCGTATCCAAAGTATTTACCGCGACGGCGGTCATGCAGCTGCTGGAGCAAGGCAAGCTCGATCTTACATCGGATATCCAAACCTATATGGGGGATATTCAGCTAAACAATCCTTCAGGAACTCCATTGACCCTGAAGCATCTGCTGACGCATACGACCGGCTTCGATTTTCCCGATCTTAAGCGCACCGACATACATATGGATCTGGGACTCTTCACTCCAATGGAAGATTATATTAAAGAGCACATGCCTACCGTCGTCCGCCAACCCGGAACTACATTTACTTATGACAATTTCGCTTCCATGCTGCAAGGATACATTGTACAGAACTTATCGGGGATGCCATTCAATGAATATGTGGATCAACATATTTTTCAGCCGCTGAACATGAACAGCAGCAGCTTCTTGCTTAAAGACTCCATTCGCGACAAGCTGGCAACCGGGTACAGCTCCTTGGGACAGCCTGTACCGCTATATACTCTCAAACCAACCGATATGCCGCAGGGCAGCCTGTTTGCCACAGCTTCGGACATTACCAGATTTATGCTGATGCAATTGAATGGAGGAGCCCTGGATAATGCCCGCGTCCTGGAGGAAGAAAGCGTACTACAGATGCAGCAAATCCATAATGCCATTCATCCCGAGGTGCCGCATATGGGCTATGGCTTCGAAACGGCTTACCACAATCACCATAATGGGCATTCCGTCATTGGTAAAGGAGGAAATATCCCGGGATTTTCATCGTGGATGTGGCTGCTTCCCGAGCATAACACCGGTGCCTTTATTGCCTATAATAAAGATGACACTTTGACGGCCGAATTGAGAAAAGAATGGTTCAATGCCTTCATGGACCGGTATTTTCCGGAATCGGAGCCGAAGGAGTATATAACGTCCACGCGGGAGGAACTTCTGCGTTTTGAGGGAACTTACCGGGATTTGCGGCAGAAGTTTCTGGTCAGCCGCGTTTCCGTAACGCCGGAAGGCCAATTAGAGGTTCAGTCCGGCAAAACGTCGAAAATATTGCGCCAGCGGGATGCCCTCCTGTTTGAAGATGAAGACGGGCAGCCTCTTGCCTTCAAAGAACGGGAAGATGGAAGCATCCTTTACCTGTTCTACAATAATCCGGTTTCCTGGGCGGAGAAAATGGCCGAACCGGACGGATTTATCGATGTTCCCGATCATCATCCTTATGCCTCTTATATCCGGGAGCTGGCTGAATTGGAAATCATTCGCCCTGAGCCGGACGGTTCGTTCGGGCCGGAGATCCCGATGACAAGAGCCCAGTTTGCCTCGCAAATCGTAACTGCACTCGGGCTGGAGCCATCGAAAGTCCCGGTGATGTTTGCCGATGCCGCGCAGCATCCGGAAGCCGCCCTGCTGCAAACCGCACTGGAATCGGGAATCGTCCGGGGAACGGCTCCCGGCATCTTCGAGCCGGATAAGCCGGTTACCCGTCAGGAAGCTGCCGTCATGCTGTGGAACCTGATGAAGACGTTCGGGACTCAGCCTGGGGAAGCCATCCTCGCTGATGAAACGGATGAATGGGCCCGTGAAGCGGTTCAAGGCCTGGTGGCCAACCGGATGTTCGGGCCGGAAGTAATTGTTTCGGCCAACGGCTCCGTCCAGTTCCGTTCCAAAGACGTTCTGCTTCGGCAGGAAGCCGCCGCTCTGCTCTATTTCATGCTGCGCCAGATTTATTGATCCTGAGAAGTAGGTATTTAATTAACAATTGCCCGTTATCGGAGTTCCGGGGTGACGGGCAATTGTTTGAATATGCGTCTTGAATATTCCTTAAAGTCATGCTATAGTTCAGGTATCTCTTTAAATCTTGAGGAGGATTATTAAATAATGGTGTACTATATCAGACTGCGACTCCCTTCTTTGAACAAGTAATTGAATATGTTCAAAGACTCTGTTTGTCTTAAAACAGAGTAAACGGGATCAGTCTGCCCATTTTTAATAATCTTCATTACGCAATAAATTAATGAAGAAAGGCGGGTTAATCTGCCTTTCTTTTATTTAAATATAAGAAAGTATAAGTTTTTATCTATACCTGTTCTTATATTTCATCGGTAAACGCGCCCGTCCTATGGACGGCGATAGCCGTTTATCCTTGTATGCAGATGATTACCTTCTCTTTGTATTAAGGGGAAGGTTTATTGGGCTACGACTATTTTCATATAATAAACCTTACCTGTAAGGTCTTCTTCCCATTTACTCTGAATCACGGGCAAATAGCCTGTGATTTTTTTATTTTGGTAAGAAAGGGAGAGACAGAATGAACAAGTTAAACAACAGCGCAAAAATAGCGAAGACATTTGAAACGATCTTCAAATGCCCCCACTGCAGCGGTTCGATGAAGGTAACGGAACTAAAAAGCATGAGGTGCCTTAATAAGCATACATTTGATTTTGCCAAAACCGGCTATCTGAATTTACTGACCCGTCCCGCTAACAGTCATTACAAAAAAGAATTATTTGAAGCAAGACACAAAATGATTGCCGAAAGTGAATTATATACTCCTTTGCATGAAGCCATCGTAAGATGTATACAAGGGCATGCGGCTGCCTCCGCATCTCCTTTAATGGTTGTAGATTTAGGCTGCGGAGAAGGCTCTCATCTGCAGAAAATTTTGAATGAGCGGATACACCCAGCCATGACCGGATTCGGCCTGGATATATCGAAGGAGGCTATTAACCTGGCTTCCAAAAGATACGAAAACCACATTTGGCTTGTTAGCGATTTAGCCAAGCTGCCGTTCAGAGATGATTCGTTCCATGTCATATTGAATATTTTGTCTCCCTCGAATTATAAGGAATTCAAGAGGGTTTTGGTTCCTGACGGGTTGATCATTAAAGTCGTGCCTCGGCCCGATTATTTATTGGAGCTGCGAAAAGCCTTCTTTGAAAACAATGAAAAAGAGCATTATAAAAATGATGAATCCGCGAAGCTTTTTAAAAAACACTTCGATTTACTGGATGTCACCCATATCAGCTATGTGAAAAAATTAAACCGGGAGGAAATGGATCATTTAACGCAAATGACCCCTCTCGCCTGGTCGTCAGACAAAATGCACATGGATATGTTCAAAAATCAAGACTCCGCGCAGATCACAATAGATTTGGATATTTTAGTCGGGGTAAATAAGAAAATGATATAAGGGTTGCATCACAAGATGTCTAACTATGTATTCAATCAACAAGTGCCCGTTACCCGGAGTTCCGGGTGACGGGCGGATTATTATTAAGTCAATACATCCCTTAACTACTATAAAAACGTCTTTATTTGAAAATTCCTACTCATACCTCAAAAGAAAATATCCTACTTATTAACCTTTCATCATCTACAAATCGTGGTGGATTTGTAATCAACTCATCAATAATTTGTTTTTCAATTTTTACTTTTTCATCATGGTCAATCATATTAATTATGGTATCCCGACTCCCCAATCCGTTTAATGAAGTACCAAGGACAAGTCCAGCCTTATCAGTAACGATAAATCTATCATGTTGTGGTGTCCGACCTGAAGGCGTTGAATAAATATAGACCATGGTTTCTGGAGGATTCTGGTCACATATATTCTTCCACTCGAGCTTGTACTTCTCATGAATACTTGTTATATCTAAATCTTTTTGTTTAGAAGAACATAGTATTTTTACATCGACATTTTGTGGGATATATTTAAGTAATTCTAGATCAGTTGGACCAAAATAAGCATCATAAATTTTAACATATTCAGTTGCATAGTCCGATAACCAACATCTTAAGAAATCTATTGCAGCATCTCTTTCTCCTAAACTAAATGTATGCATTTTGGGGGCCACATTCTCTAGAAACGTTGATGTTTCCGAGGTAGCCGTCAAATTATTAATAACTTGTCCCATTTTTGATATCATATCTAATAATTGTAATGTCTCTGAATATAATGATTCTAGTCTTGGAGTAGAAAAGGATTTACTGCGTGAAATTACAGAATTTTCAATATACCATAATGCGATATTATACGTTGTCTCAAAATCGTATCCTAAACAATAGTACATCCATTTTGAAATAACTGCTTCATGTTGAACGACCCCCCTACCTGAATATAAAGTGTTTAAGATGGTTCCACAGGCAGATGAAATCACAGGGAGATAGTCGTCTTTTTTAGAAATGTCCAATCTTGATGGATCACTACGAAGATTGAGTGCTAATATTTTTTCTCGAGACTTTGAAACAAACATTGGAGAATCTATATTTTCTGCTAGAGAACTCGCAAAAATTGGATCAATACTATGGGCTAGTTCAACAGCACTGCCTAAAAGTTGATCTCTTGATTCTTGACTCGAGAAAGCATTGGATTGCTTAACCACTTCTTCAAGTAGGAACTTAGCTGCTTTAGAATTCGACAATTCATTATAGGACTTTGCAACAATGTGAAAACGACCTGCCCTATCAACGGAGTTCGTTATGTTCTTAAGATCTTTTTCAGCAACTGCAATGATTGTTTCAGAAAAAGATTTGTCAGTTGCGTAAGATTCAGTTGCTGCAGTTGCTTGTAACAACACTTTATCTGCACAATTTGGTACTGTAAGAATCTCCCTTTTTATTTCTTCCCAAGATAAGTTCAAGGGGTCCCATCGTGTGTTTGCCCGAAATGAACTCGAACCTCTTAAGGCCTCTTTAAGTTTGTTAATTGATATTCTGCACGCAATCTTATAACCATCATGTGTAATATTTTTAGTATCGGGTAACTTTTCATTTACAATTTTCGATAATTTTTCAGCAATAGTTAGAACTTGTCTCTCATTTAGGGAAGTTTTTAGTTTATTTTCTTGTTTATAAGTTACAGACTCAACAAGTTTATAAATGTAACAATAAATAACTGCATCCATCCTTAAATGATTTATTAATTCGATTACTTTTAAGGCCTCGGCAAAACTTATATTTGTTGGATAATTTGAAATATCGACCGGATCTATTGGAATTCTCTTTGTAAAGAGATATTTTAATACCTCATCAAGTGCACCGTCCCTCAAGTACTCTGGAAGTATTTCCAACTTATTAAATAATACATTACGTTCAACTTCAAATAATAGCGGTGCACTATCGATAAGAAGCTGCTGTAGCGTCAATTCATCTTGACAATGCTCTATTTCAAATAATACTTTTGTTGAAAGTTCATTAAATAAATCTTTCTTGTTATGCAGCAAACATTTTAAAGCCAAGCTGCTCAATAGTATATTTCTTTCTATACTAGAAGGGATTAGTGAAATAGCTCTAACACAATATGATATTCTCTCTTTGAAATCCTTACTGTTTAATATATCAGGCACAATTCTAATTATGATTTTACAAATCTCTAAATATAAAGTTGTTATTCTTTCATCAGTAAACACCGAACTACTCTTTTTTGTTTCTGCCAATTTATATATTTGCAAAGATAGTTCACGATTTGCTATTGCAAGCACACTGGATACATCAAATCCACAAGAAACTTGCTCCCACAAGCAATCAATTTTCTCGTAAGATTGTATAAGATTATTAAATAATTGTTTAGCTTTATCAGGATTATCATTATAAATCCAGCTAACAAAATAAGTGATTGCATATGTTCTTCCGGTGGAATGTTGAATCGATAATATCCTATCCAAATATTTTAACTTTTCTTGGTATGGCGTGTTTAAGCTTGATTTAGTAAACCGCTTAATAATTTGAACATAAACCCAGTCGCGATAACTTCTATTTTCAATCAGATCTAGTGTTTGATTTATAAAGTTTACTGAATGACAATTAGAAGCTTGTGAAGTATATTCTCTTAGTACTTCTCCATATGCAAAGTCTCTTCTTCTTGCTCTATTTAGCTTTGCCGAAAATGAGACCGCAAGTTCGTGGTTATACTTTGTCAGAGCAGCGATTAATTTCTTCGTGATTTCTAAATGATCAGCAGAAGTATTTAATAAAGTATCAAAAAAGTTACTTAATTCGGTTACAAACTCGTTTTCTAATTTTGAGTCGTTTGGTGCAAGTTCTTTATGGGCTAAAAGCAATCGTACGATAACAAAACAACGTATATCTATATCTTGAATCTTATCAATCCCAAAATAGACGTTATAATATCTTTCGGTTGCTTCCTCGAGCGACCACCTTTTAATTACCCTGGCTAATATCAAGTCTAGTCTTGCATACTCGTCTATTGGATGTTTTATGATAGTTTCTTTAATTTTATCAAACTCATCTATCAAGTTCTTTAATTCTACTTCATCATGTAAATAAAGTCCTTTTAATAAACATTGAGCGAGCTTTCTTAAATGCATTTGAGTCGGTGCATAATCCTCACTAAACTTAATTAGATCTAAAGCTTTCATAATCACTTCACATATTTTGTGATTTCCGTCATTCATATTGCACCATGATTGAAGCAAATAAATTTTTGCGGATATATCTGATATCTGCTCTACTTGTTCGTATAGGTCATCTATTGTAACTCTTTCTAGTACTGAAGAAGCTGCCTTTGCAAAATCATTTAAAGAGTCATTACTAATTTGAGATTTAATTTTCTCTGCAGTTGAGTCATCAGGACCTGCTTTAATTAAAACATTTGTTAACAAAATATCCGTTAGCTGATTTTTATAGTTAGAATTCCCTCTAGATTCTGCTATTTTTTCTATCAGTTTTAAAGCTGACTTTGTTTGAAATGTGATTAAATCTGTACATATATCTAATAATTTATCAGTTAGTGCCTCTGTTAACTCGACAGTATTATCTATAAGTTCAACCGACTCATCGAGTGTTTTTAAAATTTCATTAGGAATAGGTTGATCTTTCTTAATCATTTCACTACCTATCTTGGCAAATAACATTAGGCGATCTTCTGGAAGCATACAACTATACGCTAACTGAATTGCGTTTTCATAATTATCTAGAGCAAGTAAAGCAATTATTTGGTTCTCAACTACAGGGGGATTAGAGATTAATTGCGTAAAAAATGATTCTGTCAGTGCTCCCCAAAATAACCTTTGGCTATCTCCACGTGAATATGCCATTTCAGAGAGTGATCTTATTATTCTACGTACTAGTGATACATTTCTTTGCGTTCCTAATATTTTTGTTATGTTTTCAACATTGATTAACTTAACTAAGGATTCATAATTATTATTCTTAATATATAGTGATGGTAGAAATAAAGCAGAATCTTCAACTTGTTTGCTTTCATAATAAGAGATTAGTAATTGGGTGGTCGAAACATTTAATTCATCCAATTTATTTGAAATAAACGACTTATATACATTATTAATTTCAACTATTTGACTTGATTTACGTAATTCAACGAATAACAAGTCTGAAATATATGCATCAACAGTTTCTTTTTTCAGCTCTAAAATCTCAGAAAGTTTTTGCACAGTAATTGGTTCTGGAGTACTAACAATTACCGATAGTATATTCATTAACTCAATGTTCTTTTTATCTAGATCATTCCAAGCAGATTCAATCAACTTATTATAGGTACTCGGTAGATTTGATATTAAAGTATCGAATTGTGATGACTCGGCTTTCTTTAAGGACTTCAAAGTATCTGCTAAATATCCAGGCATTCCTTGAGAGATATCATATATCTTCTTTATTTGGTCATGATTGAGAATTTCTCTAAAATACTTTTCAGTCTCTTCTAGCGAGAAATTTTGAATGGGAACGGAATCAGCTTTAATATATTCCTCTAGCTTCCCAGTAGAACTTAATAAAATAAATATACCAGCCGGGTCATCCATAGGAAGATGGCTTAAAATATTCTCCTCTCCATTTATGTAGTTAACTTTATCTAATCCATCAATAACAAAATAAAAGGGACCATCGCCAGTTCTTTTAATATAAGCAATTAATTCTCTAGACATCCGGTAAAATAATTGTTTTATCAAGTGATCTTCGTGTAATGAGTCTTGAGGTATTGCACTTGAAAATTTGGATGATATTGCCGGAATTTGTTGCATCTGAAGACAGAGCTCGAATAAAAAGAATGATGAATTTGTACTCCAGAAATTATCTTTTATAAAAAATGATATACATCTCTCTGGATGTAACCGAACAAATTGGGACAATAAAATAGTCTTTCCGCTAGCTCCTGGACCCTCTAATAATATCTTTGTCCTATCTTGGTTAAACATATCTCTAATTTGTCTCACGAGAGATTCCCTGAAGATCTCGTTTTCGGGAGGTAACGGCAGTAAATCATGATTATAAGAAACCGTTAAATTCATATTTTTCTACACCTCATTATTTTCGTAATAAGCACCTCTATAATACGTCCAATTTTCATGTCCTTCATATCGAATACTATATAATACAGAAGTCCATAAAATAATAATCCTGATTTCCAAATTAAAAAAACCGACAGTGAATTTGACTTTATTAAGAAGTCATTCTAGCTGCCGATTTTTATCACATAATTAAATGCAAGGCTAGGGCACTTAATCCCACCTGAGCTAAGCGGTACGGGCTTATAGAAAAATGGGACAAATGGCCTATCACCTTATGTCCATCTTACTTGAAAATCCCTTGTCTATCAACAGATATTGTAGATAAATTGCAAAGACCTAGTTAAGGCTATCTAGCACTTATTCCAACGAAACTTCGAAGACACGTGAGGGCATTACATGCGATCCCCTGCCAGTAGTTGAAATAAACAATGTTATGATTCATTTTTCTTTTTTGTGATTCCTTTAGTATCGTCAACAAATAACTGATGTTAGATTCTGGACGACTTCGTTTTCCTCCGCTAGAGGCATGAACCCATACTCGGAAGACTAACGACTTATCCTCCTTAAAATTACCAGTACCATCTATACTTTTCGTTCTGGTGTGAACTTTCGGCTTATCATTGCATTACATACAACTCTTGCCGAACTCTGAATTCTCATTGTCCTAGAAGAGTTTTTCCCACATAAAAGGTTCAAGCGTAACCTTTACCAAGATAAAACAGTATTTGTTAATTGCTCATATGTTTTTCTTAACTAACGTTTAGATGCCCAAATTAATTATCCTCCCGCACTCTGATATCTTTTAATTCCATAAAACCACATCAAGAGTGAAAGCAAGAAACAAGCTACGGCAACTAGAGGGGCAATTAAACCTAACCAAGTCGGGAATATTCCCCCATCCTTGGAAAGGATGACGATGGATGGGTAATAATTAATAAACGCAAACGGAATACCGAAGGTTAGCAGCGTTTGCACGAAGAAACCATAAATGGATATGGGATAAGATATAAAGTCACGCAACGCGCCATACAAAGTAAATAAAAACTGAGATCTTGTAAAGATAAATGCCCAGCTCCCCAAGAAAATGAATGCGGCAGCATGCATCAACCCGCCGCTGACTAATACGACACCAAGAAAAAATATGGTGGCAATGGACCAATCGGTCTCCAATTGCACTAACGACCAAATTAAAAACGAACCGGCAACGATGAAATGCGCAATATACCCTATATTGAATTGATTTGCGCTAAGGTGGGTAAGCGGATGAAGAGGTGAAGTCAAATAGCGGTCGAATCCCCCGCTTATAACCAATGAATCGAAACCCGTCATATGGTAAAAAAATGATGCGCCAAGCGCGTAAGTAAATACATTAAGACTAACGAGCAGTGCAATCTCGGACCAATTCCATCCGTTAATCGTTTGAAATTTTTGCACCAACAGCCATAGCACAACAAAGTCTGCAACATATCCTAACCCCTGCCCCCAGATCCCGATTAGGAATGCCCCACGATATTCCATCTGTGATTTAAATTTATATAGAACGAAACGCAAAAATAGTGACAAGCCCATAGGATCCCTTCTTTTCTACATAATCTGTTAACCGCCTTGTATTGCCAGACGCCGTAGTGCCGTCCACCATAATAACGATACCAAACCGTACAGAATAGCGATCCAAATCAAGCCGACAATGATATTTTGATAGATTTCGTTTGATGTCATTTTCCCTAAATAAACTGCAGCAGGAACAAATCCCAGAAACTTGAAAGGCAGCATATTGGCAATATCCTGCCAGACCGGAGGGAAGAACCATAGCGGGATAAATGAACCTGAAAAAATTTTAATAAGTCCTCCCACCGTCCACCTTAGAGCAAAGGTTGTCATAAACCAAAAGGCGACGAGAGCAATAAGATAGCCAATCCCAAAAGAAATCAACAAGGCGATCATAACAGTGGCCACAAAGGGAATGAGATCATGAGTTGCGGAGATCGGCTGCAGCCCGAAGAGCAACGCGGCAATAAGCAAAGTCGGTATCAACTGAAAAACAATCTTATACATGTTTTTCCCCGCTTCATCGGCAAACAAAAAGAAAGGATAGCGAAGCGGTTTTACAAGATGCATCATTATTCCGCCCGTCTTCAAACTCTCATCAACCTGGTTATGTACATGTGTCATCAGTATGATAGATAAGCTCGTATTCAATATGGAATAGCTCACCATTTCTTTAAGTCCTACACCACTCGTAATGGAATCTCCAAGCAGGGCTTTCCATATCGATATTTGAATGAGAAGAAAAAGGATGTTGCCGCCAATTTGTAGCCATACTTCAGCCCGATAGGCCATACTTCTTGAGAACGATTTCATGGCTTGAGAGAAATAAGCCATCATGTGCCGGCCACCTTCTTCTCCACGAAATTGGACAATCCTTGCATACTTTTATCGCTTTCAGAACCTTCACCCTCCAGGTGTTGGTATAAAGACCTTATGACGTCCTCAATATCGTTCTCCCGCATCGTCACGTCGATAACCGGATGCTGTGTTGCTATTTTGCTGATTTGTTCAAAAACAGAAGCATTATTCCGGGAAAACTGATAATGCTTGCGCTTTCCTTCATCTTGAATCAATTGGGCACCGGGAATAGATATAGGATGGATTGGATCGGCAAATTCAATCGTCACCTTCTGCCCCCCGCCTAACTGCTCCTTCAATTGCTTGACCTCGCCGTCATAAACCAACTTCCCTTTGTTCACAACCAGCAATCGGGGACAAATCTCATCGATATCTTTCATATCATGGGTTGTCAGAATGATAGTTACTTTTTTCTCCTGATTTACGGTTCGCAGAAACTCCCGTATCCGGTCCTTTGCCATAATATCCAACCCGATCGTAGGCTCATCCAGAAATAAAATGTCGGGCTCATGCAAGAGGGAGATCGCAATTTCTGCGCGCATCCGCTGCCCCAAACTTAATTGACGTACAGGCTGTGTGATGAATGAATGCATGCCCAGCAATTCAATGTATTTATTATAATTTTCCTTGTATGATTTAAGGGGTATTTTATAAATATGCCTGTGCAAATCAAACGAATCGGCGACAGGAAGATCCCACCACAACTGACTCCTCTGTCCAAATACAACTCCGATATGCCGATTATTTTCTCTTCTCTTTTTATGCGGATTGTTTCCGCGAACAAGAACATGGCCCGAAGTGGGGACAAGAATGCCTGTCAGCATTTTAATAATTGTTGATTTGCCTGCACCATTTTGCCCAAGCAGTCCAACGGCCTCTCCCTTGGCTATTGAAAAAGAGATCTCTTCTACTGCTCGATTAATAGAATATTCCTGAGTGACCAAATTGCGAAATGACCCCCAGAACCCTTTATATCGCTTATATTGCTTATATTCCTTTACTACATCATGTAAAGAAATGATAGCCATCATTACACTCCTCTATTTTCTAATAGTTGGAAATTCAAAAGGATTATAACAAAGAAAAAAAGTTTCTTCAATAATGAATACTATTGGCAATATCATTCAGCATTTTATTCGTTGAACAAAAAAAAGCCCGCACCCTAAAGGTACGAGTCGATGACATCTCATAAATTATTCCTTACGAAAAGAAACGATTCCCACGTCCTACTTCGACTGCAATTCCAATGGTACCCAGTCTTGCTGACGAAACTTTTTTACTCTATAAAATACATTTTGCCATCCACTTCGAGGGATACCGAAGACTGTGCCAAATCTTCTTTCAGCTGCTTCGCGTAAGCCACCACTTGATCAATCGATTTTTTATCGAGCTTTTCGGCGAAAGCGTAAACAATCGTGACGTTTTCCTTAATCAAAGTCTTATCTTTATCGACCCAAGCTCCTTCCCCATCCACAGCGGTAGCGCCCCCAAACCATTCCGAGAAATTCGTAAGCGCCTCATCAACGAATCTTTGCTGTGCTTCCTCGGTAATCGGGATGTTGCCCTTTACCGTAGACGGTACGTAGATTTTGATCACGTGACTAAGATGAAACTTGCCATCAAGCGCACTGCCTGTAATTCCGACTGTCTCAGAGCCCTCCGCACTGTAAGACTGCTGGACAGGTAAGAATACGAGAGTCAAAAGTACAACAAATGCCGCCGCAATCATCCAACTCTTTTTCTTCATTATCGATGTCTCCTTTACTATTTTCTCACCGAGAGATTGCTTACGAAAAACTTTTCACTCCGTCTTCATACCAACCAGTCGGTATTTAGGGATCATTATACATTTCAAAATATGTTATAATCAATGGGTCTTCAGAATTATAAAAGGAGATTTGGTAATGGGAAATCAGGAGCAATCACAGAAAACAATCGATAGATTAATTAAGTCCGGAGTAGAGCTGTTCTCCCGCCAAGGCTATTCAAATACAAGCATCGAGCAAATCGTAAAACACGCAGGTTATTCAAAAGGCGGCTTTTATGCTCATTTCACTAGTAAAGAGGAATTCTTGCTTACCATCATCAAGGAAGGAATCGACTTTTATTTTGATGAATTAAAAGCGGCATTGGCACGGAAGGATCAGAATATGCTGAGCAATTTCAAGGAATTTTCTCTACGGTTAATCAGAGAATCTTATGAGCAAGGTTCCTCGTTATTACTGATTCATGGATGCATGAACTCGAATGAGCTTCCCCTGGTCAAGGAAAGGCTTATTGAACAAATGGAAGAATGGCGACAATTCCTCACGCATTTTTTTCAAGTGATGAAGGACGAAGGCCTTATTGGAAGTCCCCTGGACGCGAGGATTCTTGCTACAGCATCCATGGCCTTATTTAATGGAATTAATCTGCAGCACTTTGTTGACGAAAGAATTAAACTGGAGGAAATGCTGCTCGTAATCTTCGAGCTGCTTCAAATCCGAGAACAATAGCTATCTTCGAAACGTCAAATTTGGATGCTGAATTTAGCACAGGATTGGTTGATGAACGACAGCGGGGCGAGGAATATCGGCCGAATAACCCCTCATGACGGTCTGCAGCTGCATCTTTTATCTGCTTCCCGTTCATGAGGGTATCCTCTTCGGCCAACTCTTTTTAGAGGTCCAAAATATATTGAGCAGAGTTCACAGTCTTGGAAATAATGACTTCATCCACCCGCCGAATGTCTTTGGAAACATATTCGTCCGCGAATTGCGGTTCTTTAAGCCTGACGGTAATTTCATAAGGGCCCGGGAAGTAGAACGGTTTCCGATCCTTGAACTGCAGCGCCCGTTCCACGTCGGCCCTAATTTGTCTTGCCGATTGTTCCGGGTGAAGACTTCTAACCTTGCCGTTGGGATGCCCCCATTTGACAACCGTATTAGGCAGATCCGGTCCCAACAACTGTCTCGCCTCCTGGACAGCGGCAAGATCACCGCTAATATAAGCCACAGGAACGCCATAATCGCCGGCTATAAGGGCCATTTGGCCAATTTCACCGTAGACCTGTCCGCAAATTTCATAAGACTTCCATTTCACATGACTTTGAGTATGCGGCATTACCGCAAGAGGTGTTCCTTCCATAGCGTGGTAACCAACAAGAAGCAGCGCATGGAAAGATTCGTCCAACGAAGTTAATATATTTGTAGAAGAACCGGGTTTTTCGAGGATTGCAGACGAATGGAGCTTCTCCCAGAGCAAGTTGTAATCCGAACCGCCCCCATGCCCGTCATTTACAATAACTGTACTTGCGCCGGCGGCCAGTGCTCCCTCAACCGCCGCGTTAACTTCGTTCGTCAGTATGTTCTGATAGTTCCGATAATAAGGCGTCCCTTCCTTAACATGATCCCAATGATAAGCCAGACTGATGCCTTCCATATCTGTAAGTATATAAACCTTCATTCGTCGCCCCTCCATTTCCATGAAATATTAAGAGCAAGCTTTAACGCTAAAAAATAAGGGATGCATCGACATCGTCCATAACAATTCCTGCGCACAAACCCTCGAAATTACGTATTTCATCATAATAATACCACTGTTTCAAATTATAGGGTATTTCTTTTGGTTTGCTCATTTTTGCACATGTGACATGGAATATTCGAGCTTGTATTGCTGTGTTCTCCTGCCCGTTACTTCAACGGGCAACGGCAGCCAATCTTGGATTGACTGCCGTCGTTATTCATCAGCCGGCATCTCGAAGGGCTTGCCAGTCATGGATGGGCCGATTCATGATTCCCTTCTTCATCCGGATCAGAACGTAGGCTTGACGATCATAAGAAGGATAATGGCTATCGCGATGAGGTTTGCGACCCGATCGCGAACTTGCTTTTTCTGAAGCAACGCCGCATGCTCGCGGGGGATGTCGCTGTCCTCCGTTTGCCCCGCAATTCTGTTCATTTGCTTCAAAATCGGCTCTACCGCCGTGATGGCATATACGCCGGATACGAAAAATAAGACCAAGGATGCGATATACCATTCCAACCGAAACAACCAAGGATTTATCCACCCCATCGACAACCCGGAGAGAAGGATCAAGCCGAAGGAAGCGTTGGCGTTCCGATTCAATCTGCTCACGATCCGGTGAGCATAGCGAAGCTGCTCCGCCGTCTTCGCTTTCCGCAAAATCATATTAAGGAGAAAGACGGGTCCGACACCCAAGATAGCCGACAAGATATGAATCACCAATAATGCGGTATAAAGATAATGCATCGTATTCCTCCTTTTACTTACTGCCCGTCACATATACGACCGCTCGACAATATAAGGCGGATTCCGCCGCATCCATTAGGACGGAGGCGAGGCGTCTCGTAAGAGCGGTCATTCGATGGCCCCGTCGGACTCGTTGAGCCGATAGCGGCAATCTTCATAGGCACTTCCCTCCCACGAAAATAGTTATTGATCGTTCTGACGAACTTTCCTATGGAAGTTGGTTAATATGACTTTTAACAAATCCATAAACTCCTTATACCCCGACTCGTCAAGATCAATACCGGACAATCCCGCTTCCATTACCTCAGCTAACGCTTCTTCGATCTTCGGCACGATGGCCTTTCCGTCATCCGTCAAATAAATGTTTTGGTTTCGGAAATCGACGGGGTCGATTTCTCTTCGGACATAACCTTCTTTCTCGAGCTTCCGGATTGCTTTGGCCGTAGTCGTCTTGTCGACCAGCAGAAGCTCGCTTAACGTTTTCTGATTTAATCCCTCCTTCTTCGCTAGCATGAGCAGAAACATATGCTGTCCGAATCCGACCCGCAGTGGGGCGAGCCTGGCGGAGACAAGAATCTGCAGATGGCGGTAAATGGCGGCGATTTCTTTCCCATACGCCCCATGCTGGAACAGATCACGATTCATCATAACCTCGACTCCATTAGTTTATTTTCCAACTTTATGCATAATACTTGAATTTATAATGCATTGTCAACTAATTTTGCAAATAATAACCACTGTGATATCGGCACACATGCATAAAATGCAATCAGCCTGTATATCACAGTGGTTTCTCTTATTTATGAACAAACTTTCTCATTACTTCGATCATTTTTCCATTACATTTAACCGACTACATCCATTCACAACGCTACAACTACTTAATCAACTGCACTTGCTGTATCCGCAGTTAGAGCAGGTTTTGCAGCCCTCTACGTTCAGCAAGGCGACGGAGCCGCAGGATGGGCAGATGTCCTTCGAGCTGACGCCGGGCATCGGGATTTCGAGAGAAGCGGTGACGGGTGCTTCCTCATTGACCTGTGCCGACGTTGTAGCCATCTCCTGCTCGGCGGTGGAACCGATATGCGTCTCCAGTGCTTTGGCCACCGCATCGGCGATCGATTCTACCCGATTGACGCCAAAGCCGATGGCTCCGGAACCGCCGATTCCCTTCAGGTGCTTGATCAGCAGGCTGACCTTGTTTCCGTGGTCCCCGTAACGGAGGAACAGCGAGCAGACGCGCCCCAGTGCTTCCGACATGGCGAAGACATCCGATCCCGCTTTGCCCACGTTCAGGAAAATTTCGCTCGGAATACCGTCCAAATCGTTAATCGTAATGTAGGCCATACCGAACGGCGTGTTGATTTTGTACGTGGCTCCGCGCAGCACCTGCGGACGGCTCTTGTACTGCTTGTCGAACACTTTCGGTTCCACGGCGGCCGCAGTAACGGACAGCGATGGCAGCACAGCCGCATCATTCCCGCCTGCCGCCGTTTGGGCAGCAGCCGATGCCCCGGCTTCGGAGCTTGCTGTGGAGTCGGCTTTCGCTTTGTCCTCCTTCTTGTCCGTGGACAGCACCTGCACGTCGCGGCTTCCGTCCCGATAGATCGTTACGCCTTTGCAGCCGAGATCAAATGCAAGCTCGTACAGTTCCTTCGTCTCCTCGACGGTGAAATCCGCCGGACAGTTGGCCGTCTTCGAAATCGAGCTGTCCACCCAGCGCTGGATAGCTGCCTGCACACGGATATGGTCCTCCGCCGACAGGTCCATCGCGGTTACGAAATAATCCGGGAGCTCTTCATTCGGATGACTGTCCTTCCATTCCTGGGCAATCGGCACGTATTGCTTGTCGTAACCGAGCCGGCTTTGGCGGAAGTATTCGAAGGCGAAGTACGGCTCGATCCCTGTCGATGTGCCCACCATCGTTCCCGTGCTTCCTGTCGGTGCTTGCGTAATAACTGTGACGTTGCGCATTCCTTTATTTCGAATAGCCTCTTCCACTTCGGGATAAACGGCTATCATGTTTTTCATAAACCCGCTTTGCAGGAATTTATCGGCTATGAACTGCGGGAAAGCACCTTTCTCTTCGGCAATTTCGGCCGATGCGAGATAGGCTTCCTTGGCCATAAATCCATACAATTTATCCAGGAATTCCATCGATTCCGGGCTGCCGTAACGGATTTTCAGCTTGATCATCAGCTCCGCCAATCCCATGGAACCGAGCCCTATGCGGCGTTCCCCCTTCTGATTGCGTTCGTTCTCCGGGAAGTGATAAGGAGTCTTGTCGATGACATTATCCAGAAACCGGGTGGAGTAACGGACAACCTTGCCAAGTTCTTCCCATGCCACGTCATCATTGGCCTCATCATAGAATTTCGACAGATTGATCGCAGACAGATTGCACACTCCCCAAGCCGGAAGCCCCTGCTCCCCGCATGGATTGGTACAGATAATCGGGTTGAAATACCAACTGTTGGACATTTCATTATAGTATTCAATAAAGACGACACCCGGCTCCGCCGATTTCCAGGCGGATTCAATGATCGTATGCCATACTTCTCTCGCACGAACGGTACGGTATTCCTTGACCTGCTTGCCGGCTTCCTTCCACTTCTTCAAATCGCCGTCCCATACATCGTTATAGTCCGGATCGTTCGTATCGGGGAACACAAGCGGCCATTCCAAATCTTCCTTGACAGCCTTCATGAAATCGTTGCTTACACAAACCGACAGGTTGGCATTTGTGATCTGCCCCATCGTCTGCTTAACGGTAATGAAGTCAAGCAGGTCCGGATGCCAGTCGTTGATCATCAGCATAAGTGCCCCGCGCCGGCTTCCGCCCTGTTCAATTAGACCAGTCGTATAGCTGAACAAGCCGCCCCATGATACCGCACCGCTGGAGGAGCCGTTAACTCCCTTGACAACTGCCCGGCGCGGACGCAGCGAGGACAGGTTAATGCCGACTCCGCCGCCACGCGACATAATTTCGGTCATCTCGGACAAGGTATTCATAATTCCGCCGCGGCTGTCATGCGGTGACGGAATGACATAACAATTGAACAGAGTCAGTTCATCGCTCGCGTCAGCCCCCGCTGCAATCCGTCCTCCCGGAACAAGCTTCCAGTCATCAAGGATATATCTGAACTTTTCTTCCCATTCCCGCTGCTTCTCCGGAGTCGCTTCAACAGAGGCCATAGCTCCGGCCAGCCGGTCCCACATCTGATCGGGAGTGCTTTCCTTCGTCAGAGTGAGCTTCTCGATCGTCGATTCGACCACCTCTCCTCTGCGAAGCTTGACTGTCACGTTACGGCCTTCCCTGCTTATAATTTCCCCCACTTCCTTAGCCGGAAATTTGGGGTCATCCTTCGTCAGTACAAGAACAACATCCCCTACCTTGGCGTTGCTCGTATCCGCATCCTTCATTGCATAACGGTCCAGAAATATTTTTTCGCTTAATCCTTCCAGACGTGTCGTCTGTGCAGCTCCCATTTATACGACCTCCTATAAATAATCAAGCCCTGTCGTTATCGTCCCGTTCCTGCACTGTTTACACAGTGTCCGAAGGCAGAAAAAAGAGACTTAAGGCGTCGGGTATGAGCATCCAATCCCGCCTCATAGCCCCCAATGTCCATATATGACAAGGATAAACGGATATCGCCGTCCTTTGGACAGGCCCGTTTACCGATGAAATATAAGAACAAGTATAAGGTGAAACTTATACTTTCTTATATTTTGATAAAAGACGATAGTTCGGGCCCTTTACGCACCCTGTCTATATGTATAATATTACAACATATTGTGTGCGATATCCATTATACAACACTATATATAGTACTACTAATAACCAAACATCCAAAAAAATCATTTAGCCTGTCCGCAAATGATCTTTTCTTTTATTTTCTCTATTAAGCTCATTTTTTTAAATCAGGCACCTGAACGCAAGTCAAAAAATAGGCCTTGACAAGCCCCCTGTCATCGGCGGAAATTCCATTCGTCGGTGCCGTACTTCTCGCGGACCAGACGCTCCGCCAGCTCCTTCTCATAAAGAGTCAGTTCCGCTTCTTCCAACCGGATGTCCATTCCTTCCGCTATGCCGCGGACGAATGCCTGCTCCACTTCTTCCAGCTTGACGGGGTTCATCCCACGCTCCCTGCGAAGCTGATTGATGGCCACCGCTTTGGACTCGAAGCTTTGCTCAAGCCGCTCCTTCAAGGCTTCGCTGCGAAATTTCAAAAGCGAAAACAACTGCTTTACGTTCAGATCAAGCAAAATCGATCCGTGCTGGAGCACAACCTCCTTCTGCCGGACCTGCGCGCTGCCGGCCACCTTGCGCCCTTCGACAACCAGCTCGTACCAGGACGGGGAATCGAAGCAAGCGGCTGAGCCCATAGACTCATATTTCGCCTTCTCTTCTTCGGAAGCGAGAGTCACCATTTCCGCATCGAGCCCCAGGTTGATAAAGCCGTTAAGCAAGCCCTGACTCAACACACGGTAAGCCTCCGTAACCCTTCTGGGCAGCCCGGGATACGACTCGGCGACAATCATACTGTAGGTCAGCTCCCGGTCGTGAAGCACCGCCCGTCCTCCGGTCGCTCTGCGGACAAACCCGATTCCCTGCCGCTTAAGCTCCTCGAAATCTACTTCATTCCTCGCTCTCTGAAAATACCCGATACTGAGCGATGCCGGACTCCAGCCGTAAAACCGCAGCGTCGGAGGAGTCCGCCCTTCGCTGTGCGCTATGAGAATAGCTTCGTCCACCGCCATATTCATCGCCGGGGCTTCCGCCCCCGAACGGATCCATCTCCATTGATTCATTATGTATCCAGCCTCTTTTCCGTGTGCTAGTTGTTGCCCATTCTTTCATCATAGCGAAAATCCCCCCTGTTTTCCACCTCCAACTAATGGATGGTTTGCCGTCCGAAAGTTATGAAACCGGGGCATTATGTTCATACTAGACACAAGAATAAATGGCTTTTCAAGCGGGAGGAGACTATGACCAGATCGGATAAGACGGAACATGTTCGAAGCATCAACGACAGGCTGCAGCTATATTTCGACCGCGGCTGGATGGAAGACTGGCAATCCCGCATGGACAGGAACGGACCCTGGGACAGCTGGACGCTGTATCAATTGGCCGTAGAGGCCGAGAAGGCGGCTCTGATCTCCAGCTTCGACGAACTGCAGTGTCTGGCTCATACGACGCAATTGGAACCGATGCCCCACCAAATCGATACGGCCAAGAAAGTGCTGTACGAGATGAGAGGCCGGGCGATCCTGGCTGACGAAGTGGGGTTGGGTAAAACCATTGAAGCCGGGCTCATCCTGAAAGAATATATGGTCCGGGGACTCGTCCGCAAAGCTCTGATTCTAGTTCCGGCCTCTCTCGTGCTGCAGTGGGTCCGGGAATTGAACCAGAAATTCGGTATCCCCGCCGCTGCCCAGAAGAAAGCTTACATGTGGACCTCCTGCGACGTTATTGTCGCCTCGATGGATACGGCCAAACGGGATCCCCACCGCAGCATCGTTCTCCAGCAGGAATATGACATGCTGATCGTGGATGAAGCCCATAAGCTGAAGAACAAGAAGACCACCAACTACCAATTTGTCAAAGAACTCCGCAAAAAATATTGCCTGCTTCTCACGGCCACTCCGATTCAAAATGATATGAGCGAGCTGTACAACCTGATAACGCTCTTAAAGCCGGGACACCTCGGGGGACAGGGAAGCTTTGCGACCAATTTCGTCGTAGACAAGCGGATTCCGAAGAACGAGGACCAGCTTCAGCAGGAGCTGTCCAAGGTGATGATCCGCAACCGGCGGAGCGACGGAGGCATTTCGTTTACTAAACGACAGGTCAATAACCTGCTGCTGACGTTATCCCCGGAAGAACAGCGGCTTTATGAAGGGGTAACCGATTTTGTCAAGGGCAGATACAACGCGGCCGGGGGCAATCTGAGCAGCATCCTGTCCCTTGTGACGCTGCAGAGGGAAGTATGCAGCAGCAGGGATGCGGTGTTCGTTTCTCTGGTCAATTTATTCAAGAAAACGGCCGAAGACTCCCCCGACCGGGTGCGAATTTGGGAGCTCGTGGAGATGATCCGCGGCATTCAGGCGAATACCAAGGCGGAGAAAGCGTTGGAGATTTTGCAGAGCATCGGGGATAAAGCGATTATTTTTACCGAATATCGGGCGACACAGGAATATCTGCTCAAATTTCTCAAGGATCATGGCATAACGTCCGTTCCTTACCGGGGAGGAATGAACCGGGGCAAGAAGGATTGGATGATGGATCTGTTCCGCAACCGCGCCCAAGTGCTTGTCGCGACCGAGGCAGGGGGAGAAGGAATCAACCTGCAGTTCTGCAACCATATCATTAACTTCGACCTTCCCTGGAACCCGATGCGCGTGGAACAAAGAATAGGAAGAGTGCATCGTCTCGGCCAGTCCAAGGATGTTCACATCTTCAATCTCTCTACCAAAGGAACGATCGAGGAGCATATTCTATCGCTGCTTCACGAGAAGATCAATATGTTTGAGCTGGTCATTGGCGAGCTGGATGTCATTCTGGAGAGATTGGACAAAAAAAGCTCCATAGAAAGCGATCTGATGAAGCTTTTCCTGGAATCGCGGGATGACGAGGAATTACGCAGCAAAATGGATGAATGGGGCCAATCGATTCTTTCCATCCGTGACGAGGTTCAGAAAGAAATTGCCCCCATGCTTTCGGTATTGAACGGAATTAGCGGGCCGGCAGCGGACCAGGCGGGAGGGCGCAGATGAATACGAAACAAATTCAGAAATACGTCATGCGCTATCTCGAGGCGACCGAGTGCCAGATCATTGAAAAAGGCCGCTCCTACGTAACCGTCAAGCTGTCTCCCGAAGCGGACAAAGATTTGACCGGCCGATCCTATTATTGGAGCTTCGTCGAGCGGACCGGTGCCGAGCCCGAGACGATGACCTTTCAATTCGTCTTCGATCCGGAAGGGCTGAAGAACGAAACGGATGCCGAATCCGCTTCTTCCCCACAGCCCTCGACGCCGCCTCAGGACAGCATTCTTGGCCGGTATTTCGGCCATGTCTCCGCCCAGACCGTAAGAAGGCTCCCCCAGGATATATTGACTTACGGCAGCCGCAGATTGGAGCAAATCTTCAACGTCGTCCGCGGCAAGGGAAAGTTCGTCCGGCTGTTCGAGGAAAACCGCGGGACCGCTAACCGGCGACCGCAAGCCGTCGGGTATACTTCGTGGTTCGGAGTCAATTTCAAGGTGGAATTCACTTGCGACCTAAAGAGAGACGAATATCATTCATTCGGCTTCAATCTGTGCAGCGGTGAATTCATGGAGCACTTTCACGAGCAGATGGAGAACGTGAAGCTGACCCCTCTGCTGCCGACCAACATCCACCTCCTCCCGACCCGGCATACCGTTGCCAAAGCCGTCAGCACGATGGAAAACCATCTGGAGAAAAAGATAAAGCGCTACGATCATTCTTGGGCGGACGAAGCATCGGAACGGCTGCAGGAAGAGCTGGACCGAATCAAACATTATTATGAGGAGCTTCTGCAAACTGCGGAACCGGAGAAGAAGCCGGAGATGGAACAGGAATATCGGGGCCGCCAGCAGGAATTGGAGTGGCAGTATAAGCCCCGGATCGTAGTTTCCGTCATGAACTGCGGATTATTTCATCTCAAGGACGGAAAGGCCCCACTATCTGACGAAAATCGCTAAAAGCTTGCAAGAAAAGAACTGAAAAAAAACAGGTCCGGCAACAGATTTAAACAAACTTTTTCATCGGGTTCCGATACACTGGAATACAGCTAGGAAAACAAAACTATTTGAACAAGGGGCGGGTAAAGGATGAATAAAATATGGATTTGGCCGCTGCTGCTCCTGCTTGGTTTCGTTGGTTATGCGGTATTCCCGCAAGCTCTCTCCACCGCTGCTTCCATCGATAAGGTGAAGGCCGAAGGCATGGAGGACAAGCTGTCTGTCCGGCCGGAGGAAGGCTCCCTGCCGGTTGCCGGCAGCCCCGTCTCCAACAACGATTACCAGCTCAAGATGGAGGATGCTTCAAGTGAGGCAAGGGACGAAGAGCCCTCCAACTATATCAAAAATGAATATGCACAAGCGGGAATCTCCGCTCAGCCGGAGCTGGATCAGCAAATCGACAAATGGATTGCTTCCCTCTACGATCAGCCCGGATTCGATACATGGAAAGGGGCGAGCCGCGAGGTTCTCCCTCTCGGCCCCGGCCTGCACGGCTGGGTGGTGTTATTAAACCAAGGAGACCGCCAGGTCGGATACTTGATCGTGAACGCTGCAGAGGACGGCGGTTACCAGTTGACGGAATACGGAACGGGCAGCAAGCCTCTCTACAGTATGCAAACACTGTACCAGGGATTGGTACAGTCCGGAATTATCGATTCATCGGTTTCTTATGTTGATTTTGCCGCCGATCTCACAATTCGCAAAGAAGCCTGCTATTCCAACGGATTACAGGCACTGTGGAAAGTAACGATAGATGACAAGCTCCATTACTTCGATGCCAAATCGGGAGAAGAGCTGCCTGATCTGTCCGAATGGCTGTCTTCCCGCCCATCCGCGGAGACTATCTTTCAAAGGGAACCCGCCAAGCCAAAGGAGAAAGTACAATCCTTGGAAATGCCCGAATTCGACCCTTTCGAGCATGCCTATTGGCTAACGGGAAAACCTGTTGAGGACCTGAATGCAGAGAATGCCTTCTTCAAGCTGTCCTCCATGAATCAAGTTACTTATACCGCACGGTTGTTTGCCGGTAAGGTCTACAATCCTTATGCGGTAACCGGAGTTCACCTCTGGAATGACGGCTCGCTGTATGCGGCTCTGGATCAGGATGGCCCCCGTTATTTCATGTTTGAACAGCTTCAGCAAACGGGTCAATGGTTTCAACAGCCGCAGGAATGAGAAAAAAAGCTCTGCCCGCGACAAGCGGTGCAGAGCTTTTTACTTTTTACGTTTGCGCTGATCATAATACATCCGGAGAGAAACAGGAATCAGCCCGAACCAGCGAACCGTCCACCCCTCCATAGATTTCGCCTGTTTCCTTTGCTGCTTCCTTTCCCGTCTGATTTCACGCGGGGTGTCGATATAAGTAACTACTTGCTGGGTAATGTATTTAACCAGTTCATCCGATTTCACCATGGCACTCCTTCTTTCCTCCAATGGATCGTCAGCTTGCCGTCCAGAGGGCAGCATCTCCCGCCCCTTTCAGTCACCAGCATTCCCCTTTTCTCTGCATCTTAATCAAAGAGAAGCCAAAAAGGAGCACTGCTATTTGCAGTCTCCTAATATGTGATTCGATTCTACGCTCCGGTATGCTGAGCGACGTGTAACAACGAATAACGGGCAATTGATTTGGTCCACGCACTTACGTTGAGTGCGACGATAAGCGCGGTTAAGTATATTAAATCCGGTCAAGTGATTTCAATCCACGCACTCGCGTAGAGTGCGACCTCCAGCAGGGGAGCCGGAAAAGCCTAAGAAGGAGACCATTTCAATCCACGTACTCGCATAGAGTGCGACATCCATTTAGGCTGCTGCTTCCTAAATCCGATTATTTCAATCCACGCACTCGCGTAGAGTGCGACGAGTGCATTCATTCCTAAATTGTGGTACGTATCAATTTCAATCCACGCACTCGCGTAGAGTGCGACACTTTAGGATTCTGGTTCGGGCGAACTCTAGCAAAATTTCAATCCACGCACTCGCGTAGAGTGCGACACCTTCCTATCGTTAACCATAAGGACGGCAACAAATTTCAATCCACGCACTCGCGTAGAGTGCGACTCATACCTGAGACCGATATAAAACCTCCAATGAGAATTTCAATCCACGCACTCGCGTAGAGTGCGACGCCATCCCGTTGGCGTTCATGGTCGCGGGCCGAGTATTTCAATCCACGCACTCGCGTAGAGTGCGACTTTATTGTTTTTACGGTGGTTTGTACGTAATGAGTATTTCAATCCACGCACTCGCGTAGAGTGCGACCTACTGCATCCTGGATCAGATTATACACCTGACCCCGATTTCAATCCACGCACTCGCGTAGAGTGCGACCTTGTACTGCTGGATATCCTGGGCACTGGCTCCCCGAATTTCAATCCACGCACTCGCGTAGAGTGCGACTGAACTGCTGATAGGGAATCGTTGAGTTCTTCATATTTCAATCCACGCACTCGCGTAGAGTGCGACCAAATGTAATCTCGCCATGATACTTGCTGATAGAGATTTCAATCCACGCACTCGCGTAGAGTGCGACTCAGCTGCCCGAACTGGAATCCACTGCGGATCCGATTTCAATCCACGCACTCGCGTAGAGTGCGACTTATTACATTTTTTATGAGGAGTGTGTAGGATATGATAATTTCAATCCACGCACTCGCGTAGAGTGCGACACAAGAGGGGCAATAGTAAGCGCGAGGGCCGCCTTATTTCAATCCACGCACTCGCGTAGAGTGCGACACGCGGCGGTTGTCGAGTGGATATCGCGGCCAGCTTCATTTCAATCCACGCACTCGCGTAGAGTGCGACTTTTCGATTTGGTCCGGCAGGGCGTAACCATCACATTTCAATCCACGCACTCGCGTAGAGTGCGACCGGGCTCGCTCGTCCTCGTTAACGATGGCGCTAAGGTATTTCAATCCACGCACTCGCGTAGAGTGCGACCTACTCGTAAGGCGACGGAGGCAATCGCTAACAGCGATTTCAATCCACGCACTCGCGTAGAGTGCGACCAAGAACTCAAAATCGAAACGGAGGATTAATCTATATTTCAATCCACGCACTCGCGTAGAGTGCGACAGGGTGCTGCCAAATCCAGCATACCACAAGGGCTCAAACAGTTAAAAGTGCGAATCTCCATTTTGCGAGGTTCATACTGCCAACAAAATCTGCAAAAATGCCAAAAACCCGCGTCGTTACGTCGGTGCGAGTTTCCCGGGGTTTGCATGTGAGCTATAGGTTCGCACTTCTTAAAACTATATCTCATAACGGCACTACTCATTAAAATTCCGTAAAGTTACCAGATTTAATATTATCTCTTCTAAATAAAGTTTATTCAAAACTCGCTATCAACAGCAGACCGTACCTTTCCTAACTTTTTAGATTTAAAGGTCAATGAATGAGGACGAGGCGCTCAAGGACCTGCAAAAGTGCAGGTCTTCGGAACGATTTAAGCCAAAAACAGCAAAAGACGTGCAATTGTGCAGGTAAATTCAGCCATTTTGCGGATTTTCAGCGTTTTGCGGAAAAAGACCTGTACTTTTGCTCGTCTTTCCCGAGAATTACCGGAATTACGCAAAATGACCTGCATTTTTGCTCGTCTTTGGTGCCAGTAACGAAATCGGCCCCTAAATATTGTAAACATCTGGCATTTAAAAAACCGCCCAGAGGGCGGTCTAACAATTATCAGATTTTCTCAGGCGATTCCAAGCCGATCAGGGCCAGGCCGTTTTGAAGCGTAATCTGCACGCTCTTAACCAGTGCCAATCTTGCTTTGCGCTGCTCTTCATCATCCACAAGAATAGGGCAGTTATGGTAGAAGCGGTTGAAGCTCTGAGCCAAATCGACCAGATAACGGCTGATGATCGAAGGCTCCATCTTGACCATGGCCTGCTCTACCGTCTCCGTGAACAGTGCTATCTGCTTTGCTGCCGCATAGGCTTCCTCGTTCAGCAACAGCGAAGCATCGAACGATGCGCCTCCGTCCGGAAGCTCTGTCGATTGGCCATCGTTGGCTTTGCGCAGGACGCTGCAGCAGCGGGCATGGGTATACTGCACATACGGTCCGGTCTCCCCATCGAAATTGAGAGCTTCTTCCCAAGAGAAGACGATATCTTTAATCCGATTTGTGCTCAAATCGTTAAAGATAATGGCACCAACGCCAACCTGACGGGCCACCTCATCTTTATTTTTCATGTCCGGATTTTTGCTTTCGATAATTTCCCGAATTTTGGAGATCGATTGTGTAAGCAGGTCCTCAAGCATGACAACGTTGCCCTTACGCGTGGAGAGCTTGGCTCCTTCCAGGCTTACCTTGCCGAAAGCGACATGCACCAGATCCTCTGCCCAATCGTAACCCATCAGTTCAATAACCTTAAACGTTTGCTTGAAATGAAGGCTCTGCCCCGCATCGACGACATAGATCGCCTTCTCGAAATCGTAGGTGTTCTTCCGGTACAGGGCCGCTGTAATATCCCTTGTATGGTACAGGGTGCCTCCGTCTTTCTTGATAATTAAAGCCGGGGGCATATTATAGTCGTCCAGACGTACAAGCATCGCTCCGTCGTCTTCTTCCAGAAGCTGCTTGTCTTTCAGCTCCTGAACGACCGCGGCCATCTTATCATTGTAGAAGCTTTCTCCCGCATAGGAATCGAAGCTGACCCCCAACAAATCATAAATCTTGTTGAATTCATTCAGGCTGATCTCGACAAACCATTTCCACAGCCGGATCGCTTCTTCATCCCCCTGCTCCAGCTTGACAAACCAGCCGCGGGCTCTATCCTCCAGTTCAGGATGAGTTTCCGCTTCATCGTGAAATTTGACGTAAAGCCTCAGAAGCTCGCTGATTCCTTCCTGCTCGATGGTTTCCGCCTGGCCCCATTCCTTATAAGCGACAATCAGCTTGCCGAACTGGGTTCCCCAATCTCCGAGATGGTTGACCCGAACTACATTGTACCCGAGGAATGAGAAAATTTTATAGAGCGCATTGCCGATAATTGTCGTGCGCAGATGTCCGACGTGAAACGGCTTGGCGATATTGGGAGAGGAATAATCGATGACAATCGTCCGGCCCTGGCCCAGGTTCTGGGAACCGAATTGCTGTCTCAAGGAGAGTACGGAGGCCAACTGATCTTGAACAAAACTATCTTTCTTCAAATATAAGTTGCAATATCCCGATACCGCTTCAACCTTCTCCAGCCAATCAGCCTGCTCCAGCTTGGCCTTAAGGTCTTCAGCAATCGCTTGAGGAGCCTTGCGCAGCACCTTGCTCAGCTTGAAGCATGGCAGCGACAAGTCTCCCATGTCCGGATTCGGCGGATATTCCAACATTCCGGCAATCGCAGCCTCCTCCATTCCTTCCAAAGAGGGAACGAGGTAGCCGGCTACCTTATGTTTGTACTGAATCATGTTCGCTTTCGTCCTTTCGGGCTATGAATATAGGAAATCTATGCAATAAAGCACCCCAATTAGGGGTGCCCTCGTAGATTATGTAATGGTGCGGTCGAGAGGACTCGAACCTCCACGGGGGTAAGCCCACACGGACCTGAACCGTGCGCGTCTGCCAATTCCGCCACGACCGCGAATGGTGTCTGCCGGCTATCTGCTTCGTCTTAAGTAATTATTGCGGCGACAAGAAGTAATATACCATGACTGCTTATAGGTTGTCAAACCTTTTTTTAAAAAAAATTTAACCTACTATATATATTCAAATAAATCCCAAAATTGACTTGCGTTTTACGATTTTTTCCATTACAATAAAAACAAATATACGAACGGAGGTTCGCTATTATGACGACAAATACATTAGTCCGCAAGCCGCAGCATATTACGATGGAAGAATCCGATTTGGTCAAGGAAGCTGTGTTACTGCCTGTTCTGTTGACCATGATCAGGCGGGATATGGACCGGATGCAGAATTCATCGGCTTCACCGCATAGGCTCTGCCTTCCGAACATTGTCGTCATGCAGAGGATGCTCGAGATGATTCAGATTGATCTCGTCCAGCTCAAGCAGCGGCTGAGATCAGCGGGCATCCGGATATATAGCGAAGTGAAGGATGCCCAAGGCATACGCTGTAAATACATCTGCCGGGAGAACAGAGGCAGCCTGACCTTGTCCCGCAGCATGGTGAAGGCTGAGATCAGCATTCTTGCCGGGAACTATGTCCATTCCCGTATCTAGCAGCCTTAATCGGCCAATAGCTGCCGTTTCATTATTGGCCGGCGTTTCTCTCCCGCCAATAATTCAAATTACGCTGGGCCGATGAATACGCAGCCTCATATACCGTACGGCCGATCATATGCCCGAGCAAGGTGGCCGTACCGGCATATTGGCACGCACGCCCCGTCTGGGTCGCCGCGATGATGATGGCATCCGTCGTCGTTCCGGTTGCCGTTCCTTCCCCGTCACCCGCTTGTACGCGCAAGTCCTGTAGAGCAGCTGTCTTGGCTTCTGTTGCCGTTATTACCGCATTGACCATGGCCGAATCGGTCATTGCGGCTTCCACTATGACAATCGTGTTAATCGTGCCGGGGAATAACGATTGCCTTTCCCGTCTGGAACCTGCTCTTGCCGGATTGCTCAGCCCTGCGGTAACTATGGTGCTTACCCGGATTCCGGAGTCCTCCGCCTCGCAACGTCCCGCATCCGCTACCCGGGCCGCTGTCAGCATTCCGGCCGTCTCCGCGGGGGCAAGACCTGCGCCCTGCAGAAATTGCTCCATCTCCAATACTGGGTCGTCACAGCAGTAATTTTTGCTCACCTGCCGATTTATCAGATACCGGCATTCGGAGAATCCTCCTCCCCAGATGGAGGAATTTAAAGTATACAGCGATTTTTCCGATGTGATCAGAAGATAGGGACTGCCGTTCTGCTCGACGAATGCTTCATTTACTCCGCTAATGATCGTCATTCCGGCAGCTTCCGCTCCTCATTGTACGGTTGGTATATATAATTTCGGTCCAATTTGATGACTTTCCGGTTCATTTTGCGGATTAGTACCGTTTTATCGTCCCAGGCCATAACGAAGCCTCTTACATCGTTGGCAGGGTCCGCATCTCTGACCACCCTTACCCTCGTTCCATCCAACCGATAACGATCCAGTTCTTCATCCGAAATCATATTTATCGCCTCCCGACTTAATTTATTGCTCCTGTTATTCATCTCTTCATGCCGTATTAATTCGTTGCCCTTGGTATAATACCAAATGCTCCCGATTTGTTTTCTATTCACGGCCTTTTGGCCAGGCCTCTTGATCTTCTTTATATCCATAGTAAGCTAATTCATGTAGTTATGGCCAACGGACATACATAACATGGTTTCTTCGGGGCAATATAGGATATAAGGTTGGTTTTTTTGCTCTATTTATACAAAGTAATTGACCGAGAGAAGCTCTGTAAAGATTCGGTTTATGGAAGGAGAGCGACACCCGTGGAGAAAAAAACATACTATGTAGCGGTCGCCCCCGGCGAGATTCTGCAGGATCAGCAAGCCTTGAATTACGAGTTCGTTATTCAGGCAACCGATGATGAATTGGACAAGCTGCAGGAATTATTCGAAGATACATCCGCTTCGGAAATCAGTACTGCCGCCAGAGCCGTCATCCCTTTCCGCGAATATTCCCATGATAAAGAAAATGAATGGTATGATGCCAACCTGCAGCAAATTTATCAAATGCTGCATCAGTTAGGAACTCCAGAAACAAGGAAGCATATCGAGAGCATGAACATTTTGCCTCATGAGCTGTGATCCGCATGCTGCGGATAGTAATATAAAGACCTAAAAGCGAAGCCGCTTTTAGGTCGTATCCGATTCGTTATCCGAGGGCTGTCAACCGACATGCTCTTTCGACTCATACCAGCAATCCAACACTGTTCCGGACATCACTCTTGACTCAATGTAATTGATCTGTTGAGGAGTAAATTGCTCTTTCCAATTAACCTCGAGTTCACCGCACAGCTTAACGATCGTCAACAATTCCGACCAAGCTACATAGCGTTTGTACCAGAAGAATTGGGGATGCTCTATCATATAGGGATACAAGTCGTCGAATTCTGTATGCTTGCAGTCCAGGGCACGTTCAAAATGAACTTTGGCTTCCCTCAGCTTCGTCTTGAAATAGTCCACCGGCACGTTCTCTTTCCCCATAGAAATGCCTCCTCTCTCTATAGTCTGATTTAATTATAACGAAAAACAACAAGGTTGGGAAGGTAAAGAACGTCTGTCAAAATCCACCTGCCTAATCCCGCTCGGCAGATTCTTGCAAAATCAGGAATCGAAGTGAATGATCCCATCCGTTAATCCGGTTATGTTGACCAGAGATTCCAAGCGGATTCCCTGTTCCCTGATCGTTTGCGCCCCTTTCTGAAAGGACTTCTCTACGACAATCCCCATTCCTGCCAATTGGCTTCCGGCCCGCTCGATAATCCGAATCAAGCCTCGGGCTGCATCCCCATTTGCAATAATATCATCAATGAAGAGCAGCCGGTCTTGCGGAGACAGGAACGATTTGGATACCATTATATCCGTTACAATTCCTTTGGTGAAGGAAGGAACCCGTTCCATATAACAATCCTCATCGGTCGTCAGCGTCTTCTTGCGCTTGGCGAAAACCATGGGAACCCCAAGATGACAAGCCGTTGCGAAAGCAACCGGGATCCCGGAAGATTCCACTGTGATCACTTTCGTAATGTTATCCCCCTGAAATCTTCGTGCAAATTCTTGCCCCATTTCCATAATAAGAGAAGGCTCCACTTGGTGATTCAGCAAGGCATCCAGCTTAAGAACCTTATCCGATAAAATTTTTCCATGCTCGCGTATTTGTTGTTTTAACCGTTCCATAACAAAACTCAGCCTCCCCAACTTGACACAAAATGCTACTTCCCATTTAAGCCGACCTTCACTCCCATTACTGGCATAGTCATAACGGAAGAAGAAACAGCATCCTTTGCATATGGTTTGATTAAAAACTTATCACAGCCGGTCCGTCTTGATCAAGAGACAACTTTTTTTGTTTTTTTACAAAAAAAGTGAAACTTTCGACGCGTTTAAGTTGTCTATATAAGTATAGAAAAGAATGGAACGTATCTTATTACAGTACAATTGAAAGGACTAGAAAAATCATGTACCCCTTTATTAGAAGGGTCGCCCTGGTTGGACTGGCCTGTGCCGCTGCCGCCGCTCTCACTGCCTGCCAAAGCGGCGGCAAGGAAGCTCAACCGGCCCCGTCTCCTTCGTCAATGAACGACAAGCTGAATGAGTCCCAGCCCGCCCCTTCCCCTTTCGAATCCCGAGAGGGGGCACCGGTTAACGGCACTCCTGTCTTCGTACCACAGGAGGGCGAACCTCCTTCCGGAACGGCCCAATCGATGACGCCTGATCGGAACAAGCCCGAAATAGAAGCCTACAGCAGCGAAAGACCGTTGCTGATGGGACTGTCCATCTCGGATAGCAGGCAGACCGTCCTGGACAAGTTTGGAGAACCTGACAACGAATTTGTTATGGATGATCCGACCGATCCCATCACGGTGTTGGATTATTCGGATTTTACCGTAGGAATCAATCGTTCCGACAAGGTTGAATTTGTCAGCATTGATTCGATCGATATCGACCCGGGTCTGAACGGTTTGAAGCTCGGACAGAAAGCAGCCGATGCCATCAAGGCTCTGGGCGAGCCGGATACGACCACCAACTACGTCATGGCTTATTCTAATGAAGCTACCGTGCTCAGGCTCGACATCGATTCCAAAACAGGGAAAATCCAGTCGATCAAATTGTTCGATGATGCCCAGAAGCAATAGGCTGGCGGAAACAAGAGATAGTCTGCAATCCAATAGTCATGCCCGCTCCCTCTTGGACATACCTTATATTAATGGTGTGGACAAGGGGGCTTTATTTTTATGCGCAGGACAGGGAAGATTATGCAGGTTGCCTTTACCTACATCGGAACCGTTGTCGGAGCCGGGTTTGCTACCGGACAGGAAATTTTGCAGTTCTATACCCGGTACGGTTCTGCTGCCGCATTCACCATCGGCCTCTCCTGTCTGTTCTTCACATGGATCGGGATTAAAATTATGCTGATGGCCCATAGATTGGAAGCACAGTCTTATGAGGATCTCAATCGGATATTGTTCGGGGAGCGAATCGGAAATTATGTCAGTCTGTTTACCATGATCGTACTCTTCGGCGTGACGACGATTATGCTGGCCGGAGCCGGTTCCCTGTTCAAGGAACAACTGAACATGTCCTATCAGGCGGGACTCCTTCTGACGATCATCTTCTCTTACCTGGTACTGACCCGGGGTATTCAGGGGATATTGGTCGTTAACTCTATCGTTGTTCCTGTTATGATGATCTTCTCGGTCATTGTCGTCTGGTCAACCCTGAGCTTGCCTAACGCCGGCCAATGGCTGCAGTTGTCCACCGACTCTTCCGCATGGAGGGTATGGTTCTCCCCTTTCCTATATAGCGCATTCAATTTGGCTATGGCGCAAGCGGTTCTGGTACCGCTTGGCTCAGCCATTCGGGACCGTTCGGTCCTGTTCTGGGGAGGGCTTATCGGAGGGATCGGCATCGGGGTAATGCTCTTGGCCGCTCATATCGCATTGGCCGCACGGATGCCGGATATAGCTCAGTTCGAAATTCCTATGGGACAAATTATCCGCCACCTGGGCCCCGTCATTCAATTGCTGTATGTTTTCGTTATTTTCGGAGAAATCTTCACCACTTTTATTGCGGATGCATACGGACTCACTCTCCAGTTAGAGCAGCGGACCCGAATCTCCCGGACTCAAGGGATCGTCCTTATTCTTGCTGTCAGCTATCTGGTCAGCCAAATCGGATTCAGCAAGCTGCTATCCGTTCTGTATCCCTTGTTCGGCGGGGTCAGTCTGCTCTGGCTGATCATGATGCTCTTCCCCCGTCGCAGAAGGACGTATACTCTGTAAGGTCAAGGCAAGACGAACGACCATGAACAGCGTGCCCAGAAAGCTGAACACAAAGCCCACCATCAGGTAAGCATGATGATGATACGGAAATCGGCCGGGATTGCGCATTACCGCCAATAAATCGACAAATAGAAACAGCAGGCCGGTTACGATCAACCCGAGCATTACATAATCAAGCACGGTCCATTGCAAAAAGTAGGAGCTTACTCTCGATTCCAGTGAGTGTCCGGGCGCAGGCTTTCCCTGCCTGTCCGCATCCTGCTGTGCCGCAAAATAGACATGCCACACTGTAAAAACGGCCGCTCCAGTCACTATCAATCCAACGACTCCGGCAAAAATCGCCCACGTAGTGTACAATGCCGGTCACCCCTTCCCTATATGAATCAGCGAATGCACGAGCCAAATAATCATGGCAAAACTGACAGCAGGCAGTGCCCACAGCAGCACTTCAGCGGCCTTCAACGGAACGAAAGGCAGCCTTTTCCACAGCAAACCGGCTATTCCCGTTAAGGTAGGACGTTCTGCGGGATATGTGGGGATTCCGGCTCTGGAGCCCGGTTTCGAACCCGAATGTCCGTGGTCCTTGCTCCCCTTCCCCGCCGGATCATATTCAATCCTGCCTTTTCTCCATCCGATCAGATAGGTAATGGGCCTGTTCGGCCGGTTTCCTCTCGGTGAACCCATGTCCTGCCTCCTTTCGCAAGCCGACGAAATGTATCTTCCTACCGTCCATGATGCAAGTTCGGCTTGTGTTCAGCCCGAGCTGAATGATTGATGCATCTTACGTTTCCTATTATCTTATGTACTAGTTCTATAGTATTCGAACCTTTATCGAAAAAGCAACGAACATTTCCATATTTCTCTAGCTTTCCGTATAATGAAATGACCCCACCAAGGATAAACGGCAATCGCCGTCCTTAGGACGGGTGCCTTTACCGATGAAATATAAAAAAAGCTCCTAACGGAGCCTCTTCGAAGACGAATAACCCGGTTTTAAAGGTAGCTTTTTATGCCAATTAGAAAGTTTGTCCCATTTTAATGCTTTCGGTACGGTACCGTCAAGCTGCAAGAAGGAGGGTCAATATGAACCGAGTGGTCATGATAACAGGAGGAGGACAAGGAATCGGAAGGGCCGTTGCCTGGAAATTTGCTTCCTGCGGATATTTGGTTTCCATAGCCGACATAGACAAAGAAGCCGGATTCGAAGTCATTCGGGAAATCCGGCAGATCGGCGGGCAGGCCATGTTCATGTGCGTCGATATCGCCGATGAAGAAGCGGTCAAGCGCTGGTTTCGCCTGACGATGGAAGAATACGGGCGAATTGACGTACTGGTGAATAACGCCGGAATCAGCTGCAATGCGCCGATGATGGAGCTGTCTGCCGACGATTTCGACCGCGTCATAGCCGTCAATTTGCGTGGTGCCTTCCTCTGTTCACAGCAAGCCGCACAGGTGATGAGAACACAGGGAGGAGGCAGCATTCTGCATATTGCGTCAACGAGGGCGCTCATGTCTGAGCCGGATACGGAAGCCTACTCCGCATCCAAGGGAGGACTGCTGGCTCTGACCCATTCCATGGCCGTCAGTCTGGGGCCTTATGGGATCCGGGTGAATGCCGTCAGCCCGGGTTGGATCGAAACATGCGACTGGCAGTTATCCTCGCGTACCACCCTGCCACAGCATAGTGAGCGGGACAAAAAGCAGCATCCGGTAGGCCGAGTCGGCACCCCGGACGATATTGCCGAAGCCTGCCTTTATTTGACCGGGCCGCAGTCCGGTTTTATTACCGGCCAGAACCTGATCATTGACGGGGGCATGACGATCCGAATGATTTACGAATAAGGAACGAGGGAATATCATCCCCCGTTCCTTCTCTTTTTTATTTATTAAGCATTTCGAATACCTGCTCGACATCCTTGTCTCCACGGCCGGACAAGTTAACGATCAATAATTGATCCTTATCCAGGGTCGGGGCCAATTTCAGGGCATAAGCAACCGCGTGAGCACTTTCCAGGGCCGGTATAATTCCTTCGGTGCGGGAGAGCACCTGGAAAGCATCAAGCACTTCCTCGTTGGTAACGGTATAGTATTCGGCGCGGCCGGATTCTTTCAAATAGCTGTGCTCCGGTCCAATTCCCGGATAATCCAGACCGGCGGCGATGGAGTAAGTTTTCCGCGGTTCGCCGTTCTCATCGAGCAGAACGAGACATTTAAATCCATGCAACATTCCCGGCACGCCTTGCGTCAGGGTCGGGGCTTGATCGGGCTCCACTCCGATTAACCGGACGGACGGCTCATCAATATAATGCGCGAACGAACCGATGCCGTTGCTTCCTCCTCCCATACAAGCGATGACCGCATTCGGCAAGCGGCCTTCTTTCTCCATAATCTGCCTCTTCGATTCCTCGCTGATAATCGATTGGAAATGCTTCACCATCGTTGGAAACGGATGAGGCCCTACGGCGGATCCGAGCAAATAGAACGTATTCTTGTAATTGGCCACCAGGTCTTCCAGAGCCTCATCAACCGCGTCCTTCAGCCTTCCCTGCCCTTTGTTGACCGGTACTACCTTGGCCCCCAGCAGCTCCATACGGAATACATTCAGCGCCTGACGGCGGGTGTCCTCGGCTCCCATATAAATAACGCATTCCATTCCGAACATGGCACAGACCGTGGCGGTAGCCACTCCATGCTGTCCCGCTCCTGTTTCGGCAATGACCCGTTTGGCCCCCATCCGCTTCGCCAGCAGGATTTGACCCAGCACGTTGTTGATTTTATGAGAACCGGTATGGTTTAAATCTTCCCTCTTCAAATAAATTTTGGCCCCGCCGAGCTTCTCGGTCAAATGCTTGGCATACGTGAGAGGGTTTTCCCGGCCGACATATTCCTTCAAATAATACTTGTACTCCTCAATAAACTCGGGGTCATTCTTATATTTCTCGAACTGCTCCGCCAAGTAATCCATGGCCTGCTGCAAATCCGGAGGAATAAAGCTGCCCCCGAATGAACCGAAATAACCCGCTTGCTGTTCCGCACTCATTCTTAAACCCTCCCGATAGACAATCAAATTTTTCAAAGTTTAGCGATTAAGGTTGGCTGCACTAAGCTGTCCACCTCATTTTACTAGAATCCCGTCCTTTTGTCATGAATACTAAATTCCGGAACTCTCCCGCTTTCAGGATGAGAGATGATGCTCCTTTGCCGGCAGAGCCAGCGCTTTTTTAACAGATCAATGCTGAAATGGGGGGGCCGGTTTTCTTCTCGCCGGTTCTCCGGCATAAAGATTCCCTCCTTGACGGAATTCGTGAGTCTGCCTATAGTGGTTAGAGTGACTTGGCACAGCCTGATAGAATGACAGAAAGGATCTGAGTAGTACAATGTGGCTTGTTTATGCTGGTTTAGCCTGTCTATGCTTTGGGCTAAGAGGAATTCTGTATCAATGGTCTTCCCAGAAGCCGTTGGATCGCAATTTGCTTTTATTCGCCGTTTATTTGTCCGGAACGCTCATTGGGGTCGGACTTAATTTCATCGTTCAGCCGGAATGGACTCCCGGAGTCTGGGTTGGACTCTTCATGGGGGTATTTTCCTTTACGGCCAATGCGGCCATGTATAAAGGTTTTGCGGTCGGCAAAGCCTCTTTAATTGCGATTATGGCCGGTCTTCCTCCGGTTGTCGTCGTTATTCTCGCTTACGGTTTGTGGGGGGAAGCACTTACGTGGGGGCAAGGGGCCGCTTTTCTTGTCATTATTTGCGGCATCATCTTGATCCGTTATTCCAGTGATCTCTCGTTCTCGAATTTGAAGGGGCTTCAGTGGGGAATCATTACTCTTATTTCTTTCGGGTTAACCGACGTCGCCTCCAAGCAGGCCGTATTATGGGGCGGTGAGACCATTCCCACACTAGTCATTATGTATGCGACAGGGATGGTTTTGTTCTTTATTTCTTGGCTATGGGGACGGAACAAAAGGAGCTCTGATGAAGCACAGAAGGAACCCGGTAATTCGCCCGACACTAAACCAAATTGGTCTTTCTCGAAAACTATTCTCTGGGGACTCGTCGTCGGAGTCAGCAACATATCCGGAATGCTGCTCCTGCTTCCCGCGTTCAAGCTTGGAGTCACCGGGCTCGTATCGGCGGTCGTAGCGATGAATGTCCTGATTATTCTGTTCTATGCCAGATTGTTTCTGAAGGAGAAATTCAACCGCCAGGAAACGGCGGGAATTATTTGCGCTTTCTGCGGTATGATTCTGCTTCGGCTGATCGGTTAACCGTAGACAATAGAGGCATTCGCACATTTCATGATGCCCTCGTGACCTCCCTTCTCGCGATCGCATAAAATAGGACCAGATGGAAGAGAAAGGGGGACTTGAACATGGGACATCCTGCAGGTGGACTCTGGACCAGCACCGGAGTTATTCTGGTTCTCTTCATACTCTTGGTCATCGTTTCTCGCGCC
This sequence comes from Paenibacillus sp. SAFN-117, assembly GCF_051966115.1. Lineage (NCBI taxonomy): Bacteria > Bacillati > Bacillota > Bacilli > Caryophanales > Paenibacillaceae > Paenibacillus > Paenibacillus sp. SAFN-117. The sequence goes on from NZ_JBQCLK010000018.1 coordinate 114,603, forward strand.
TGGATCTGATTTAAGTCCTTGCAGAGAAACCGGATATGTCTGATTACGGTCAGTGCCTTGTGAGGCGTTGGCCGTTTGTTTTATTCGGGAAAAAGCCGCTAAGCTGCAACCTTCGTAGCTCCTTCGCCCCCGACTGAGACGGGGTCTAATTCTTCTGAACGCGGCCGAACCAGCGGGACCCACATATATTCATGGCCGGTCGGTCGCCATCCCTTCGTTTGGTAAACATTTAACTGTATTTTATGTAGGTAAATTCGAGCGAATGGTGGAAGGCTATTGAAATAAATGGAAAAACTACATTTAGAATCGAGGTTTTTTGCTGAAATCGCCTTTTTGCACAAACTAGCTGCATTTTGCAGCTAGACCCCCATGCCGCTGACCGCGGCACCATCAGATGATGAAAATGGATGGATTATCAAGGTAGAATAGAGTTGAATTGCTTCAATAGTGTGAAATTTGAAGACTAGATGGATTTCATACAGTTAGATTTCTATATTCGGAAGAAATATGGAAACTAACTGGAAAACCTACAGCTAGTTTGCGCCAAAACAGCCGTTTCGCCCAAAGTTGCCCATTTTAACTGTAGTTTATCCAGTTAGTTTGATCATTTTCGCCCATTCGCTTGAATCTACCTGTACAAAATACAGTTAGACGTGCCGCTCCGCTTGCAACGATGCCTGCAGACGGTAAAATAGACGGATTTTCAAGGTAGTTACCGTCTTTCGCTCTAGAAAAGCAAACTAGCTGTATAAATCCAGTTAGACGCGTCAGAGCAAACTCGCACAAGGATAAACGGCTATCGCCGTCCTTTGGACAGGCGCGTTCTACCGATGAAATATAAGAACAGGTAAAACACCCACAAATAAATCCACTAGATATCCGTGCCGGAAAAGAAAAAGCCGGGGTTTCCCCCGGCCAATGAGTTTAATTATTCTTAATCCATTCCGCCAAATCGTCTATGAGCTGCTTGGATACGTTACCCGGAACCGAATATTCCATTCCGGTAGACGGCTGGTCTACCTCGATCAGGAAGTGGTTCATCTTCGGATAAAGCTTGTAGGTCACATCGCTGCGTGCGGTTAGCGCTTCTTTCCAGCCATCCAGCTCTTTAGCAGGCACCTGGATATCGTTCTCCCCCTGCATAATGACCAGCGGAACCGATTGTTCCTTGGCGATTTCTCCGCCGTAGTAGTTGCTGAAGTCCTTCCACCAGGCAAAGTTTCCGAAGGAGAAATTATCCGGTTGGGTCTGCACCGCCGGATCCTTGATCGCCTTCAAATCCTCCTTAAACAATGCAATCTGCTGCTCCAGCTGCGCAATCTGTTCTGCAGGAGCCTGGGCTTTCTTGGCATTGTCCAATTGATTCTCGAATTGCCACAGCAGAATATCCTCCAGAGGAGTAGAAGGTCCGGAAATAACGGCGGCGCCGGCAATATGGCCTTCTTCATCCGCCTCGATCATCCGGGGAACGAGCATGGCGCCTTGACTATGCCCGGCCAGATAAATCCGTTCGGAATCGATCTTGTCTTCCTTAAGCAGATACTTCACTGCTTCCAGAGCGTCATCGACCGTTTCCTCTTTAACGGTGAAATTCGGGATGGACATGGATTGGTAAGGATATTCCCGAGTCCGCTTCTCATATCGGAGCACGGCTACATCCTGCGCGGCCAGACCGACCGCAATATCACGGAAAGGCTTATAGGCTCCTACCGCTTCGTCACGATCGTTCTGACCCGAACCATGAACCAGTACAACAACCGGGAACGGGCCTTCGCCTGCAGGAAGCGTCAGGGTGCCCGGTAATTTAAACTGCCCTTCGCCAATAACTACCTCTTTCTCTGTGTAGGCGCTCGAATCGTCATAATCCGGCTTCTCATAACCGCCCGCCGACAAGTAAGGAATGTAAACATCATCCAGCTTCTGATTCTGATCGAATCGCAGCGTTATTTCAAGAGGAAGCTGTCTGTCCGTCATATAGGTCAATTTCACATTGTTGTGCACAGCATTATCTTCCCGCTGTACGCCGGCCAACTGTTCAATAGTGCCGTACATTGCAGTTAATTGCGCATTAATAGCCGCAATCAACTCCGGCTGCATGGCCTTCTGCAATGGGACGCTCATGTAAGAGGGGATTTCGGAAATTTGCCCATTCTGGACAAGGCTCATTAGATAACCGCTAATAGAGATAAGATCATTGCTGTCAATCGTAAGGCCGGTTTCGTCATTCCATTCGAGCTCGGCCTGGAAAGCCTGACTAATGACATCCAGCGGAACCATCGTCGTTTCATTGACCAGTTCTGCCGCTTTGTCCATATGCACTTCCGCACCGTTCACGATTGCCTTCTGTTCGCCGATGGTCACCGTAAGCGACTGGGTTCCCCGGCGCACTTCCGCCTGATAAGTTTCCTGATTCCAGGATACTTGGGCACCGATCGATTCTGCAACGGCTCTGAGAGGCACCAAATCCGCAATGGCCGCCTCAACTGTCACACTAGCAACGGGAACCGGAGCCGCCATCACATTCACTGGAAGGCTTAAGCTAATAGCAAGCACAGTACCGGCCGCAACCTTTTTCCATTTAACTTGTTTCATCGTTTTCATCAAGCCCCCTGCGTAATAGATCATTCAAGATTTTCAGTTGGGACGATTAAGAGTTCCTGCCAACCGTCCTGCGAAGAAAAGAAGCGTTCCTTCCTTCTCCTTTCCGATCGCGTCTTCCCGCTTTCTCCGAAAATCAATTGAATTCTATTTAATTATCCTATACGCGGAAAGCCCTGTCCAGAAACTATTTTCGATTGGCCCGTTACAAAAAGATGCAGCATTCTTCACAAGTACGCGAGATCAGTATCCGTATGCACAGTATCGGATGTTGCTTCATTTACATAAGAACGGTTGAATCTTATTGGGACAGAGCCTTGAATCCGTACTCGAGCAGATGGTTGGAATCCCGCCAGACTTCATCATTCGTAGATTTGAGCACGATAGCGATCAATCCGGCATTATAACGGGTAGCCGAGGATACTAAACAATAACCGGCCTGATCCGTAAACCCGGTTTTAATGCCGTCCGCCCCTTCGAAATAGTAGCCGCTGTTTCTTTGAAGTAATTGATTGGTGTTGGTAAAGCTTAGCGTATCTGCATGGTTTCTACCCTTGCTGTATGCGGTATATTGCCCCGTATTGACAATTTTCCGGAACTGCTCGTTCTTAATCGCTTCACTGGCGATCATCATCAGATCGCGGGCGGTTGTATAGTGATTCTCATCATGCAAACCGTGAGGATTGACAAAATGGGACTGCTTCGCCCCCGCTTGCTTCGCTCTTTTATTCATAAGCTGGGCGAAGTAGTCTATTGCCTCGTCAGGCTCCATATCCTCGCGGCCGCTTACTTTGCCCGCAATATGAATGGCGATCGTCCTTGCCGCGTCATTGCCTGAAGGCAGCATGAGGGCATGGAGCAGATCGATCAGCTTGAACTGCTGCCCGGGCACAAGCCCCGCCCTGCTTTCCCCGGGGTGCGGAACCGCTTCTTCCCCAACCTGAACCATTTCGTCCAGGTCTCCCAGCTCGAGGGCAAGAAGTGCGGTCAATATTTTCGTCGTGCTGGCAGGATACATCCTTTCCTTGTCATTCTTATAGAAAAGAACCTTGCCTGTTCTCTGATCCATCAGAATGGCGGCTTCTCCCCGAATTTCATTCATTGCGAATTGGCGGTCGTTGGTCTGAACCTTGACATGTCCCCATACCCGGCTCCACTGATCTTTCCCTACCATATTAACCAGTAGTACTACTGCAACAATACATACAAAAAGTGCAAATTTTTGCTTCATGCTTCCGACCCTTTCCTCCGTCAATCTGTTACGTTGTCTGAACGTCCGTCCCTGGACCAGCTCTGCAAGAATGGCCAAACCTCGGCCCATAGCCGCCGCTGTCTCTTCATGCATTGCTTATTTCCACGTTTACCGAACTCTCGTTATATCTGGTCCTTACTTTACCGAAAATTGTTTAACCAATAGATAACAATAGCTAAAGAATTTCTTAAATTTCTATTTAGAAAAATAACGTAATCGGATTATTGTGTATAAAGCACATTGAATAAATAATTTTTCTCAAGGCCACAATTCGGATAATTGTGTGGAAAAAAGTATTCTTACGTTCTTAACTACGTGTTCTTTTTGAGCTTTAAGCTATTAACCAAAAACTTGACATTGGAGAAATTTGAATATAAAATGACCCTGTGGTCAATTATGACCTATAGGTCAATTTATTTTGCGGAGGGTAAAATGTCTAGCAGAATGAAAGAAAGATTCAACCAAAGGAACGAATTAATCTTACAAAAAGCAGAAAAATTAATAAAAGAAAAAGGCTACCATAATACAAAGATGATTGATATTGCTGAGGCCTTGGATATTGCAAAAGGCACTCTTTATCTGCACTTTAAATCAAAAGAAAGTTTAGTATTCTCGATAGTAAAGTCCAAAATAGTACAATTTTTTAAATCCGTAGAGACTATATCTCGTTCTGACAAAACAGCGAAATATAAAGTAATAAATATTATCCGAGAAGGGTATAAAAGTGATTTTTTTGAATTTGTATTAGCAAGTTTTCCTGATATGGGGGCTGTATTTAGTGAAGATCAAAATGAGGAGTTATCTTCTATTCAACAAAAGATTATTGCATGTTTCAAATACGTAATAGAAGAGGGAATGGACAGCAAATACTTTGATAATACAGCTCCTTCCGATTTCTTAGCACTTCAACTTATGCAATTATTCGATCCATTGGTGTACGACTCCCTAGTTTATAAAGGGGATATGAGTCATGAGGATTTTGTTCAATTTTCCACAGTCTATTTTTTAAAGGCAATTACCTGTGAAGGAGATAATAAATTATGAGCTACGCAGCCATTAAAACAAAGACCGTTGAAGAAGTTATTTCTGAAGAACAGTTTTATACTCTAAAAGAATCTTTAATTCAGTCATATCTATTTATGGATGAATCTAACAAACAAGAGGTCAGGGAGCTTTTGCTAAACGTTTTTAACATCAATGAACAGCAGCTTATTGAACGTTCTTCCTCGTTCCTCAAACATAAATCTGAAAGAGCAACACTAACATCAACAATTGAAACGGCTGAACAATGGATTGAAAAGTCGAATGAAAAAGATATTCCCTCACTACTTGGATTGACTCGTACAGACGTTGAAATTATCGGACCTAAAGGGTCGGTTAGTGGAAGTCATCATTTAGCGGACTGGTTAGATCGAGCAAACCTTAAATTAGTCACGGTAAATCGCTTCGCTAAATGGCATGATATTGTTCTCGAACAACAAGGTACATGGTATGAAGACAATGGTGAAATAAGAGGCCAAGCCACCGTCTTTACTTATATGAGAATAACGGAGGGGAAAGTTGCTTTTATAGCACGTTATGATAACAAAATGGAAGCCTTTCATGTTAGTGGTGTTTCTGCTAAAGCATAATGCCTAAAAGCTGACGGTGTTGCCTGTCCGGGGATTGACGAATATAATGTCCATATCT